>NZ_JAQFJE010000003.1:0-331348 GCF_030439945.1 Streptococcus sp. SI1
ATCAAAATTCTCTTGTTGACCAATATGAATCAACTCTCGTCCCCAATTTTTATCTGGCAAATGATGAGTCACAGCGATTTCTAAATCGCCAACTTTTGTCAAAAGCTGCAAGGGCAACTCATGCAATCGGTCTAGTTCTTCAGGTGTGACTTCTTCCAAAAGATACTGGCATAAACAAACCATATATAAATGACTAGGGCGACTGATATCTAATTTCCCATGAAGGGCATTCCAAATACTATCTTCCCAATTTCCTCGCACTTGAATACTGATCGGTAGAGCAGCTACTAAGTCAAGAATCTTCCTTCGACCCGTTCCTGGCGCTAATAAATCTCCCAAGAACCAATAATCGGTCACTTTTTGTTTCTTCGCATCTGCTAAGACAGCCTCTAATGCTGTGATATTTCCATGAATGTCTGATAATAAAGCAATTTTTTGTTTCATCGTCTTATTTTACGTGTCCTTTATAAAAATATTATAACAAACCAAGAAAAAACTTCCACTCTTAAGTTTGAGTGAAAGTTTTCTACTTTCATTAATCAACTGACTTCAATGCTTCCAACATATCCACTCGTTTTAGAATGTAATTCACCATAAACCCTAAAACGATTAAGATTAACATAATTGAAAGAATTGGAACGAGATAAACAGTTGAGGAAACGTTCGGATTAAGAAGAATGTTCTCTGGGGCAATCATCTGCAAGAGAAAACTGTGCAGCAATTTTCCTGAAAAGATCCCAACAATAATCCCAATAATGGAAAGAACTATCGTTTCTCTATAGATATAAAGCGTAACTTCCTTATTATAAAAACCTAGTACTTTAATCGTTGATAGTTCTCGAATTCGTTCAGCAACATTGATATTTGTCAAATTATACAAAATGACAACTGCCAGTAAAATTGATACCAAAGTTAAAATTTGCATCACAAAGCCAAGAGATTTGACAATTGTATGAATTTGCTCAATCATTGAAGTATTTTGTACAACAGCACGCACACCTGATAATTTCATAAATGCCGCAGCCATATCTTGTACATTTTTACTTGAAGAATTTTTCAATTTGATTAAATAGGCATTTGTGTGAAAATCACTCTTAAATGCTGCCTTATAGTAGGCTTTATTCATAAAAATAAAGTGCCCCGCATACATCTCTGAAATAGCTATAACTTTGATTTTATAGTGTTTTCCATCATCTGATGTCAACTCAAATGTATCACCTGCTGACACATGAAGAACATCAGCTAGCTTTTGTGAAATAACTGCACCTCGTGTTGATAATTTTAAAGGTGATTTTGTTTTGCTATCATACATTTCAATGAAATGCTGAAAATCTTTTTCTGGTGTCACAAATAAGGAGAGCGTTTGCTCATCTTTGAGACCTTTGATGGTTTTTGTAAAATCTTGATGGTAAATACTTCCCTTTTGCGTAATCTTAGAACTACTCAGTAAATGATTTAAATCAGCTCGTTCTTTTTGACTGATATGATTTTTTTGTGAGATAACAGCATCATATTTGATAATGTCACCAAACTGGCGCTCTCCAATCCCTCCCATAGAAGAGGACATCCCCAAACCAGCAAATAGAAGAGCAACTGAACCTGCTACACCAAAAATTGTCATTAGCATCCTTTGCTTATATCGAAAAATATTCCGCGCGGTTACTTTTTGCGTGAAATTGAGCCGTTTCCAAATAAAGCCAACCTGCTCCAATAAAATTTTAGATCCTTTATTTGGTACTTTTGGTAATAACAATTGAGCTGGAACTTCTTTTAATTCCTTCCTAGCGATATAAAGGGCAGGTACTACGCTACACAAAATCGAACAAAGAAGTGCTAATAAACTAATTTCCCAGTAAAAATCCAATCGTACTGGTGGGTAAGTTGTTGTTCTAAAAACCGTTTTTCCTAGAATATAAGGCAAGAAATAAGTCCCTGCTAAAATCCCAATAACTGTTCCTGACAAGCCGGAAACCAAACCATATACTACAAATTTTTTCACCACATCTTGATTCTTGTAGCCTAACGCCTTTAAAAGCCCTGCATTGATGCGTTCTTCATTAACAAAACGTGTCATTGTCGTTACTGTAACGAGAGCAGCAACCAGATAAAGAACGATTGGAAAGACATTGCCTACCGATGAGATTCCATGTGCTCGTGTGCCTGTTGTCAGATATTCTTGGGAACCTGGAAACGTTCGACGTGTATAGATGTGATAAGATGGAACAGTTAGACCTGCGAATTCATCTTTTGCTTTTTGAATATCAGCCTGTCCATTTTTAATTTTGATTTCTGCTTCTTTTTTCTCTTTGTCATATTGAGATTTTTTATCATTTAATTCTCTTTGAGCTTGAGTAATTTGGCTTTGGCCAGTTGCAATTTTCTGTTTTGCTTGCTCTAATTGCACTTGTCCTGCCTGATATTCCTTTTTTTTGCTTTCTAAAACCGCCAGTCCACTTTGGTATTGGGCTTTTCCTACATTGTACTCGCTCTGTTTTTGTTTCAATGTTGCAAGGGCTGCTTGATATTGGTGATTTCCTACCTGATAAGCTTGCTCCTGCTGCTGATACTGAGCCAAAGCAAGCCGATAGATCGCTTGTTGGTTCGCTAATTCAGTCTTAGCAACATTCAATTCTGCTTCTTTCTTTGTGATTTGCGCTTGAGCCGCTACAATCTCTGCCACAGTTGATGGATCAATCCCTTGAGCCTTGAGCTGACCAATTTTTTCTTGCAAGGCTATTTTAGCACTTGCCAATTGTGCTTGTCCTTGTTCTAATCCAGTTTGAGCTGCAGATAATTTTGCTTGGCTGCTAGTCAGTTTTTCCTTAGCTGCTGTTAATTGATTATTAGCACTGTCTAGGTGTGCCTTGTTCTGATTCAGCTGAATCCATCCTGCTGTAAGCTGATCTGCAGCTGTATTTAATTGAATTTTCGACTTATCTAATGTCTGCTCTGCTTGAGCAATTTGAGTGGCTCCTTGAGCAAGCAGACTTTCTTTTTCTAGCAGTTGATTTTGAACTTCTTGTAATTCTGCTTTCTTCTGGTCAATTGTTCTCTGTCCAGCGGTTAATTGCTTTTGTGCATCAGCCAATGTTTGCTGTGTTTTCTTGATTGTCACTTCACCCTCTGTAATCTTTTTTTGGGCTTCGGATTTAATAGTAGATAATCGATTTTTTCCATTATCAGCCAGCATCTTCTTCAAATCATTTTGATGTATCTTTAATTTCTTTCGATAAATATCACCAAATGAATTTAGATTTGTCAAATCTTCATAAGTCACACGAGCCACTGTATAAACTGAACTCTTGAACGTTTTAGGACTAACCACTGCATACGCTGACAGGCTACCACTACCAGATGTAGACTCTCCGAGCGATATTGTTGAAGCCAATTCACTTGAATTGACAAAACCTGTCACCGTAAAGGTATGTTGCTTTAAAACAGATTTATTACTTCCTTCCTCATTTAAAGTAATACTATCACCAATCTTGTATTTTCTCTGATAAAAACTAGCCAAAGCAATTTGATTTTCGTTTCTAGGAAACTCTCCAGATACAAGACGAAAACGTGAAATCTTATTTGTTTGAGAGAAGACTCGAACAGATGTGGAACTATCTTCGATTACTGTATCCTTGAAATAACCATATTCCACACGGGCATGTTTTAGGGTATCCAACTCCTTTTGGTCATCTTGACTAATCCCATAATCTGAAATGACTGCTAAATCCATCAGTTTCATCTTTACGAGATAACGATGAGCTGAATTTTCAATATCTGGACTAGCAGCCTTTAAACCAACCAACGCAAAAGAGCCTAACATCATGAGACACATGATAGAAAGGAAGCGTCCTTTAGACTGACGGAAAGAAAGCCAGATATCCTTTTTTAAAATGGATTTTTTCATCGAACTGCTCCTAATATTCTAGACTAGCAATATTTTGAGGTTGTTCATTCAAAGTAACGGATTGAATCCGTGCATCATGGATATGAATCACGCGGTCTGCAATTGGAGCTAAGGCGCCATTATGAGTCACAATAATCACTGTCACTCCTTGATTCCGAGCCATGTCCTGCAAAATCTGCAATACTTGCTTCCCAGTTTTATAATCGAGCGCACCGGTCGGCTCATCGCAAAGCAAAATTTTCGGATTTTTTGCCACCGCACGCGCAATAGAAACACGCTGTTGCTCACCACCAGATAATTGTGCTGGAAAATTGTGAAGCCGATTTTCCAAGCCAACTGCTGCTAGCGCTTCTGCTGCATCCTGTGCATCTTGAACAATTTCTGAAGCCAGCTCAACATTTTCCAAAGCTGTCAAATTAGGAACTAAATTATAAAATTGAAAGACGAAACCAACATCATTCCGACGATAATCTGTTAATTGACGAGCATTATAATATGCTATATTTTGCCCATCAATCAACACATCTCCCTCGTCATTGCTATCCATTCCACCAAGAATATTTAGGACTGTTGATTTCCCAGCTCCAGACGCTCCAAGAATGATGACCAGTTCACCCTTTTCGATATCAAAAGAGATGTCATTATTAGCAATGATTTCCGAATCTCCCATTTGATACCGTTTATAACTATGCTTCATTTCAATATAAGCCATCTTTTCTCTTCCTTTTCTTACTTCATCAAACGGATAAATCAACAACGTGTTGATTTGTTTCTAGCAATATTATATAATGACCTTAGTTTAAAAGCAATCATCAATTATCAACAGAGTGTTCATTTAAGGAGCATCATGGTGCAAAACCGACAGACAACAACCAAGCAACAGATTAGAAAAGCACTTATTCAACTGTTATTAGAAGAAAAATTTGAAACCATTTCCGTTAGCAAACTATGTAAACGGGCAGGTATTAATCGTGGAACTTTCTACCTTCATTATCTTGATAAATTCGACCTAATTGAAACACTAAAAGAAGAAATTATCGTCCAATTACGAAAAAATTTTGAAGAAACGACAAGTACACGCAACTTGCTTATCACCAATCTAAATTATCTCCAACAAAACCATGACTTAATCTATGCTGTTTCTCAAAGTCATTATCTCAATTTTCGTGAGACAATCCGTGAATTTATGCTCAGTATTTTAATGCATAATCAGTATAAACTTCAAACCGAACACTTTTTAAAAGAAAATTTCACCATTTCTAAAAAATATGCGCTTGAAGTCTTTCTGTCTAGCATAGAAGGTATTATCTCACTCTGGATTTCAAGCGGTGCGAAAGAAACGCCAGAAGAAATGACGGATATGATTTTACAAACCTTTGATTACGATGCTTGGCACTTATAAAATTAAAAAAACTCTATTCTATAGTAGGAAATGAACTGCCCTCAAAAGTTAGACATAAAAGATCCAACTTTTAGAGTGCTGTTCAAAATCCCTTATAGAATAGAGTTTTTAATAAACATCTTTTCTAGCTTCAGCTCAGAAATTGAAAAGAAGGTAAAATGAGGCGACAGACATACACTGTGGCATTTTTATAAGTAACCACAACGTCACTCCAGTCCTGCATCTACTTGTCAGCTTCGTTTCTACTATTATCTGGACATGATTTTCTAGCAATATCAGCTACAATATGATTTACAAATTCATCAACTGCTTCTGTATGCGTTTGTTTGCTGCCATAACGACGAACATTTACAGTACCATCTGCTTGCTCTTTATCTCCAACAATCAATTGATAAGGAACTTTATGAGTCTGACTTTGACGAATCTTGTATTGCATTTTTTCATTGCGTTCATCAACGTCCACACGAACACCATGATTGCGTAGTTCTTTCGCTACTTTCCAAGCGTAATCAGCATGCGCTTCATTAGAAATTGGAATGACCGTCACTTGATGAGGTGCCAGCCAAGTTGGGAACGCACCTTTGTAAGTTTCAATCAAGTAAGCAATAAAGCGTTCCATCGTAGACACAATACCACGGTGAATCATGACTGGACGATGCTCTTCACCGTCTGCTCCGATATAATGGAGATCAAAACGTTCTGGTAACAAGAAATCCAATTGAATCGTGGAAAGAGTTTCTTCATTTCCAAGAGCTGTTTTTACTTGGACATCCAACTTAGGACCATAGAAAGCAGCTTCGCCTTCTGCCTCAAAGTAGTCCAAACCTAAATCATCCATTGCTCCTTTTAGCATACGTTGAGCATTTTCCCACATTTCATCATTATCAAAATATTTATGTTTGTCATTCAGATCACGATAAGACAGACGGAAACGATAGTCTGTAATATTGAAGTCTTTATAAACATCAATCATCAAATCCAACACATGTTTAAACTCTTCTTGAATTTGCTCCGGCATGACAAATAAGTGAGAATCGTTTAAGGTCATTTCACGAACACGTTGGAGTCCTGAAAGTGCACCTGATTTTTCAAAGCGATGCATCATACCAAGTTCCGCAATACGAATGGGTAACTCACGATAAGAATGAACATGATTTTTATAAACTTCGATATGGTGTGGACAATTCATCGGACGAAGAACAAATTGTTCACCATCTCCCATATCCATCGGTGGAAACATATCTTCTTGGTAATGTTCCCAGTGACCAGAAGTTTTATATAGTTCTACACTTGCAAGTGGTGGTGTATATACATGTTGGTAACCATCATTAACCTCACGGTCTGTAATATAGCGTTCTACGATACGACGAATAGTCGCACCATCTGGAAGCCAAAACGGAAGACCTTGCCCAACCTCAGGAGAAATCATGAAAAGATCAAGCTCTTTACCGAGCTTACGGTGATCACGTTCCTTGGCTTCTTCACGCATTTGAAGATAGTTTTTTAGGTCTTTCTTATCAAACCATGCTGTTCCATAAATCCGTTGCATCATAGCATTGTCACTATTCCCACGCCAGTATGCACCTGCTACATTGAGCAAATGGAAAATTTGAATACGTCCAGTTGACGGTACGTGAGGTCCACGGCAGAGATCCACATATTCACCTTGACGGTAAATCGTAAGACCTCCTTCGTCTTCTGAATGCTCCTCAATCAATTCTAACTTGTAAGGATCGTTTTTGAAAATTTCTCGTGCTTCATCCTTTGTCACTTCTTCGCGGATTGACGGAAAATTTTCCTTGACAATCTTCTTCATTTCTTCTTCGATACGAGGCAAATCTTCGTTAGAGATTTGACCAGCTGTATTGTCCGTATCGTAGTAGAAACCGTCCTGAATAGCAGGACCAACTCCTAAGTGAATCTCTGGGAAGAGACGGCGCGCCGCTTGAGCGAACAAGTGAGCAGCAGAGTGACGCAAGATATCCAAAGCGTCTTCGTGGTCAGGTGTTACAATCTCGATCGCTCCATCTTCTGTAATGGCACGAGTGGTATCAATGAGTTTGCCGTTGAATTTACCAGCCAAGGCTTTCTTAGCAAGAGAATTGCTGATAGATTGAGCAATTTCAAAAGTTGTCACGCCAGATTCGAATTCACGCACAGCGCCATCTGGGAAAGTAATCTTAATCATAATTTTCTCCTTTAGTATCTATTCTGTTTATATTGGACAATTTTAAGAGCCGAGCAACCTCTTCCACAGTCTGCTTTTCTGATTGACTACCATCTGCTATGAGCCTAGGATAGCCTAATTTCATCGCTTCCTTCCGAACCATTTGGGCAAAAAGAATGTCTCGCTGCATCCAGTTTTCAAAAGCTTGCTCAGGATTGGTTGTTCCCTCTAAGACATAAGGAACCCATTCTCTCTGTTTATAATGCTTTTTCTGAAAATCAGCTGTCGGAGTCAAGCATAGATAGGAAGACGCTGGCCATTCAAGCTCCTTTACCAAGTGAGGCAAAAGCCCTGCCCCCTCCACCAAGAGTGGTCTATCTTGATTTTTTATCAAGTAAGATTTTACGTAAGGAAAAATCTCTTCATAAAAGCGCCATTCTTCATCTGCCATCTCTTCTGGATTTCTCATCCAGATTTGTTCCGGATTTCTGTCCTGTCTAAGAAGGCAAATCGGCTGTGAATCTACACTTGCTTGACTCATCATCTCGTCCACCAAATCATCCAGCTTGATATGAAGCAGCTGATACTGTCTAGCGAGAAGTGAAGCAATTGTTGACTTCCCACTACAAGGCGATCCTCCAATCATATAAAGCATCATTCTTCCTCCTTCTGACAAAATAAAAACGACATCCTCAAAAGGACGTCGCAACGTGGTTCCACCTTCATTTATGTACAACAAAAACTGTTGACACCTCTGATTGGCTCTAACGTAGCCACCGTTTTATGTTTGCATAAAAGCTAATAGAGTAGTCCCAACTGCATCCTCTACGCGATTTCCAGCTTCACGCGCTCTCTACAAGATTTCCTGCAGATGATATGTCTCTAGAAAACATTATAGCACGATTGAAAAAATTTGCAAGCTCTATGTCCATACGATATAAAAAAGCAATCATCTGTTCAGTTCCTGAACAGATAACTGCTTTTAACGTTTATTACCTGAGAAAAAAATTGTAAAACGCATTCGCGTGCCATCAACAGCCTCAAAACAATAATGCAAGTTGTGTTTCTCCAAAATTTGTTGAACAATAAAGAGTCCCAAACCTGTCCCACCATCTTTACGATTACGACTGTAGTCTGGACGATAAAACGGTTGAAAAATCTTCTGAATTTGCTGTTCATCTAATACATGCTCTGCGTCATTTTCAATGATGAACCGACCATGTTCGACAATTAAAAGAATTTCTCCACCAGCTAATGCGTAATGAAAAGCATTGTCCAATAAATTTTTAATTGCCTTTAATAAATACATTTTGTTACCCTGAACATAAAGTTCTTCTAAATGAACGATAAACTTGTAACCTTTCATATCAGCCAGCATTTTATAAGTATTTAAATTTTCCTCTAAAAGCTGCTTAAGTGAAAACTCCTCTTCTTCCGCTTCTATACGCATTTCAATCTTAGAAATCGCCAAAATGGATTGCACAAGCCTAGATTGTTCTTCCAAAATTTCACGGCATTTATGTAAATATTTATCTTTATCCTTGAAATCGCCAACTCCATAGATCATACCATCTACAATTCCCATCATGCTAGTGATTGGTGTCTTCAACTCATGAGAGGTCATACGAAGGAACTCTGCTTTCTCCCGCTCGCTTTCAGCCACTTTTTCATTTTCCAATCGCAAAGCTTCAATACTCATCAACAGATTTTGATAAAGAGTGTTAATATCTTGAGCAAGATTAGAAATTTCATCATGACCTTTGACGGGACAAATTACATCTGGAGAAAGTGTTGCCATCTTACGCGTACTTTCTGAAATTTCTTTAATGCGTTTGGTTGCAAATCGACTGTAAAGAAAAGCCGCTACACCACCTAATGCTAAAGAAAAGAATAAGATATAAGGATAGAGGCTTAACAGCACATAATTAGCATCCGATATTGGTTGGAGAGAATATTCTCCACGCAAAGTCAATGTGGTACCTTCCGCCGTTTTTATCTTCTTACTCATACTTTTGGTTTGATTATTCAAACTCATGTCAGAGGGTAAAATTGTTAATTGAAATTCCCCCTTTTCATTCGCTAAATCAATACGAGGATAAATAAGTTTTCCTTTTGCATCTAATATGCTAAACCAAACGCGTGTATTCTTTCGATTGTAGTCACTTAAAAGCTTTCCTATGTCATCTGACGGCTTCCCTTGAACCTGCTGGGCAATTTTGGAAAACTCACTTTTAGCCTCTCGATGTTTGACTTGATCATAATAAACAGGCATCACAAAATAAAGTGTCGCCAGAACCGTTGTCACGACAATAAAAATAATCGTTCCTGTCAAAAGGAAATGCTTTTTAGCAATTCTCACTCTTCTTCTCCCCCAAGTTGGTACCCCATACCAGTAATTGTTTTAAGAGGAATTCCAGGGATTTTTTTTCGAATATTTTTTACATGATTATCTAAAACACGACTATCTAGTTCGCTATAACCCCAGATTGTATTCATCAATTGATCTCGTGTCACTAAATGATTTTTTCTTTTAGCCAGAGCTTGGATAATTTCATATTCTTTTTTGGTTGGAGACATTTTTTCTTCTTGCCAATAAACCGTGCAATCATCAACTGAAACACGCAAATCCCCAACAATAATTTCAGATTCTGTTACTGTACTACGGAAAATATTCTCAATCCGTTTCATCAAAATCAATGGTGAAAATGGCTTGGTGACGTAGTCACTAATCAAATGATTAAAGCTGACCAGTTGAGTATATTCATCATCTAGTGCAGTTAACATCATAACTGGTACCTGTGATGTTTTTCGGATTTCCTTTAGCACATCCAAACCACTCATGGAAGGTAACATAACGTCCAAAACGATTAAGTCAAATGATTTTTCTTCAAATATACGCAAAGCTTCTGCACCGTCAAAAACGGCTGTCACTTCATAATGGTTTTCTTTTAAAAATTCACAAATCACTTGATTAATGGTAGTGTCATCTTCTACTACTAAAATCTTATGCATTTTTTACTCCTTAAAATATAAAATTACTAATCATCCGTATAAAGATTACTTTTATTATACAATAAAATCACGAACTTACAAAGATTGAACTTCGTGATCTAGGACAAAATTTTTTTCAAAAAATCTAAACATTTTAGAAGCGAGAACAACATTCCTTAAACCCTTCCGATAACACAAAAACTTTACAACGTTTCTGTCATCTGAATCAGTTTAATGCTATTCTCGTAAATCTATTTTTATTGTAACAAAGCCATCTGTTCCCTTTCTACCTCAAATCTATTTTTTATCTATTTTTTAGGCATAAGACTAACAGGCGCTTTCATTTATGAAAACTATTTCATCTATTTTTATGTTATAATAAAAGTACCAAATTTTTTCGAGGTGAATGATGACTCAAACAGTTTATTTTGGAACTTATACACGTCGTAGCTCTGAAGGAATTTACAAAGCTGATTTTGATACTAGTACAGGCAAACTAGCAAATTTAACACTTGTTGCAAAAGAACCACATCCTACTTATTTAGCTTTTGACAAACAACATTATCTATATTCTGTTGGAGCTGAACACGGTGAGGGAGGTATTGCAGCTTTTAACAAAGCTAGACAACTCCTTAATCACGTCGTAGCGGAAGGTGCTCCGCTATGCTATGTGAGTGTCGACGAAGCAAGAAGTCTTGTGTACGGAGCGAATTACCATAAAGGACAAGTATTAGTTTATAGGCGACAAGAAAATGGTAGTCTAAAATTAGTGGATTCCGATGTCCATATCGGTTATGGCCCTCACGAAAGCCAAACGGCTGCTCACGTGCATTATGCGGATCTAACGCCTGATAAATATCTGGTTACATGTGATTTGGGTACGGATGAAGTTGTAACATACGAAATTAGTGACTATGGACGCTTAAATCGTTTGGAAACCTATCATGCGACACCTGGTGCTGGTCCACGTCACATTGTATTCCACCCAAGCTACAAAATCGCTTATCTCATTTGTGAATTAAACTCCACTATTGAAGTTTTAATTTATGATGGAGATGGTCAATTTGAACGTATGCAAACTATTTCAACCTTACCAGAAAACTTTTCAGAATTCAATGGAACAGCTGCCATTCGCTTATCTGCTGACGGTCGATTCCTTTATGGTTCCAACCGTGGGCACAATTCAATTGCAGTTTATAAAGTGGCTGGCGACGGAACTCTTGAACTCGTAGAAATTGTTCCGACAAATGGAAAAAACCCGCGCGATTTTAATATCACACCAGACCAACAGTATGTGATTGCGGTTCATCAAGACTCAGATAATGCCACTGTTTTCAAACGCGATCCAAAAACAGGAAAATTAACAGAAATCTCACATGATTTCTTTGTCCCAGAAGGCGTTTGTGTCACTTTTACCCATTAAAAAATATACCAATCACATCAATTAATGTGGCTGGTATTTATTTTGTACGAAAAGTTATAAGATATAGAAAAATGGAGATAAGAAAATAATTTCTTATCTCCATTTTAATCTCCGTTTAAAATCGGATATTTTCACGTGTTTTTTCATAAGATGTAACAAAACGATTGGTTACACCAGGTTCTACTACATCCAATGCTTGTGAGATTTCTTCAAATGAAGCTTGATAATCAAAGTCATTCTCAAAAATTTCCAATGCACGGTTGAAAGCAGTCTGTACTCCCTCGTCAAATGAACGATAACGATTTGAATACTGCAATAGTTGTTCTGTTAACGTTGCATTTTCAACAATCCGATAGGTTTCATTCTCAAGTTCATTCATATCATTTGTCAAAATTTCCAGCATACGGTTTACTGACTCGATATTGATACGGTATTGCTCCAATTCTGCTAATAAGGCTTCTGTATTATCACTTGCAGTAAAGAAAACAGTCAGGAAGCTCCGTGGAATACCTGGTAAATTGCGTTTTTCCATATAACGTTTAATTGTATGCAGTTTATTGATATAAATATTGACTCTTTGTCGAGCATTGGCATCATCCTTTTCGATTTTTGACAACTTTTCACTCAATACTAATTGTTCATCTTCAATTTCTTTAACTCGTTTTTGAATGGTTTCAAGGTTTTCTTGAAGAACAGAATAAGCTTGTTTTCTTTCTGAAGAATCTTCAATAGCTTCTAAAACAACATCATCTAAACTCGAAAGTTCACTTTGAAGTCGACAAATATGATTCGTATCACTTTCCGTCAATAGATATAGTTTTGAAAGGCGAGCAATCTCTGTCAAAAGATTTTGATTGTTTTCTTTTGTATGGTTCAAATAATCTGGTAAACTATTGACTAATTTGACAACTACTTTATGCGACGCAATTTCGCGGTTGAACATGTCATACAAAGCATCTACTTCTTCTTGGATTTGCGTATTTTCATACTGTGCATTATCCAATTCCAAACTGGCAATATTTTCACTATTCCTTTTTAAACTAGTATGTAATTGTTGAAAACGAGATTCAATATCCGTTTCAATAAAGTGATATCCTGACTCCAGCAATTTGCGATAACCAGATTCCAGATCCTCTAACTGTTCGGGCAATTTGTGAACCAAATCAGAGACAAGCGCTGGAATTTTTTCGACAATCTGCGTCAAGGCAAGAATATGATTTTCTGTTTGATCCAAAATTTCTGCTGCTTCAACAGGGTCTCCTGATGAATTTAAAGTTACAAATTGGGAAAATTCAGATTGAATTTTTTCTAATTGTTTTTCAATCTCAGGAAGTGCAGAGCCATAACCTTCTGTATCATTTGCAACAGATACCTGTAGCTTTTCAAACAACTCCAAGGTATGCAAGACACGACCACTATTTTTTGATTCTTGCTTTTCTAATTCAGCAAGTGCATTACGAATAGCAGTAATGTCCTCTTCAATTAGGTCAATCTGACTTTCGATTTTATCAATACCGTGTTTTGCTTTTAAAAAGCGGAACGAATTATTGTGACCTTCTGTTTCAAAGAGATTGTTTTCAATATCTGCAAAAGAATTTAAAGAAAGATCAACCCATTTTTGATTCCATTCACGAAAGGCAACTTGACTTTGGCCAATCAAATGCATATTTTTTACTGCTTCTACCTCATCGTTTACAGGAAGATTATAAAGTTCTTCTTTGTGCTCTTCTAACTTAGCAAGTAAAGCATCATTTCTTTTTCTCAATAAGACAGCAGCTATATAAGCAACAATCAAGAGAACTGCTATCACTATAATTAGTACGATTAGTCCGTTAGACATGTAAAACTCCTTCAAAATATTACTTGAAAATAATCATGATTATTATATCATAATTTTACTGGTAAATGTGAATTTTTTCAGATTTTTTTAAACGTCCAATGTACTATAAACGGCATTTTCTTCGATAAATTCACGGCGAGGTTCTACACGATCACCCATCAGCATGTCAAAAATCTTATCTGCTTCTGCTGCATCATCTACTGAAACACGCGCCATTAAGCGATGTTCTGGGTTCATTGTTGTTTCCCAAAGTTGGTGATCATCCATTTCACCTAACCCTTTATAACGCTGGATACTTGGTTTGGAGCGACCTTCAGAATAACGTTCCAATGCCAACTGCAGCTCTTCTTCTTGATTGACTCCGGGTTGGATATATTCTTTCACTTCACTGCCAACTTTAACACCATAAATAGGCGGTTGTGCAATATAAACATATCCTGCTTCCAAAACAGGTTTCATATAACGATAAATCAATGTCAACAGAAGAGTTCGGATATGGGCACCATCAACATCAGCATCAGTCATAATGACTAGCTTTTGATAGCGAGCCTTATTCACATCAAAGTCTGCGCCAAAGCCTGTTCCCATTGCAGTAAAGAGGCTACGAATTTCTTCATTTGCCAAGATTTTATCCATACTGGCTTTTTCAACATTTAAAATCTTACCACGAATTGGTAAAATAGCCTGAAATTCCCGATTCCTACCAGACTTAGCTGAACCACCTGCTGAGTCTCCTTCCACGATAAACAATTCTGTTTCATGTGGATCATTGGAAGAGCAGTCTGCTAATTTACCAGGTAAGTTGGAAATTTCCAGTCCTGATTTCTTGCGGGTTACTTCACGTGCGCGCTTAGCTGCAATCCTAGCTTTAGATGCTAAAATTCCCTTCTCAATAATTTTCTTAGCAACTGCAGGATTTTCCAAAAGAAAATCTGAAAAGGCTTCACTAAAGAGACGATTGGTAATTTTAACAACTTCACTATTGCCTAACTTTGTCTTTGTTTGTCCTTCAAACTGAGGATTAGGATGTTTGACAGAGATGACAGCTGTCAAACCTTCACGAACATCTTCACCAGTTAGATTATCTTCATTTTCTTTTAAAAGTTTATTTTTCTTCGCATAGTCATTGATGACACGCGTGAGTGCTGTACGGAATCCTTGTTCATGAGTTCCACCTTCGTGGGTGTGGATATTATTTGCAAAACTCATGACTGTTTCGTGGTAACCTGTTGTGTATTGTATAGCTACTTCAACAGTAATATCATCCATTTCTCCGTCTGTATATATAGGATTCTCAAAGATAACGTCTTTGTTTTCATTGATGTATTGGACATAGCTAGCAATTCCACCTTCATAATGGTAATCTTTTGTTTGTTCCAATCCTTCGCGTTTATCTGTGATAGAAATCCGCAATCCGCGATTCAAGAACGCTAGTTCCTGTACCCGTTTATTCAATTTTTCAAAATCAAATTCAACAGTTTCTGTGAAGATTTCTGGGTCTGGAGTAAAGTGAACAGTTGTCCCTGTTTGATCTGTTTCCCCAATAATTTTCAAATCCGCTACGACCTGACCGCGACGATATTCTTGAAAATGAATCTGTCCATTTTTATAAACACGAACATCTAACTGAGTTGAGAGGGCATTAACAACGGAAGAACCCACCCCATGAAGGCCACCGGAAACCTTATAACCGCCACCGCCAAATTTTCCTCCAGCGTGGAGAATCGTAAAAACTGTTTCTACTGCAGGACGGCCAGTTTTCTCTTGAATATCTACAGGAATCCCACGACCATCGTCGACAACTGTAATCGAATTATCTTTTTCTATAAATACTTGAATATGGGTTGCAAAACCTGCTAGTGCCTCATCAATTGAATTATCCACAATTTCCCAAACAAGGTGGTGAAGCCCTTCCTTTGAAGTTGAGCCAATATACATTCCTGGGCGCATACGAACAGCTTCTAACCCTTCAAGAACCTGAATTTGACTAGCATCATAATCCTGTGCTTGCATTTCTTTCGTTTCTTCTGACATACGATTCCTTTTCTATATTTTTATAAATTGCTCGAGATTTTCCATATTATCAAAGAGATAAGTCGCAAAACCAGCTGCTTGACCAGCTTCTGTATCAATCAAACGATCTCCGATGACTAAACCGTTCTCAATCTGATATTTGTCTTTTAAGTAAAGCATTGACTCAGGATTTGGCTTCCTTTTAAAACCACGACTAGACGTTACAACTTCTGTAAAATCTGTCAAAATCTCCGTTTTCTCAAGAATCTCTAAAACCTGATCATTTCGATGAGAAATCAGAAAATTACGCCCTCCTCGTGCAATAATTTTCTTAAGCAAGTCCGAAGCCCCTTCAAATAAAACAGGATGAGCTAATTCTATCGCTTCATTTGCTTTATAGGTTTGCAAAAATTGAGGAATGCCGGATGCAAACTGAGCAATCGCATAGGGAGTGGAAATCTTCAATGCCTTGTATACATCATCATGGCTAGCTCGAATCCCAGCATCAGCTAATGTTTCTACAAATGCAGCAGTTGAAGTCTCGTAATTATCGAGGAGAGTCCCCCCTAAATCCCAAATATAATCTTGATAATCCATACCTTTTATTATAACATATTTTTCTAAAAAATGGCGGCTAAAAGGGGGAGGAAAGCTGTTTGGGGAGGAAAGATTTAAATAAAAAACTTATCTGGAAAATTCCAAATAAGTTTTAGTCTCACAAAAGTCAATCACCATAGCCATCATTGTAAAGCATCGCAGTTGCAAGCTGATCACTATCTCCACCTAACTGATGAACCAACTCATAAGCAAAAGCTAAGGCTGTTGCAGGGCCTCGACTGGTAATCACTTTCCCATCAACAACGACAGTTTGTTTGATGTAAGTTCCAGTTTCAATATCTGACTCGATACCATCGTAACAGGTAAACTGTTTGTCCTTTAAGATTCCTGCACGATTGAGTGCAATCGGTGCTGCGCAAATGGCTGCTATCCGCTTACCTTCTTCTTGCATCTTCTGTAGAGCTAACATCAAACGATCATCATCTCTCAGATTAGTTGCTCCGGGCATTCCTCCCGGTAGTACCACTAAGTCATAATCATCTAACTTTCCATCCCAAATTTGATCCGCTTGAACTGAAATATCATGAGAACCCGTCACAATCTTTTCAAAGCCAATCATTTCGCAAGTAATACCAGCACGACGCAGAACATCTACAACCGTTAACGCTTCAATTTCTTCAAATCCATTGGCCAACATAACAGCTACTTTCGTCATACTTATTCTCCTTTATTTTAATTGTTTTAATACTACTTTTTTACGTCTTGTAGGATAATGTAAGTGTTTCTCATCTGATAGATTATTTTGATAACTCATCGAAAGCAAAAGTCCTACACCAATTAAACTACTAATAATGGAAGAACCCCCTTGAGAAATGAATGGCAGCGGAATTCCTGTCAAAGGCAAAATCCCTGTTACTGCTCCAATATTTTCAAAAATATGAAAGAGTAGCATCATAATAAAACCAGTTGAAATATATGTATAAAACTGATTATTTGATTTTAGGGTAATTTTTAGCATACGATAAATTAATAGCAAATACAGTGCAATCACAGCTGTTGCACCAACAAAACCAAAATCTTCTGCAATAACAGTGAAAATCATATCACTTTCACGGACAGGCACCAATAGATTGGATACATTAAACCCTTGTCCCCAGAGACCACCACTACCAATTGCTATTTGGCCTTGTGCCTGTTGATACGTAGTTGTTTGCGCATAGTCAAATGGATTCAACCAAGCCAAAATCCGGTTAATCTGGTATGTTGGCATCCCAATTTGGTGTAAAAAGGCTCGGCCATCTTTTGAAATAAAAATCAACAAAAAACCCCCACCTATAACCAAAATAGCTAAAACAACTGGTACAATAATTTTCCAAGATACACCTGATAAAAGAACAATTCCTGAAAAAATTGCAATAAAAACTAAAGCTGTCCCTAAGTCACTCTGTAATGTCAATAAAATCAAAACAGGTAGTGTATAAACTGCTAGTTCACAAATTAGGAAAAAATCCAATTGGATCGTTCGCTCTCTATCTTTATAGCGCTTCAAAAAATTAACAACGACCCGTGACAACATCAGAATATAAGAAATTTTCATGAATTCAGACGGCTGAAATAAAGTAACACGTCCTATAGTCACCCAGTTTTTTGCTCCTGTTGACGCAACTAATTCTGAACTATAAAAAATAAGCGGCAGCACCATCAGGAATAAGCCAAATACATATAAGTATGGCGTTATTTGCCAAAGAAATTTTGTATTAAATAGCATAACAATCAAACTGATAACTGTCCCCAGAGCAATCCAAGCAATCTGTTGCCCTACAATCGGCCAAACATTTTTGGGATAATCATGATTAACAGCGATATAAATAGCTACAACACCAATAAAAAGCAAACAAAATACTGGTAAAATTAAACTATAATCCACTCGTGAATCAATCGAGCGCTTTTGATAAGGCATATCTCCTCCAAAGTAAACAAATACACGTCAAGTATTTTATGAAAAAAAGTATTGAATGATTAAGCTAGATGATGCAACTGCAAACCAAGCAAAGGCACCTGTTAGCAATGGTGCTGCACCCGCTTTTCTAAATTGTCCAAACGATACTCTCGCCCCAATCCCAGCAAGAGCCATTGCCATGAGCCATTGTGACAAGAATTTTGTTACTGGTACAAAGGAACTTGGAAAGATGCCTATACTAGTAACAATAGACGCTACGACAAACCACAGAATAAACCAAGGAAAAATATTCTTTAAATCAACTTTTTGATGACTGTTTTGGGAGTGTATATATCGAATCCCTGCAAAAATGAGACAGGCTGGTACAATCATTAAAGCTCGACTCAGTTTAACAATTGTCGCTAAATCTCCCGCCGACTGACTGTAAGTATATCCTGCTGCTACAACAGATGATGTATCATTGATAGCTGTTCCTGCCCAAGTTCCAAAAGTTGCATTATTCATATGCATCAGATGTCCTAAAAATGGGAAAATAAAAACTGCTAAAATGTTAAAGAAAAAAATTGTTGAAATAGATAAAGCGATATCTTCATCTTTTGCTTCTAAAATTGGCGAGGCTGCTGCAATGGCAGAACCACCACAAATAGCAGTCCCGAACCCAATTAAAGTAGTTAAAACTTTACCCATCCCCAACAAACGACCTACCACATAAGCTGAAAGAAAGGCGATGAGAATCGTTAAAATACTAATCTTTAATGAGGAAATACCCGTAGCAGAGACATGGCCAATGGACATGCTGAACCCCAGCAAAATAATGGAATATTGCAGTAATTTCTTTCCAGAATAGGCTAAACCAGCATGATAAGTCTTTTTTATATGAAAAAGATTATTGGCTAAAATTCCCAAAAGAATGGCAAAAACGCTGGAGCCAATCAAGGGAAAGAAATTTCCCAAGACGGTTGCTACTGCCGCTAATACAAAAGCAAAACCAATCCCTGGAAGATATTTTTGATACATATTGAACCTTCTTTCTTTGTGTTTCTATTATAACAAAATTTAAAACTAGCAGCGGAGAAAATTAGTATTTTTAACAAAAAAACTCAGTTTACTTTGAACTGAGTCATTAATAAATTGAAGTTACATCGTTTCCTTTTTCAAAAATTGCTCTATCTCTTTTGGAATTTGTTTCATACTTGTGATGGATAGCGGAGAAACTTTTTCTAGAGCTGTTTGAATTTGGCGTCCATATCGCTTACTTAAAATGCGATTGTCTAAAATAACAACTGCTGATTGCTGTTCTTGATGTCGAACGGTACGACCTAAAGCCTGTTTTATGCGTAAAATCGCGACAGGCAAGTTATAATCATAAAAAGGATTCTTACCTTCTTGTCGCAATTTATTATTAAGTTTCTGTGTAAAGAAATCACTCGGATTATCAAAAGGGATTCGCGTAATCATTTCAATCATTTGCTTCTGACTAGAAAAATCCGTTCCCTCCCAAAAACTACCAGATCCTAGTAAAATACTAGTTTCTCCTCTATCAAAGCGACGTTTAATATTAGCTGCTTCGCCATTCTTATACTGGGCTAAATGAGGAAGACGTAAGCGTTCTGAAACAGCCAGTAGTAATGATTTTGATGTAAACAAAACCAAAATAGGGATTTCTTGATCAGCTAACTTATGAACCCATTTAGCAATCAAATCTGCATATGTCTCCACATCTAAATCCACCACATTTGGGAAATCCTTGTCCAGCCATATTTTCTGCTGAAACTTCATTTTCTGTGGTAACTGATAAAATGGTGCATTTTCAAAACCAAGTAAATGGGCCAAATGAACTTTTTTGCTAATTTCCAACGTTGCTGAAACAAATAAGACCTGAACTTTTTCAGGTAACAAGGATCTAAAATCTAGCACTTTTAGACAAGTAGCTTCTAACATCATCACCCGATAATCATCAAATTGGTCTTCTTTCAACCAAAACTGGTCATATTTTGTAGTAAAAATCGCACGTAATTCCAAAAGGGACGTTGGAGCTAACTCTAACAAATCTTGTCTGAGTTTAGAACAGGCTTCTTTCGTTAGTTCATTTTTTTTGTAGCGTTGAAATTGTTCCGCCGCATGAGCCAACTCAAATTGAATATCTTCTAATAAACGGCGTTGTAAAATGGTATCTGCTCTTGCAAGTTCCAATTGAATCTGCTGCAAGCATTTTGTCATATTAAGTGATTTTCGAGATAGATTTTCCAAAGCTAAAAACAACTTCTGCGCTTCATCCACAATCAAAAGCCGATTTTCTACAATTGACTTATCATCTTCTAACCGCGTCAAAAAATAGGCATGATTCGTCACTAACACACGACTACGCTTCGATTTTTCTTGACCTTTTTGCCAAAAATCTGTATCCCAAAAATGAGATTTTTTGCTCAATTTCCCGTCATGAAGAACCTGTTGTAAATAAGTCTGATAACGATGTCGTTGGCCAATTTCATCCAGATCGCCCGATTCTGTTTCTGTAAGCCAAACTAAAAGTAACATTTTGCAACGATTGACCAGACGATTATCATCTACTTGTTGCAAACTATCATAAAAGAAGTCAAGTTTCAAATAATTGGCAGGACTTTTTAAGCTATGAAGAGAAATATGAAAAATTTGTTCTAAGTTCTGTCCTTCATTTGCCACAATCTGATCCTGCAATACTTTCGTAGGAACCGTCACCAAGATTTGCTTGCTCGTTTGCCCCAAAGCTGGAAGTAAGTAACCATAGGTCTTTCCTAACCCCGTCTGAGCTTGTAAAAAGCTTGATTGATGACTTTTTAAAGCCTGTTCTACCGCATGGGCAAACTCATCTTGTTCTTTTCGTTCCTCTAAATCCAACAAACTGATGTTGTGTTGGAAATTTTTGGATAACTTCCTTGCTTTTTTAATCCTTTTACTTTTTCTAAGAAAAATCCCCTGCTGCTTTATCAAATCATGGCAAGTGAAACCCGACATATGATCAAAAGCATCCTCTATTGCCAAACGTGATTCATAAATCAAACTATTCGAAAACGTTAACAAATATTCCACTAACTCTTTTGGAAGTTTTTGAATTTTTTCTTGTATTTTTAAAAATAATGTAGCTGTTGCCGAGGCATCCGCAAGAGCTGTATGTGCGTGTTCTAAAGGAATTTCTAACTGTTCACATAAAATTCCTAGATTATATTTTTCAAATTTTGGAAAAAAAACTTGCGCAAGTTCCACCGTATCTATCCTCGGAGTCACTAATTCAAACCCTTCCCAAAAAAGGGCTTCTGCAAGTAAATTGGCATCAAATTTCACATTATGAGCCACAAAAATGGCATCTTCAATCAATTCATAAATCTCACGAGCCACTTGAGAAAAGTCTGGCGCCTTTCTCAATCGCTTATCTGTCAATCCTGTTAATTGGCGAATATGAGGATCCAACTTCTCATGAGGGTTCACATCAGTTTCATAAGCTTTGACAATCTGTCCATTTTCAATGATTACAATTCCGACTTGGATAATCTTTGCATTGCTGCGGGCACTGGTCGCCTCCAAATCTACCACAGCATATTTTCTTTTTTCTTGTGTCATACTAGAAAAATTATACCATAAATCCAACTATTTCGTATCACGTTTTATGTCTTATTTTCTTTTGACAAATAAAGCAATATTTCTTTTGTGTCATTTCTCACATTTTTTGTTAAACTATGAAAGGAAGGGAGCTCTCATGATAACAATTCATAAAACTTTAAATTCTCAAGCATACGAAAATACTTATTATTTAGAAAACGAGCATCATCTTATCGTAGTTGATCCGGGTAGTGACTGGGAGAAAATTGCAGCAAAAATTCAAGAAATCAATAAGCCAATTACAGCTATTTTGCTGACTCATACTCATTACGATCATATTATGAGCGTTGATTTAGTTCGTCAAGACTTTCACGAGCCTCCTGTCTACGTGGCTGAAAGCGAAGCAGCCTGGCTTTATACTCCAGAGTATAATTTATCCGGACTAGATCGCCATCAGAATATTGATGATGTTGTTCTCCAACCCGCCAATGCTTTTTATGACTATCATATTCCTTACAATATAGATGATTTTTATTTTTATGTCGTACCAACACCAGGACATTCAATCGGTGGCGTTTCAATCATATTCCCTAAGGAACATTTTGTATTAACAGGTGACGCCTTGTTCTGTGAGACAATTGGTCGAACAGATTTATATACCGGAAACTCAGATCAACTTATTTCGAGTATCAAAAAAGAATTACTAACCTTACCTGATTATGATGTCTATCCCGGACATGGTTCTCAAACCACCATTGTCCACGAAAAAATGTTTAATCCATTTTTACATTAAAAAAAGCCTAAACAGGCTTTTTTATATTTTTCTACTAAATCCTCAAGAATCGTCTCATGGAAAGAACTGAACCGAATGACCCAATAATAATTCCTACGACAAAGAGGAAGGTAATCATCAGTGGAACAAAGGTTTGCGGCATAATCATTGAAAGATTCTGACTGGCAAGTGATGGATTGAATGACTTATAAGCTACTTCATAAACAAAATAGACTAACCCAGCCGGAATAACCGCTCCGAACAATCCAATCCAGGCTCCTTCTAACAAGAAGGGACCTCGAATATAACTGTTTTTAGCGCCGACTAGACGCATGATTTGAATTTCACGGCTACGCGAAATAATTGTAATACGGATGGTATTTGAAATCAAGAAAACAGCGATAAAGACTAAAAGAAGCACCCCAACGGTTCCCCATGTACGGATAAACTCAGCCAGAGCAAAGATACGTTTTGTATTAGCACCGCCATCTTCAACTTCAGAAACACCTTCAATTTTCTTCGCATTATTTGCAACAGAATTGACATACTTCGGTTCTGTTGTATCCACGATATAGGCATCATGCAAAGGATTAGCATCTCCTTCAAAGAGTTTCCAATCTTTCCCCATGACTTCTGTTAATTTCTTTAATTGTTCTTCTTTACTAGAAAACTTCACTGATTTCACATGAGACATCTTATTGAGGGCGTTATAAACTTTATGATAATCCTCATTCTTGACTTTTTGACCTTCTTTTGTAATGGTCTTTTTATTGTCCGCTGTATCTGGTCGCATATAGACCATAACCCGTACATTGTTTTCAATATCTGTTGCTAACTTCGCTGTATTTAAAATGACTGACACAAAGATTGCGACTAAGCCCAGTGTAATCATCACGGAGCTGACTGCAGCAACTGTCATCCAACCATTTCGCTTTAAACTCTTAAGCGATTCTAGCAGGTGACTTAAAAATCTACTATTCATCGTATCCGTATTCTCCTTTTGCTTCATCACGCACCACACGACCATTTTCGATGGCAATAACGCGGTGACGCAAAGTATTTACAATTTGGCTATTATGAGTGGCCATTAAAACAGTTGTTCCTTGCAGATTGATTCTTTCTAGTAAATTCATGATTTCCCACGAATTATCTGGATCCAAATTTCCTGTTGGTTCATCTGCGATTAAAACTTTTGGATTATTTACAATAGCACGTGCAATTGCAATCCGCTGTTGTTCACCACCTGATAGTTCATTTGGAAAAGAACGAACTTTATGCTTCAAGCCAACCAAGTCCAGTACTTCCATAACACGTTTTTTAATATTCCGGCGGCGTTCACCAATAACTTCCATAGCATAGGCGATATTTTCATACACCGTCTTTTTAGGTAACAATTTATAATCCTGGAAAACGACACCAACACTTCGACGTAACATTGGAATATCGCGTTTTTTTATCTTAGCCAGATTAAATCCAGCAACTTGTAAGCTACCTTTATCAAGTTTTACTTCTCGATATAATAAACGAATAAACGTTGATTTACCAGCTCCAGAAGGTCCTACAATATAAGTGAATTCTCCTGGATTTACTTCAATAGACACACCACGCAGGGCTGTTGTCCCGTTGTCATACTTTTTGACAACATCTCTCATTTCAATAATTGACATTTATTGTTAAGAGTTCCTTTCATCAGATAGTTGAAGGAGTGGGATTGATAACTTTAATTATATGCAATTACAATCTCTGTTCCACTCTCTTAAATTCATGTTTAATTTAATCGCCATTTCAAGTAAGCATCTATAAAGCCATCTAAATCACCATCCATGACTTTATCAACTTGAGCTACTTCGTAACCAGTTCGATGATCTTTAACCATAGTGTATGGTGTAAAAACATAAGAACGGATTTGACTCCCCCAAGAGATTTCTTTTTTATCTCCTTTGAGCGAGTTTACCTCGGCTGCTTTCTTCTCTTGCTCCATTTGGTAGAGTTTTGCTTGCAGTAATTTCATGGCCCGATCACGATTTCCATACTGGGTACGATCAACAGTGGATTGAGTTACAATTCCCGTTGGTATATGTGTCAAACGAACACCAGTAGAAACCTTGTTGACGTTCTGACCACCGGCTCCTCCCGAACGGAAAGTATCCATCTTAATATCGTCATCGCGGATTTCCACCTCAATGGTATCATCCAACTCTGGCATAACCTCTACTGAGGTAAAGGAAGTATGACGGCGTTTAGCGGAATCAAATGGCGAAATCCGCACCAAACGGTGAACTCCCATTTCTGACTTGAGCAGACCATACGCATGTGGTCCTTCAAATGAAAGGGTCACCGACTTAATCCCCGCTTCATCTCCTGCTTGATAATCTAACACTTCGACTTTAAAGCCATGGGCATTACCAAACCGATTATACATCCGAAGCAACATATCGCCCCAGTCTTGCGCCTCTGTACCTCCAGATCCTGGATGAATCTCAAGGATAGCATTGTTATGATCATAGGGTTCTGATAACAGCAAGGTCATCTCATAACTTCCCATCATCTTATCCAGCTCATCCAGCTTTTCTTCTAATTCCTCTTGCACAGATGCGTCTTCAGCCAAGAAATCCAGTAAAATTTCCAATTCATCAAATAAATCAGTCATTTGGTGAAAATTACTATAGGTTTGTTTGAGTTCGTTTAATTCTTGAGATGTTTTTTGCGCTGCAATGTTGTCATCCCAAAAGTCAGGTTCTGTCATCTTGTTTTCTAAGATGGCGATTTCTTCTTCCAGACTTTCTAAGTCAAAGAGACCCCCTGAAAGAAGCTAATTTTTCACGATTTGCGTCAATTTTTTGACGAATTTCTGAAATATCCATAGTTACCTCTTTTCATGCATCATTTTATTATATCATAAATCAGTATTTTTTTCTAACTTCTGACAGAATCCAATAATAGTTATTGTATAAAATTTCTAAGTTGTAATCAAGAAATTTCATTTTTTGTTACATGATTGTTAGATAGATTGCCATCTGAAGAGGAATATTAAGTAGACAGATACAGAAAAATGATTTATATAGTAGTGAACTATTTTACTAGCTCTTGTTCAAGAGCTTCTAAAACACCTGATTCTTGATTACCTGGTGCTTGATATTTTGCTACTCTCTTTACTATTTCAGAGCTGCTTTTCATCGCATAGCTGTATCCTAACACAAGCTAGCATTTTTAGGTTATTTCCACTATCTCCAAAAGCCATTATCTCCTGTGAAGTCAATGTTTTGGAAAAAACGAAGCCAGTTGGGCATATTGATTATCTGAGATGACAACTACTTTAATATCTTTATCTTGCAACATTCGATAAATTTTCTCGAAGTGCTCCACATCATAGGTATTGTCAGAGCACAGAAATGTATCATCCGCATCAAATGCCACTAATTTGATTATCTTTTATCCCTCCTCTTTACCTCCATTTTACACTAAGAAACTTAAAAATTCCTATGATTTTTGACGAGAATCATTCCTATCTCTTTTTTTAAAATACAAGAAGAAGCATTTTAACGAAGAAATTGTAGCTACACTTATCTCTTTTGAAATCTAGTACGAAAATAAGTGAATGGTTTCTCTCAGCTCGTCTGCAAGAACTTTTTCTTTATTTAATTGGAGATAAATTTCTAATAAGCACGAACGAACATTGGAAAACTGTATAAAGTCTATTGAGTTTTCTAACGGAAAGCTAAGCGAAGTTAACCAAACCGCAACTCTGGTTTGTGAGAGCCTCTCATTTAAAACAGCTTGATAGATTACTCGTGCCAAACGCCAATCTTCATCACTAATAAAGCGCCAATCCACTCTTTTAAAAATCTTTTCTAATACTTGAAGAACCTCATTTACTCGTGTTATAGGAAAATCTGGATGACAGATAATCTCAACTAAAAGATCTGCACCATGAGCAAAGGCATGCACCCAACCATATTCTTCAGAATAACCAGTGCTATCATTTTCATACAATAAATAAGACAGACCTTGTTCAAATAGAGCCATTCTTTGATGACTAGAAAGTCTTTTAAAATAAAGTGAATTTTTCTTAGCATCTGCATTTAGCAAATTAGCGAATAATAAAGCCGTAAAAGATCGAATCAGAGTAGCCTGACCAACTTCTTCCTTTTTATACAAAAGCCCCTGTCGTTTAAGAGCTTCAACCACTACAAAATCAAACTGGTCCTTTGTAAATAACTGTTCTTGTATGGCTCTGGCTAGAGAAACAAAGATTAAGTCATCTCGTATTTTATAATTTGGATGACCAATATGATCTAACATCCAAAGGATTTCTTCTTGTTGATAAATCGGCATATCCTGTGCTAATTTTTCTTTTAGTATTTTTTCCATATCTTTCCTTTTCAATTAGATTATTAGAAAAAGTCATCCGAAGATGACTTTTCTTTCTTAAATAGCATTCTTATCAAAGCCAAGTTTGCGTTGGATAAATTTGACAATTTCTACAATGATAATCATTGAAAAACTGCCAATAAGGACTGCTGCCCATTGTGAAAGATCCAATTTTGTCACATGAAAAATTCCTTCTAGTGGCTCAATCAAAATAGTAGAAGCCAACAAGATAAAGGAGACCAAGATAGACCAATTAAAGGTTTTAGACTTGAATGGTCCGACCGTCAGAAGTGATTGATAAACAGATTTCACATTAAAAGCGTGGAAGAGTTGAATTAATCCAAGTGTTGCAAAAGACATGGTTAAGGCATCTGCATGAATAGCTCTCATATCCCCAACATGAACAGGATTCATCAAGGCATAGGCATAAACCCCTAACACTAGAGCACCTTGCAAGAATCCTTGGTAAATAATCGAGCTCATGACACCACCTGAGAAGAAGCTAGACTTACGACCACGCGGTTTATGCGTCATCACACCTGGCTCAGCAGGTTCAACTCCCAGAGCAATGGCAGGGAAAGTATCTGTCACTAAATTAATCCAAAGTAGGTGAACCGGCTGCAGCACATCCCAACCAAAAAGAGTTGCTAGGAAAATAGTCAAAACTTCTGCCGTATTGGCCGAAAGCAAATATTGAATCGTCTTTTGAATGTTAGAGAAGACTTTACGGCCTTCTTCAACAGCCACGATAATCGTTGCAAAGTTATCATCAGCCAGAATCATGTCAGAAGCACCTTTCGAAACTTCGGTCCCAGTGATTCCCATTCCAATACCGATGTCGGCTGTCTTCAGGGCTGGGGCATCATTGACACCATCACCGGTCATAGCAACAACTTTACCTTGATGTTGCCAAGCTTTGACAATCCTCACCTTATGTTCAGGAGATACCCGTGCATAGACAGAGTATTGGCCAACAACTTTTTCAAACTCTTCGTCTGACAATTCGTTAAGCTCGGCACCAGTCATGACATGGTCTTTACTATCATCATTGATAATTCCTAGACGTTTGGCAATAGCTTCCGCTGTATCTTGGTGATCACCTGTAATCATAATCGGACGAATGCCTGCTTCTTTCGCAACCCGTACAGCTTCTGCAGCTTCTGGACGTTCAGGGTCAATCATGCCAATCATACCTGTGAAAATTAAATCATTTTCAAGAACTGTAGATGTTAGATTTTCCGGAATTTCATCAATAATTTTGTAGGCGCCAGCCAACACGCGCAAGGCTTGATGAGCCATACCTGAGTTATTATCTTTAATCAGCTGGGTCGTTGCCTCATCAATCTGAGCAATAGTTCCTGCCTTGTCACGAGACACACAACGTTTTAAGAGTTGATCTGGCGCACCTTTTACAGCAACCAAAAATCGACCGTCTGGCAAAGGATGAATAGTTGACATGAGCTTACGTTCAGAATCAAACGGCAACTCTGCTACACGAGGATACTGTTGCAAAAAGGCCTTGACATCATACCCTTTATCTAAAGCATACTGGATAAAGGCTGTTTCCGTTGGATCTCCAATGAGTTTCCCCTCTTGGTCGATTTTAGTGTCATTAGCAAGTACAACCGAGCGTAGCAAAGGCAAGTCGAGTCCGAGGTCAATAGCTTGTTTTGCTTCGTGCAAGCTACCATCATAGAAGACTTTCTCAACTGTCATTTTGTTCATAGTTAACGTACCAGTCTTATCAGAAGCAATAATTTCAGTAGAGCCAAGCGTCTCAACTGCAGGAAGCTTTCTGACAATGGAATTTCTCTTAGCCAAAACTTGGGTACCAAGTGCCAAGACAATGGTTACAATAGCAGGGAGCCCCTCTGGAATTGCTGCAACGGCAAGTGCAACTGATGTCATCAATTCTCCCAGTGGATCTTTTCCTTGAACGAATACACCAACCACAAAAGTGATAGCTGCAATAATTAAAATCGCATAGGTGAGCACTTTTGACAGACCATTTAGATTTTGCTTGAGTGGAGTATCTGTTTCATCAGCGTTCTGAAGCATACCAGCAATATGACCAACTTCCGTATACATACCTGTATTGACAACTACACCCATTCCCCGTCCGTACGTAACATTTGAATTTTGGAAAGCCATATTGATGCGGTCACCCAGTCCTGCATCTGCAGCTACATCAACAGTCAGATGTTTTTCAACAGGAACAGATTCACCAGTCAGAGCTGCTTCTTCGATTTTCAACGTGTTCGCTTCCAAAAGACGCATATCAGCAGGTACCACATCACCAGCTTCCAGTATAACGATGTCTCCTGGAACTAATTCCTTAGAATCCACTTCTGTCACATGTCCGTCACGCAGCACGCGCGCAGCTGGGCTAGACATAGATTTTAGTGCTTCAATTGCTTCTTCTGCCTTGCCTTCTTGATAAACTCCAAAAATGGCATTAATAATGACCACAGCTAGGATAATAATCGCATCTGCAATATCTTCACCACCTGAAGTCACAACTGAAAGAATAGCAGCAATCAGCAAAATGAGAATCATCAAATCCTTGAATTGCTCAACGAATTTCATCAGAAGGGATTTTTTCTCTCCTTCATCTAGTTCATTGCGACCGTACTCATCTAAACGCTTAGCAGCTTCATTGCTTGTTAAACCCTGCTCAGAAGTTTCCAAATTCTTTAAAACTTCTTCCGAACTTTGCGTATAAAACGCTTGGCGCTTTTGTTCTTTCGACAAAATAGTTCCTCCTTTAATCTCTTTTTGACAAACAAAAAGAGACCTGTTTACTGTAACAAGTCTCGCTGTTTCATACAAGGCCGGAAATTGCTTTCGTATTGACGACCTTGTAACGGATATCCCGCTAGCTACTCCCTTGAGTGTCTTTATTATATCAAATTTTTTGATTTTTTCAAGCAAAAAAGTTCAGTAACTGCCTATTTTTACTCAACAGATAACCAGCTGAAATAAATAAAATAATCACTATGAAGTTTGGCAAAATTGAATCTAAAGACATATTGTCTCTGATTACGAAAAATCAAATACATCTACTGACAACCAACATAGCAACTATTGCTAAACTGGGAATCATTTTTCTCTATCCTATTTCCAGGAAATCTCCATTTGATAACTTGCAAAAATCTGCTCACTATCACGTGTTCTCAATTGATAATGAAGTTCAAGTACTTGTTTTTTCAAATCAACTTGATAATGACTGGTTTCCGTGATGAATTGCTGCATGCCAACTGGCGTGGGAATATCAACCACGGATTTCCCTCCTTTGATAAACCGCATCAAAGATTTAGGAGTAGAAAATCGTGTCATAGTCAGTTCTTTATCATGAAATTTCAGCACTACTTGTTCATTTTCTTCATTTTTAAAGACTAAATAGCAATAAGACCCTTTTTGCATCCATTCTCCATCATACCTTTGATCAATTTGTTCTACTTGTTCATCGAACTGAATCTGATTTCTGATTCTAACCTTCACACTACAAACTCCTCATTTACTAGTTCTCTTTTTCTATTTTACCAGAAAATGTCAAAGATTTCTTCTCGTCTTTCCCTTAATTTTTTCAGTGTGGTCTTCTTCTGTTTATGGTATAATAGAGCCATGATTGAAAAAGTATTTCGTGATCCCGTGCACAATTACATCCATGTAGATCACCAAGTTATCTATGATTTAATAAATACCAAAGAATTTCAACGACTGCGCCGCATTAAACAGTTAGGAACTTCCGGCTATACCTTTCACGGCGGTGAACACAGCCGTTTTTCACATTGTCTTGGAGCTTATGAAATTGCACGTCGAATCACAAAGATATTCGACGAAAAATACCCAGAAATTTGGGATCAACACGAGAGCCTCCTAGTCATGACGACTGCCCTCTTGCATGATGTAGGTCATGGTGCTTATTCACATACTTTCGAGCACCTCTTTGATACTAATCACGAGGAAATCACACGTCAAATTATCACAAACCCTGAAACAGAGATTAACCAAGTGCTGATTCAAGTTGCGCCTGATTTTCCTGAAAAAGTAGCCAGCGTTATCAACCATACCTATCCAAACAAACAGGTGGTGCAACTCATTTCCAGTCAGATTGATGTGGATCGTATGGATTACCTCTTGCGAGACTCTTACTACACAGGTGCTTCTTATGGACGATTTGATTTGACACGAATTTTACGTGTTATTTGCCCTGTCGAAAATGGCATTGCTTTCAAACGCAGCGGTATGCATGCTGTGGAAGATTATGTCGTCAGTCGTTATCAAATGTATATGCAAGTTTATTTTCATCCTGCTAGTCGTGCGATGGAGGTACTCTTACAGAATTTACTCAAACGAGCTAAATTTCTCTATGAAAAGCAGAAAGACTATTTTTTGCTTTCTTCTCCCAACCTTATTCCTTTCTTTGAAAAAAGAGTGACTTTGAAAGATTATTTAGCATTGGATGACGGCGTGATGAACACTTATTTTCAAGTCTGGATGAGTAGTCCTGATACGATTTTATCGGATTTAGCACAGCGTTTCATCAACCGTAAGGTCTTTAAATCTATTATTTTCTCTGAAAAAAATGAAAAACAGCTGAATATCATGCGGAATTTAGTTGCAGAAGTCGGCTTTAACCCCGACTACTACACGGCCATTCATCGTAATTTTGACCTACCTTATGATTTCTATCGCCCAGATGTCGAAAAACCTCGAACTCAGATTGAAATCGTGCAAAAAGATAACAGTCTCGCTGAATTATCCACTTTGTCGCCTATTGTTGAATCGCTAGCAGGAACAAGACATGGAGATAATCGTTTCTATTTTCCAAAAGAAATGCTGAAAGATGCTGGACTTTTTAGTGAAAATAGTAAAACTTTCTTGTCGTATATTAAAAACGATCAATTCATATATGGAGAATCACACAAACATGAGTATTAAACTAGTCGCCGTTGATATTGACGGAACCTTATTAAATGGCAAAAAAGAAATCACTCCAGAAGTCTTTTCTGCTATACAAGATGCAAAAGATGCTGGGGTAAAAATTGTCATTGCAACCGGACGTCCTATTCCAGGAGTGAGGAATTTGCTTGAAGAGTTGCATCTAAATGAGCCAGGAAACTATGTCATTACTTTCAATGGTGGGTTGGTTCAAGATACAGTCACAGGAGAGGAATATATTAAAGAATCCTTGTCTTATGATGATTATTTGGATATTGAATACCTCAGCCACAAGCTAGGAGTTCACATGCACGCTATCACTAAAGACGGCATTTATACTGCTAACCGCAATATTGGAAAATATACTGTTTACGAAGCTGGTCTGGTCAATATGCCAGTTTACTATCGCACCCCAGAAGAGATGATAGACAAAGAAATCGTCAAAATCATGTATATCGACGAACCAGAAACGTTAGATCAAGCAATCACGAAACTTCCTAAAGAATTGTACGATAAATACACACTCGTAAAATCTGCACCTTTTTACTTAGAAATTGTCAAAAAAACTGTCAACAAAGGAGCTGCAGTCGTGCATCTGGCAGAAAAATTAGGATTGACAAAAGAAGAAACTATGGCGATTGGTGACGAAGAAAATGATCGTTCTATGCTAGAAGTCGTGGGAAATCCTGTTGTAATGGAAAATGGAACTGATGAACTGAAAAAAATCGCCAAATACATTACCAAATCAAATGACGAATCCGGTGTTGCATACGCTATTAGAGAGTGGGTTTTAAACTAATGTACACTTATAAAATCGGAATCTCTGTTCAAGCACACGATGATTTTGTTAAGCAAAGTTCTCAAACCAACTTACTTCAAAGTGCTTCTTGGGCAAAGGTTAAAGATAACTGGGACAATGAACGAATTGGTTTTTACAAAAATAATCAATTAGTAGCCTCGGCTAGCATTCTCATCAAGCCGCTGCCACTCAGTATGACCATGCTCTATATTCCGCGTGGCCCTATTATGGACTATCAAGATCAGGAATTGCTACACTTTGTTCTGACTTCTTTGAAAAAATTTGCTAAAACTAAAAAAGCTCTTTTTATCAAGTTTGATCCTAGTCTTTTCTTAGTTCAAAATCAAAGTGGGGAAGAGAGACAGGACAATCCAAAAACTCTTGATTTGATTAACAACTTGCAAAAAGCAGGTGCTATCTGGCTTGGACGCACTGAATTATTGGATGAAACCATTCAGCCACGCTTTCAAGCAAATATTTACAAGGATAATTTCAGCGAAGAACTTTTATCGAAAAGCACACGACAAGCCATTCGCACTGCTCGCAACAAAGGTATTCAAGTCCAGTTTGGTGGTTCAGAGCTTTTGGACGATTTCTCTGCTTTGATGAAAAAAACAGAAAACCGAAAAAGTATCCATCTGCGTGGTCAAGATTATTATCAAAAACTGCTGGATACCTACCCTGAGCATTCCTATATCACACTTGCAAGTATTAATTTAAACGAGCGTCTAGAAAGTCTCCAAGTACAAAAATCCAAAGCTGAAAAAGAAGCTAGCAAATTTACTGAAAAAACCAAGCCCGGTAAAATTGAAAACAACAAGCAGGAACAAAAACGACTGCAAGAAGAAATGGACTTCTTAGCAGAAAAAATGACTCAAGGAGCCATAACAGTGCCTCTATCTGGAACTTTGGTTCTCGAATATGGAACTACCTCTGAAAATATCTATGCTGGGATGGACGAAGAATACCGCCGCTACCAACCAGCTATCCTGACTTGGTACGAAACCGCTAAACACGCTTTTGAACGCGGAGCTAATTGGCAAAATATGGGCGGTGTTGAAAATGATTTAGACGGCGGGCTTTACCACTTCAAGTCTAAATTCAACCCGACTATTGAGGAATACGCTGGTGAATTTAATCTCCCAACCAACCCTCTTTATCACTTATCAAATATCGCCTATACTCTGAGAAAAAAATTCCGCAGTAAACACTAAGAAAGGAATTACATGACATTCAAACGACTTCGTCAGGAAGAATTTGTAAAACATAGCACTTCTTGCGCTCAACGTTCTTTTATGCAGACGGTAGAAATGGAGAAGCTCTTATCAAAACGCGGCTTTACTTGTCAATATGTAGGATATACAAATGAGCATGACGAAGTGACTGTTTCGGCTGTACTCTACAGTATGCCCATGACAGGTGGACTTCACATGGAAATAAATTGCGGCCCTGTTTCAACAAATCCTCATGACCTGCAACATTTCTACCATGAACTCAAGACCTACGCTAAAGAAAATGGTGCTTTAGAGCTAATTGTCAAACCGTATGAAACATATCAAACATTTGACAGCAATGGCCAGCCAAGCTCTCCAGAAAGACCCGAGTTGATACAAGAATTGACGGATTTGGGCTATGAATTTGACGGCTTACAGACTGGCTATCCTGGTGGCGAACCTGATTGGCACTATGTCAAAGATTTAACCGGACTGACTGAAAAGGATCTGCTTAAATCCTTCAGCAAAAATGGCAAATCAACCGTCAAAAAGGCGAGTACTTTCGGCATTCAACTAAAAAAACTGAAAAGAGACGAATTAAATATTTTCAAGGAAATCACTTCTGCCACATCCGAACGGCGTGAATATAGCGATAAAGCATTAGATTATTATCAAGATTTCTATGATGCTTTTGGCAATCAAGCGGACTTCATGATTGCAACGCTTAATTTTCAAGATTACTTGCAACATCTGCAAAATGATCAAAAAAAACTAGAACAAAAGATCAAAAAATTAGAAGCGGATTTAGAAAAAAATCCTCAGTCAGAGAAGAAGCACAATCAACTGCGTGAATTCTCTAGCCAATTTGAAAGTTTTGAAACACGCAAAGCTGAAGCGCAAGAATTGATAGATAAATATGGAACAGAGGACCAAGTTCTTGCAGGCAGCCTCTTTATCTATACACCACAGGAAGCGACTTACCTCTTTAGTGGTTCCTATCCTGAATTTAACAAATTCTACGCCCCAGCACTTCTCCAAGAATATGTCATGAAAGAAGCTATCAAACGAAATATTCCTTTCTACAACTTTTTAGGAATTACAGGTCAATTTGATGGTTCTGACGGCGTTCTCCGTTTTAAACAAAACTTCAATGGTTACATCGTTCGTAAAATGGGCACTTTCCGCTACTATCCACAACCACTCAAATTTAAACTTCTTCGTCTTCTTAAACAACTTTTAAGACGCTCTTAAAACTCTCAAAAAGTTGTTTGAGAGTTTTTTAATATAGTATTTTAGATAAGGATTATCAGATATGCTTAAACACTTTATCTCAAAAAAGCTATTAGTCATTTACTTTCTGTTTATCGTGCTGACATGGGTTGAGTCGGTCTTAAATCCTACCCTCGTTCGGATGATTATTGATAGTTTTCAAGCGAAAAATTTAATGATTCTCTGGCAGACCTTGCTACTAGGAATTTTGGGAAATATCCTGATTCTCTTGGGTTTAGCAGGAAAGCGTTATTACTATGCTAAGGTCATTGCTGACTTTAATAAGAAGCTAAAAGGAAAGATGTTTGCGGCTTTTCTTTATGACAATCAACTATCAGATAAAGATATTCTTTCCGATTTAGAAAATGATGTGAAACAGATAGAAGAAAATTATGTAGAATCCACTTTGATTATCATTGGTTCTCTTGGTTTCACCTGCGTCTCTATCGTTTATGCTTTATTGACAAACTTCTGGTTAGGAGCCATTTTCATCATTTTCTATGCCATTCCAGCTCTATGCAGTGGAATTGGCTCCAAAAAACTAGATCGGCTATCTGAGAAAAAATCAACAGTCAATCAAGACTACATCTCTCTGCTGTCTAGTTTTATAGCTGGTTCTAGAGTGATCAAAAACTATCATAGCCAGGCTTTCTTTTACACGATTTTCCAAAAGAAATTATTCAACAATATGGATCAGAATGTTCAGTTTGAAAAACAAAGAACGATAAACAATATTCTAATCAATACCATTGATGTGTTTTGCTCCGTTTTTCCCATTCTTATTGGCGGTTTTATGACTTATTATGGCAAGCTAACTCCAGCTAGTTTTGTCGCTATTTACCTTGTGTCTTACAATATCGGTTATCAATTTCAAGAGCTATCTTATTTCATCAATACACGAAAATCCAGTAAAAATCTCTGTGATAAATACCAATTTTTAGCTGAAAGTAAGAACAGTGATGAAAAAGTAGTTATCAAGAATTGTTTTCCAATCCAATTTGAACGGGTTTCTTTCAGTCATCAAGGGAAAGTCATTCTCTCTGATTTTTCTTTCACCATTCATTCTGGAGAAAAAATTGCTATTATCGGTGAAAGTGGCAGTGGAAAAACGACTTTATTAAATGTACTATTTGGCTTTTTAAAACCGGATTCTGGACAAATTACTTTTAATGGAAAAGATTTGAACCCTGAAGCAAGACAACAAATCGGGTCTTACATTTTACAAGAAAGTCATTATTTTGATAACCTTTCTTTTTATGACAATATCAGTTTAGGTGAGCCCCTTCATTCTGAAAAGATGCAAGAGATTTTAAGAAAGGTACATCTTCTCCATCTAAAAGATAAAGAAAAAATCAGCAATCAAACTTTATCCGGCGGCGAAAAACAACGATTAGAAATCGCTAGAAGTCTTTATCATGAGAAAGACTTTATTTTAGCAGATGAAGTAAAATCAAATCTAGATAGTCGAACAGCAAAGGAAATCGAAGATGTCTTATTTTCACTTCCACAAACGGTTATCGAAGTCATTCATCATTACTCAGATGAAACTCTAAAGCGCTATGATCAAGTGATTGAATTATAAATTTAAAAATAGTAAAAAATCGCAAGGATTTATCCCTGCGATCTTTTGTTATTGCTTTTTCATTACAACTTTTCTGGCACGGCTTTTAGTAACTCTTGAATAGCTGCTTGGTTGCTTCCGCCAGCCATAGCCATATCTGGTTTACCACCACCACGACCATCTACAATTGGTGCTAATTCTTTAATTAAATTACCAGCATGAATCTCCTTTGTCTTACTAGCTACAAGGACATTGACTTTCTCACCAATAGCTGCCACAAGGACAAGAACATCTGAATAGTCTTTTTGTTTCCAAGTATCGGCAAACGTACGAAGGGCTCCAGCATCGGATACAGAAACTTGACTGGCAATAAAGCTACATCCGTTAACTTCGTGAACGTTCTTGAAAATTTCACCTGAAGCTGCTGCCGCTGCCTTTTCTTTAAGTTCTGCATTCTCTTTTTGTAATTGGCGAAGTTGGTCTTGTAAAGCTTCAACTTTACGCGAAATCTCTTTCATTTGTGGGACTTTTAATACCGTTGCAATAGCTTTCAAAGTATCTTCTTCCTCACGATAAGCTTCAAATGCTTCTTTACTTGTCACAGCGAGAATGCGACGAGTTCCTGAGCCGATTCCCTCTTCTTTGATAATCTTGAAAAGACCAATTTCAGAAGTATTTTTCATGTGAGTACCACCGCACAACTCAATAGAGTAATCTCCAATTGTCACCACACGAACTTCTTTTCCGTATTTTTCTCCAAAGAGAGCCATCGCACCCATTTCTTTAGCAGTATCAATGTCTGTTTCAATAGTTTTAATGTCAATCGCTTCCCAAATTTTTTCATTAACTTCTTGCTCAATGCGACGTAGCTCTTCTGCTGTAACTGCTTGGAAATGAGTGAAGTCAAATCGAAGAAATTCTACTTCATTGAGAGAGCCTGCTTGCGTTGCATGTTTACCTAAGACATGATGAAGAGCCGCATGAAGTAGGTGTGTTGCAGTATGATTCTTCATCACACGGTGACGACGATCGTGGTCAATTTCAAGTTTATACTCATGGCCTAACGTGAGTGGTGCTAGCACTTCTACCGTATGGAGCGGTTGGCCATTTGGGGCTTTTTGAACATCTACAACTTGGGCAACGAGTTGACCTTCAGAGTCAAAAATATGTCCATGGTCTGCCACTTGTCCTCCCATTTCAGCATAAAAAGGCGTCTCTGAAAAAACAAGGTAAGCCTTCCCAGTTGAAACTTCTTCAACTTCTTCGTCAGCTGCCACAATCGCAACCAAATTTGCGGATAAGGTTTCTTTTTCATAATTAAAGTGGCTTTCAGCTGTGATGTTTTGCAAGGTTTCATTTTGCATGCCCATAGAGCCACCTTTAACAACGCTAGCCCGCGCTCGTTCTTGCTGCTCTTTCATAGCAAATTCAAAACCTTCACGATCTACTGTCATATCTGCTTCTTCAGCGATTTCTTGGGTCAACTCTACTGGGAAACCATAGGTATCATAAAGTTTAAAGACATCAGTTCCTGAAATAACAGACTGTCCTTTTGTTTTTAGTTCCTTTACAATACTTTGTGCAAAGTGTTGACCTGAATGAAGTGTACGAGCAAATGATTCTTCTTCACTTTTGACAATTTTTTCGATGAAATCTTGCTTTTCAAGCACTTCTGGATAATAACTTTCCATAATTTTTCCAACTGTTGGAACGAGTTTGTAAAGAAAAGGCTCATTGATTCCTAATTTTTGACCATGCATAGAAGCTCGACGGAGCAAGCGGCGCAAAACATAGCCACGTCCTTCATTTCCTGGAAGAGCACCATCCCCAATAGCAAATGACAAAGAACGGATATGGTCTGCAATGACCTTGAAGCTCATATTATCTCCGTCTGGATTATAATTCTTACCGGATAATTTTTCTACTTCGCGGATAATTGGCATAAAGAGGTCTGTTTCAAAATTTGTTTTTGCTCCTTGGATAACCGCCACCAAACGCTCTAAACCTGCACCTGTATCAATATTTTTGTGAGGTAGCTCCTTATATTCACTCCGTGGGATAGATGGATCTGCATTGAATTGAGACAAAACAATATTCCAAATTTCAATGTAACGATCATTTTCAATATCTTCTGCAAGTAAACGAAGTCCTTGATGTTCAGGATCAAATGCTTCTCCACGGTCAAAGAAAATTTCTGTATCGGGCCCAGAAGGTCCTGCCCCAATTTCCCAGAAATTATCCTCAATTGGAATCAAATGGCTTGGATCTACACCAACTGAAATCCAACGATTGTAAGAATCATGATCGTCCGGATAATAAGTCATATAGAGCTTATCTTTCGGGAAATCAAACCATTCAGGGCTGGTTAAGAGTTCAAAGGCCCACTCAATTGCTTCATCACGGAAATAATCACCAATAGAAAAATTTCCTAACATTTCAAACATGGTATGGTGCCGCGCTGTTTTTCCGACATTTTCAATATCGTTCGTCCGAATCGCCTTCTGCGCATTTGTAATTCGTGGATTTTCTGGAATAATAGTACCATCAAAATATTTTTTTAACGTTGCTACACCAGAGTTAATCCACAGCAAGGTTGGGTCATTGACTGGCACTAAACTAACAGACGGCTCTATAGCATGCCCTTTTGAAGCCCAAAAATCTAACCACATTTGGCGTACTTGAGCGCTCGATAATTGTTTCATTTTTTCTTCTCCTTAAAACTTTTCTTTAGATGATTTTCCTATTAGCTACGAAGAGCTATTTTCAAGTGCCTCTACATAGTCAATAGCTACACACAAAGAGATAACTAAATCAGCGTAAGTATCTTCATGAATCACGACTTGATAAGTGGACATTAGGTGTAGAAGTTTTTTTGAAATCTCTGCAATTACTTGTCCCTGATCATCTAGCAAGCGAAATTCCAAATCCCAGATATTGCCTTCCACGCGCAAACCTAAGTTATCAAATTCATATTTATCTCGTAAAAAGGTAAATTTTTTACGAATATAAACATTCGAACCATTGCGTAATTGAATCTCAAATTGAGGTAAAATTGTAAGTGCTTTTTTACTAATCTGACTAACTAATTCACCTTTGTAGTCATAAACGGTAAAGGTTTTTGGAATTTTCAAAAAGCTTCCTTCCACTTGATAATCAACGTTTCCTCGATCATCTTTGATATCAAACTTTTCACCACCAAAGCGAAATTTCTGTTTTACAAGATAGGTCTTCATGACATTCCTCACAAAAAGACAAGTCCACTAGACGAAGGGCGAAAAACCGCGGTACCACCTTCATTCAATGAACTTGCCATTCTCATTTATGTATGCAATTTTTTATTTGAGTAGCATGATTTCCGTTCTTACATGGCTTGCAGCACCGCCAATTCTCTGTGCTAAGAGAGCAAAAATCAATTCTCAATAGTCCTATTATACTCACTTATGAGCATTTCGTCAACTTATTTTGATGAAGATGACGAGCTAGATGTTGATTTGTTATCTGACTTAACATATTGTGAGAATAGATTTTGGAAAGCTTGATCTTTTACTTTAATATTAGCTGCTTGCAATTCTTTGGCAACAACTTTTTGGATAAACGTACGATCATTTTGCTTTTGACCTAATACCATCTTCTTCAATTGGGTCTTATAATCTTTCCAATTATCAGATTTTTTCTTTTTGCTATTAACTTTCACAATATAATAACTTGTAGAAGTCGCAGATGTCTTGACTGTCACAACTTCAGAAATTCCATTTGCTTCAAGCGCAAAAGCTGCTTTTTGGACCGCAGTTGGTACTTCTGTTGAAGTTGAATCAAACTTGACTTCGCCACCTTTATTTTTTGTTTTTGTATCAGTGGAGTTTTCTTTAGCTAATTTACCAAAGTCTGCACCCTCAGCTTTTGCTTTTGCTAAAAGTTCTTTTGCTTTATTTTGATTGTTGACTTTAATGATTTGAGCAGTTACTTCTGGTGTATAGCTCTCATAAGCTTTCTTATAGTTAGCATCAGTTAAGCTTTTTTCAGCTTCTTTTTTAACCGCATATTCTACTAATTTGTTCGTTTTAATTTGTTCACGGTAAGTCTCTTCTGTCAATCCTGCTCTTGCCAATGCTTGTGCAAAAGCATTCCCATAACTACTCTTAGTTTTATTAAATGTTTCAGTAACTTCTTTCTCTGTGACATTCTTACCATATTTTTTTTCAAAAACATTTTTGATTGTCATATTTAGAAGCACTTGTTGAGCCGCTGCATTATTTTTCACTTTGTTGTAAAAATCACTAACAGTAATCGTACTCCCCTTCATCGTGATAATATCTTTTCCACCTGCTTGTGAACATGCTGCTAACGTTACAACCGACAAAAGCGTAATAGCTCCTGCTAGAAATTTTTTCTTCATTATGAATACTCCTTTTTTTAATTCACCTTCTTATTGTACCATAAAATAGATTTCATATCTTAAATTTTCCTAAAAACTTTGAAAGTTTAGGAAAATATTAAGAATCTCATTTTTTTCTAATCATAAGAATACCGTCGCCAAGCGGTAACAAAGCTGAGGTTATTTCAGATTGATCCAACGTTTTATCAAACAATTGATGTAATCCTCTATAAATTGTTCGTTGGCCTCGGCGCACTTCACCTATCTCCTTTGCGACATCTCCACCTTGAAAAACATCATCTATAATGATAAGCCCTCCTGAGGCAAGACATCTCAGAACTTCCGGCAGAAAGACGACATACTTGGACTTGGCAGAGTCCATAAAGACAAAGTCATAGCGATCTTTCAAACCAGGAAGAAGATCCATCGCATCTCCTTCAAGCAATGTGATTTGTTTGCGCTTATCAAATTTAGTAAAATTCGCTTTGGCAAGAGCAATCATTTCTGGATTGCGATCAATCGTTGTAATTTGCGCATGTGGTGCATGTTCTGCCATTAAGAGCGCTGAAAAACCAATGGCTGTCCCAATTTCCAAAATTTTTTCAGGTTGTAACGTTTCTAACAAAAAACGAAAATATGCAACTGTTTCGTGAGGAATAATGGGAATATTTTCTGCATGAGCAAAATTTTCGAGCTCTTCTAAAGAGCCCGAAACTCGTTTTTGCCGTGTCCGCATAAAATCAACTATTTCTTCCTTGACAACGGGGCGACGCATATTGTGATTAGCATTTTTACTATAGGATTCAACCATTTTATGCCAAGCCTAACTTTTCTACAAGTGCTTCAAATTCATCAAGACGACGTTCAAAGACTGCAAAGGCAGCATTGAGATAGTCTTCTTTTTCCATATCAACACCAGCTTTTTTAATGACATTCAGCGGATAATCAGAATTTCCTGCTTTGAGATAATGGAGATATTTCTCTTTATCTTCTTGTGTTCCATTGACAATTTTATCAGCTAAAGCAGATGCTGCTGAAAAACCAGTCGCATATTGAAATACATAATAGTCATAGTAAAAATGCGGAATCCGTGCCCATTCATATTGAATTTGTGGATTATCTTCTTTCGTCAAGCCATAATATTTTTCATTCAAATCTGCGTATAAATCATTCAAAAATTCACTAGTTAAGACTTGACCTTCTTGATCAGCCTTATGGATAGCATGCTCAAACTCAGCAAATTGAGTTTGGCGGAAAACAGTTCCGCGGAAGCCATCCAAGAAATGATTCAGAATCGCAAAACGAGTTTGATCGTCATCTACTTCTTCCAATAATTTCTCCGTCAGTATATTTTCATTGGTAGTAGAAGCAATCTCAGCTAAGAAAATAGAATAATCACCATAAACATAAGGCTGTGTTTCACGAGTATAGCTAGAATGCATACTATGCCCCGTTTCATGAACCAAGGTGAAGAGATTATCTAAGGTATCTTGCCAATTCAGCAACATAAAAGCATTAGTATCGTAAGAGCCACCAGAATAAGCTCCTGACCGTTTACCTTGATTCTCACAAACATCAATCCAACGCTCTGAAAAGGCTTTTTTCACTCGGTTAAGATAATCATCTCCAAGAATTGCTAAAACTTCTTCCGCTTTCGTCAAAGCTGCTTCATAGGTAAATTTATAATCTACCTCTGATAGCGGTGTATAAACGTCATACATCTTGAGATCTGAAATGCCTAAAATCTTAGCTCGTAACTGAACATAGCGATGTAAGAGTGGTAAATGTTTGTTGACTGCAGACACCAAACTCTCATAAACACTTTCTGGAATAAAGTTAGCAGACAAGGCTGCTTCGCGTGCTGAAGAAAACTTACGTACTTTTGCGTTGTAATTATGCACTTTAACATTTGTTTGAAGTGTCTTAGCATAAGTATGTTGATATTGCTCATAAACACTATAAAGTGCTTCATAAGCTTCCTTACGGACTGTACGATTTTTTGCCTCCACTAAGCTAATGTAATTTCCATGCGTTAATTGTACTTCATTGCCTTCCTCGTCATGTACAATTGGAAAGACGATATCGGCATTATCCAAAATTCCAAAAGTATCACCAGCGGCACTAAAAATTTCACCAGCACCTGCCAACAATTCTTCCTCACGTTGAGAAAGGATGTGAGGTTTCTTTTGCAATAACTTGTCAAAGAAGTGCTGATAGACTTGCAATTCAGGTTTTTCAGCTAAGAAAGCCTGGTACTGTTCATCTGTAATTGCCATAAATTCTGGCTCATAGAAAGCAAACACCTGCCCGAACTCGCTATAAATAGCCATGCCCTTAGCTTGATACTCTTGATATTTTGCCACACGCGTATCTTGGTCATTTTTCATGTGAGCATAAGAATAGAGCTTTTCAATGCGACGCATTAAATCCATTTGGATGGCTGTCGTTTTTAAAAGGCTATCGGCTGAATCCAAAAGATGACCTGCTAAATGACTAGCTTCTTTTAATTCCTTTGAAACTTGCGCTAATTCCATTTCAAACGCTTCATCTGTTGGGAAAATCGTTGTTAAATTCCAAGTATATTTTTCTTCAATTTCATTTCTTTGTTTTGCCATAAAATTTCCTCCGTCTTTCCTATTCTATCATAAATACTACCAAAAATCTTTGCATAAAAAATTGGCGGATAGAGAACTTGTAGATTTTTATTTTTTGCTTTTTTATAATAAGCTGAAAATTGCTGATAATAAGGAGTCAGATCTTGAAAAATTTGACAGAAAGAGCTGGCACAAACCGGATGAACCTGCGGATAAAAGTCACTAGCCGTTTTGGTTAATAAATTATCACCTGCTTGATACAATTCTGCCTGTAATTTCATCCATTTAGGTTGTTGATAATAGAGCTGTTGACGAACATAACGGCAAATATTTTTATCCTCTTTTGCTAAAAAACTGGCCATCTCCTGCCGTTGAAAGGGCGTTCGCAGAACAGTCAAAAGGCTGCCCTGACCAAAAGGAAAAGACTGGACCTTATATTGAGCTCGGCCATGCAAATCTTCGTGAATCAGATACTTAAGCCGAAGCTCCTGCTTTTTATCATCCAATTCCCATAAATAAAAGCCCATATTTTGACTGAAATAAAGAAAATCTTTTTGCAAATTAGTTAAAGAATCTTTCAGCCAAAGTTTCTTTCCTAATAGCCAAAGAACATGATAAACATGTTGATGATAACTGTCTGTACGATCTTTTAAGCGCTTTTGACTCAGTGAACTGCATTGAACTTCAAGCGCAATCTGTTTCTCTACTAACAGATCTGCAATTTGTTGCAATTTAGGTAAATACGCTTCCACTTGAACTGCATGATTAGACTTTCTGGCCCAAGTAAACAAAGCAGCTTTCAAATTCAAGTGTTCTGCGCTTTCATTTTCCGTATAAAAATGACAGTCTTTTAAAGAAATATGAGCAAAATGCGGTCGCATGATTCTTCCTTTTTTAAAACGGACCGCCTCCAAACAAGCTGGACAGAGAAATTTATCCAGCGGATTTACTGTATCTTCCACAGCATTTAGTAGTTTCCCATTTTCCTGACAAGCTATTAACATAGATTATTTTCTCCTTTTACTGAAATTATTCGCAAAAAAGAGAAACTTCCGAAAAAGTTTCTCAAATCTTTTATAAGGGGAAATAAATTTATTGAATCGCTTCAGCACTGTTCATTTCTTCTTTGTACAACTTAGTATCATACATCTTAATAAATGGATACCAAATTACAAAGGCAGCCAGAGCACAGATAAATGCAACTACAAAGGCACCAATATTACCACCTGAACCAACGTAAGCTCCAATACCAATAGGTGTTGGCCATGGTGTTTGGGCAATCGCTTTACCAGCTAGTCCAAGTTGAACAGACCAGTAACCAATCGAAGCAGAGACGATGGGAGCCAAAATAAATGGAACGGTCAATATTGGATTATACACAATTGGTAGACCAAAGATAAGTGGTTCGTTGATATTGAAAATAGCTGGACCCATAGCTGCTTTTCCAAGCATACGTAATTGATCTGACTTCGCACGGAAAGCAATATAGAAGCAAAGCAATAAGGTCGCACCAGAACCACCGATTGTTACATAAGAGTTGGTAAATTCACCTGCATAGGCAATGAATTTACCGTCAACATTTTGTGCCATATTAGCAAGCAGGATTGGATTAACCAGTCCCATAACGATATTAGCACCGTGAATACCAACAATCCAAAGAGCATGAACCAATAAGTAAATCACAACAATACCTAGCCATGTATTAGTGATATGGCTAACAAAGGCAAACGGAATTGCAATAACTTTATAAATATCTGTACCAAATAGGATAAAGATGCCATTAATGAGCAATACGACAAATGCAATGACAAAGCCTGGAATAAGGGCTGTAAAAGAACGAGCAACTCCTTCTGGAACAGCTTCTGGCATCTTGATGACCCAATTCTTCTTCACACAAAGGCGATACAATTGCACAGCAAGAATTGACATCAAAATTGCAGTAAACATACCTGATGTAGATAGACGTGTCAAACTATCTCCACCAATAGTCCAGCCGCCAATTGTTGTTTTTCCTGTAACAGCTAAAATCATTCCTTTTGAATACGTTAATTCAGGAATAGTCAAAAAGTAAGCAAATACTGCTAACAAACTACCATTAAGTGGATTGAGGTTGAGCCCTTCTTCTTCAACGTAGATCTTTGTGTATTCATATCCAATAACAACGGCAAAATAGAGAGACAAAATTCCCATTGTACATTTATAAGCTAACAAGTAGAGAGCTTGAATCTTATCAAAGGAATTTCCCCACAAATCAACAATAAACTGAATATTAAAGGCCTGCGGTATAACACTAAGGACCAAGAAGGCAGAACCTACGATGGTGAAGGGGATACTGGCCATTCCGGCAGCGACAATAGCACGCACTGGGCGCCATGTTGAAACTTTCCCCATTGGTCCCATGAGGTATTTTTCTAGAAATTCAAACAGTTTATTCATAATATATCCTCCTATGATGTTTGAAATATACTTTATAAACTAACGTTGAACAGTTGCAATATATTCTTGAATACGCTTATATTGCTTATCTGTATGGTGATGAATCCGACTTAATTTTCTTAACATAAGAATAGCTAAAAGGAGCCCCAAGGAAAGTACAACCGTTAAAACGCTTATAGTGGTTGTACTAATCGAGAAAAACGGAAAGAGGAGATGATACTGTCCCACAAAAACAATTATCAGCAACAAAACATTTGCTAAAATAGAAACATTGTAAAAGAACCGCGTTAATATAGCTTCTTTTTGATGAATAGTATACATTCTTGTTTGTTCCCATATTGCCAACATCGCGAGAACTGTTAGCAACAAGGGAAATAGCAAAACCAAACCGGCCTTTGAAAGATACAACATTAATACCCAATAAAGATTGACAAAGAAGAAAAATGTTGTTGCATAACGGACTGAAAAATAGCGCGTATAATACATATTTTTTATTGCTGCTTCTTTTCGTCTTACTTCTAATTCTTGTTTCTCTTTTTCAGTCATGTTTTCCCCTTTCATTCTTTTTTTACTTTTCAATCTTCCGATAAAGGTTGAGCATTTCAAGTGCTACCTCACGCAAGGTCATCGTTGTCATCAAGTGATCCTGAGCATGTACCATGATAATTTCAATTTTAATGTCAGTTCCACTTGCATATTCTTGCAGCAAGTTTGTTTGTGCATGATGAGCTTCCAATAGATCTGCATTGGCAACTTCTAACTTTTCAGCAGCTTCATTATAATGCCCTTCGCGCATATCCGCGAACGCTTCATGGACACTTGTCCGAGCTGAACCACTATGCAGGATAATTTCAAAAGCTACAACTTGTAATTCTTCCTGATTCATAGATAATCTCCTTTACTTTATGTTCAAAAATAATGCTTTAAATTCTGTAAACGACTGACAACGCAATATCTTTGCTTGCAAGTCAGATTGCTCTAACAAGTCAACAATTTTTGATGTTAACGTTGCCATTTCTTCATTTCCATAAATGGAAGGAGAAGGAAGAAAAATGAGCTGAATTTTAGAACTTTCGTCATTCCACCGCACGCCATTTTTCACAATAGCAACACCAATTTTATGATTTTTTGCAATGGGCTTAATTGGATGAGGCACCGCAACTTGTTCCGAAAAAACGACTGAACTCATCTGTTCACGTTGCTTGATTAATTTTTGCATGTGTGTGATAAAATCCTTGTCTTCTCCTCGCTCCATTTTTGTTAATAACTCTTGCAAAACTTGTTCTTTTGTCACATCTTGCGTTAGAATAAAACAAGATGGAGAGAAATATTCATCAAAAATCCTTTCACTATCTTTATCAAATGTTATCATCGCTTTAACTGGCAAACAGGTTCCAATCGGCTTTAACTGACTGACCTTTTGCTTGATGGACTTTAATTCCTCTGCATTTAAAAAGATACTAACAGTGAAAACGGGAACACTAAAGACTAAGTTTGACAAATCAATCGATGAAATAATAAAATCAATGCCTTTCAAACGTTCATCATCCAACTCATAATAACCAATCACATCCACAATATGAACTAAATTTCCTAACTCATTATCAATCCGATTTTTTAGCATTTGTGCCGATCCATAACCTGTAGCACAAATGACTAAAATATTAAACTTTTGCTTCTCCTTTAATCGCTCTAAAGCAGCCATAAAATGTAGTGCTACATAAGCCACTTCATCATCTGATAAATTTTCCTTAGAAAAGATTGGCATTTCTTGCAAAATTTCTCTTGTCATCTTCAGAACAGCTGGTGATTGCTGTTGAATATCCTTTAAAAGAGGATTTTCAAGTTTCACATGATTTTGCAAACGAACGTAGAAAGTAGATAAATGTGTAACAACTCCTTCAACTAATTGAAAATCGTGTTGAAATTGATAATCTTTGATATAGTTACGTTTCTCCAAAGTAGCAATCAATTGTTTTCGGATTTCTTCATTGACCCCTATTTTTGTATTTTGTCTTTCTTTACAAGAACCTTTTGAAATCAAATGAAGCGTGATATAATCCACTTCTTCTTTTGGAAATTCCAACCCCGTTGTCAAGTACACTCGGCGTAAAATCTTCTCAGCAATCTTTCGTTCGGCACGGTAATTCTCTTGCTCCCAGTCTTCAATCTTACTGATTTGGAAACCTTCAGCAAGCCTTTTAATCGATAGAGCAATATGAATGACCAAATTTTGAATCACAAAATCTGATAACTTTAAGTATCCTTCGCGACATTCATCCAATACGATAATTGTCAATTCTTCTAAACTGATTTGCCGTCCAGGAACATCGATATTGATATAATTGTGCAAACTTTGAAAGAAATTACCTCGAAAAAAGTAGTCCATGATAAAACGTCGCTTATCACATTCGCTGCCTTTTACATAGACACCACGATTAGCTTTACTCTCGATTTGCAAGTCATACTTTGCCAAGTATTTTCTGATTTTTTTGAAATCTGCTGACAAAGTTGAGCGACTTACAAATAGCTTTTCTGCCAAATCATCAAAATAAAGCTTCTCCTGCTCAAAAATCAATTTATTTAAAATATAATTGTAACGATCTTCTATATTTTCAGTTTTAGCAGAATTTTTCTCTGTAAAGTATTCTGTTTCTATAAAATTTTGATAAAGAGCTTTATCTTGAAGTTCAAGTCGATACCCATAACCTTGCTTGGCTGTAATCTTCCAGCCCGTTTCAGTGGGCTTCCAATCCATCAATTTTTTTAGGTAAGTTCTTATCGTACGATCAGAGCAAGAAAGTTGATCAGCCAATTTCTTACTTGTAATATAACAATCTTTATTTTCCAATAAAGAACGAAGAATCAATTTTTCTTTCTGATGTAGCAATACAGTTCTCCTTTCGCATTTATAAGAACTATTTTACCCTTTTTGAGCAGAATATTTAGATATTTTCCAAAATCAGATTTGCCATTTTTTCAATCCCCATTGGAATCGGAATATAGGCTTGTGGAGGGATTTGCACGATAGGTTTACCAACTTTTGCTCCTGCATCCTCAAATTGCTTGAAATACATCTTTGTTTGAGGGCTGACAAGATACAGATCAAATTCAGCTGCTGCGATTGCCTTGCCGCCTTCTGTCGCACTAATAGCATCTACTTCAATGTCATGCCCTTTCCTTTTTAGAAATTCTGTTGTTTTCTTTGCCATCAAAGAAGATGACATACCTGCTGCACAAATAATTAATGCTTTAGCCATAAGATTTTCTCCTTGCAAATAAAATTTATTTTATGCATTCATTATATATGAAAACGATTACGACCTCCATCTGATTTTTTTCCGTAGTAAAACGGAAACAGTTCCTTAGTATTTTTTACTTATATTTCAACTTATAACAGAGAATAATTCCCGATAAAATCAACGAAATGCTATTGGCCATAATTAAAGGTAAATCATCAATCACTAAGCCATGAAACAACCACAAAGTAATACCGACAACTTGCATCAGATACATGCCAAGTGCAATAGACTCCGTATCCTTCGTTTTGATGACCTTAATGACCTGTGGCAAAAAAGCAAAGGTTGTTAAAACTGCTGCAATACTTCCAATCATGTTTTTCTCCTAATTTTTCCAAAAAAGAGGCGGAAAGCAGCAAGCTTGCCATCTCCTCCTCTATATTTTATAGTAAACTTATACCCGGCTAAAGATTAGCTCCATTTGATGCAATGACTTCCTTATACCAGTTAAAGGACTTTTTCGGGGAACGTTCATATGTTCCTTTGCCATCGTCATCCTTGTCGACATAGATAAATCCGTAGCGTTTGCGCATTTCACCCGTACCTGCTGACACTAGGTCAATACAGCCCCAAGACGTGTAGCCCATGAGATCCACACCGTCTTCTACTACGGCCTTTTTCATCTCGCGGATATGGGCGCCCAGATAGTCAATCCGGTAATCATCGTGAACCATACCGTCCTCTCCCACTTGGTCAATAGCTCCAAAGCCATTTTCCACAATGAAAAGCGGCAGGTGATAATGATCCGTAAACCAATTGAGAGCATAACGCAGTCCTTCTGGGTCAATCTGCCATTCCCATTCAGAAGCCTTAACGAAATTATTTTTAACCAAGTCTTCAGTCTCTATATAGTCGAAGTAAGGATTATTTTCCCGATGGGAGTCAATAGCAAAGGACATGTAGTAGCTAAAGCCAATATAGTCAACAGTGCTCGCCAGCAAGTCTTCCTGATCCTGCTCGCTAAAGTCCACCTTGATACCCTTTCTTTCCCAGTATTTGAGAATATGCTCAGGATATCGACCAAAGACATGCACGTCTGTAAAGTAATAACGCTTCTGCATAGCTTTCATAGCCATAAGAATATCCTTTGGATTACAAGTAGACGGATAAATAGGGCACATGGCAATCATACAACCGATTTGGAAGTCGGGATTGATTTCGTGACCAACCTTAACTGCTCGTGCTGAAGCTACTAACTCATAGTGAGCAGCCTGATACATGATTGCTTCGCGATCATCGCCTTCTTTATAGACAATCCCGGAGTTGGTGAAGGGGGCAAAATCTTCCTGATAATTAGCTTGGTTGTTGATTTCATTGAAAGTCATCCAGTATTTGACTTTATCCTTATAACGCTCAAAAACAACTTCTGCAAAGCGGACAAAGAAGTCAATCACCTGACGATTTTTCCAACCACCGTACTCGGTTACTAAATGATAAGGCATTTCAAAGTGAGACAAAGTAATAACAGGCTCAATACCATACTTGAGGCATTCGTCAAAAAGGTCGTCATAAAATCGCAGGCCAGCTTCATTAGGTTCTGTTTCATCTCCTTTAGGGAAAATCCGCGTCCAGGCAATAGAAGTCCGGAAACACTTGAAGTCCATCTCTGCAAAAAGAGCAATATCTCCCTTGTAACGATGATAAAAATCAATGGCCTCATGGTTAGGATAGTACTTGCCTTCTAGTATGCCCGGCGTGATTTCCCGGGGCACTCCGTGACGAGCTGCGGTCATAACATCCGCCACACTGATACCTTTTCCACCTTCCTGCCAGCCACCTTCCAGTTGATGTGCTGCAACAGCTCCACCCCAGAGAAATCCATCTTTAAAAGTTGACATATCTAAAGTCCTCCTGATTTTTATATTTTCATTATACATCTAAGAAAGCGCTTTTAAAATCTATATTTTTGCCACAATAATGCGGAAAAATGATAGATTCGTATTCATTAGGTAGACTTTAATAAACGGAACTTCCCTTGCTTTGATATCACCTTTTACTATTAGACTATCATTTTTAGCTATCTATCGAGCTATTGATTCCATTATCTGTACATACCTCTTTTCATTCAAACAGCAAAAGTAACAAAGTACTTAATAAAGGGGCTGGAAAAAAATCCAGTCCCTTTATACTTCTCTTAACCAAACAATTTCTGACTTGACTTGTTTGGTACTTTCAAAAAGAAAGCTAAAACAAGCACTAGAACCATTACACCAGCTAAGAAAAAACTCATCATTTCATAGCCAGATTTATCAATAATATCTCCTGCAATATTTTGAATAAGAATGGTTCCCAAATTGCGCGCTGTCTGCACCAAAGCAATAGCTGTGACCAAATAATTCTCATCTACTATGTTAGCAACAATCTTCAAAGTCACCATAATCAACAACATACCTGTAGCATGCTTTGACATTAAAGTTAAGAGGATTTTGGAAGTAAGTCCCAAATCCAATCCATAAATCACATACTGTAAAAGTAAAATTCCCAAAGGAATATAGAGCAATTTTTTAATTGGAACCTTATCCATAAAAAGATAAGAAAAGAAAATCAATGGCGACTCACAAATTACAGAAATAGCTACCACAGTTGTCGCCATATTAACACTTAAACCGCTATGCTCTAGCATAGAAGGGATATATGTATGCCCTGTATTTCCAACTCCAGAATAGAGTGCCACGATAAGAATATAAAACAAATACGTTTTATTTTTGAAAATTTGCCCAATAGAAGAGTCATTTTTCATTTGTGTGGTTTTTTTTGAACCTTGATTATGTTTTGGCTCAATCCCAAATACCCCAAGAATACTCACACACATCATACCGATAAACACGATAAAAATTGCTTGCGGTGAGATGAATTTATAAATCAATCCTGCTAATTGTGAGCCCATTGCATAACCAAAAGTACCCCAGATACGAATTTTCCCATAAGTATAAGGGCTTCTAGCAGCCAACACATCCATAACAGGATTGACTCCATTGACCAACATTAAAACAGCACTATACCAGACTGTCAACAATAAAAGATTATTGGCTTGCATAAAAAAGATTGCAGCGATATTAATCAGAAGAAAACTATAAATGGTCACTTTTTTAATGCCAATCTTATCATTTAAAATCCCCATGAGTGGCTGAACAATCATAGAAGAAAAGAATGAGGCAGAGACAACAAGTGACACCTGACTAGCTGAATATCCCTTATCAAGCATGTATACTGAAATTAAAGTCGAAAAAAGTGCATATGATAAAAAATAAAAGTTATACATTAAAAAATAAGCAAAATAGCTATTTTGAAATTTCCTAAACATAATGTTTCCTTCCCCCTAAACAGAGTGATAAAACTCGACTGGAATCACCAATCGAGTTTTCTGTCCCATACTATATATTTAACGCTTCCGACGACGAGAAAGCCGGGTATCACTATGATCTCGCCGAATTCTTTTTTGCTTTCGTCTCATGATTTCAAAAACAATAATCAACAAAAAAATCACTATGGGAACTGCAATAAAAATATAATAATCTAAAAAGAGTTGCTTCAAACTTTTTCCGTTAGACTTTGCTATAGTACTTTGTACTGTTGATGTTGCTCTTTCCTTTACGTCTGTAACACTTTCTCCATCCGCAATGAGCGAAGAAAGTTGCTTCAGACCATTATCATTTTTCAATACTCCATTTTCCACAACTGGTTTTGCTGACGCCCCTTTTTTCACAGTTGCATAGAAATCTTTTGACAGGTTATATCTTTTTCCATTGATTGTTTGTTCTCCAGCCTTGAAAATTTTTTTGTACTCATAATCAGCATAAGCTTTCTCAATCAAGGCATTACCAAATGGATGACGATAATATTCTCCGTCTTGGTCAGACCAATTCCCAACTCCCATGATAACACTAATCAAGCGTTGTTCTCCACGCTTAATCGTTGCAATGTAGTTAAAAGCTCCTTGTGGACTTGATCCTGTCTTTAAGCCATCAACCCCCTTTATAGCATATTTTGCACCAGGAAGTGAGTAATTATAGGTTTCAAAAGTTTCTTCATAAGGAGTTCCTTTTTTGACCGTCACTTTAGCTTGATTGGTATAATTTAAAATCTTTGGATAATGCTTAACAAAATTATAACCTAAAATAGCTAAATCGCGCGCTGTTGTTTGATTCGCAGCATTATTATCATAACGTTGTGGCGTGTACAAGCCTTTAAAAGAAACCGCTGCAGCCCCACTGGCATTAAACCATTTCGTATTGGTCATACCCAGCTCTTTAGCTTTTGCATTCATTCGGTCTAAAAAAGCATCTGGGTCATTGTTTGATAGATAATTAGCCAACATAACGGTTGTTGCATTGGATGAAGGAACCGCTGTCATGGTAATCAATTCAGAGACAGTATAATCTACTCCCGCCACAATTTTATTATTGGAAATTTCGTAAATGTTTGCAATAGCCTGATCACGTGCTGTTGCTTTGATGATTGTATTTTCATTTAATTTTCCTTGCTGAATCGCTTCAAATACCAAATACAAGGTCATAAGTTTACTCATACTAGCTGGGTCACGAACTTCATCAATATTGTCTTGCCACAGAACATTCCCCGTATTAGCATCGACTATCAAGGATGATTTGGGACGATTGATTGGATTGACTTTTTCGTTTGGATACATCTTTTGTGCCATATCAACTAACTCGTCCGCATGAATAGAAGTTACTCCCCAACACAATGCCAAAAAACAAACAATAGCTAACAGCTTTTTCACTAGAATCCTCCTAAATTTTCACTCGGTTTCTAGTATAACATACTTTTTTTATTAAGATAACAAACTTTTTCAAAATACCAAAAAACCTACCTAAAAATTAGATAGGAAATAGATTCTTATTTTTTCAAATGACTTAAAGCTTCCTTATCTGCGATAATGACAACATCTTCATGTTTTTGAAGGGCACTTCCAGGCAATTCTTCAGTAATCGGTCCTTCTACTGTTCCTGCAATTGCTTTAGCTTTTGAAGCACCATAAGCAAATAAAATAATAGATTTTGCATCAAGAATATTCCGAATCCCCATTGAGTAAGCTTGCGTCGGTACATCTTCTATTTTATCAAAGAAACGAGCATTCGCTTCAATAGTTGACTGCTCCAAATCCACTACATGAACCGTGCTATCAAAGCTCGTCCCTGGTTCATTAAACCCAATGTGACCATTTGTACCAATTCCCAAAATTTGCAGGTCAACGGGATGCTCTACCAAAATTTGGTTGTAGCGTCTGGTTTCCATTTCTACATCTTCTGCAACACCATTTGGTAAAAAGCTTTTCTTAAATGGCTTCTGATTAAATAAATGTTCTTGCATGAAATAGCGATAAGATTGAGGATTTTCCCCACTTAATCCTATGTACTCGTCTAGATTCACACTGGTTAAGTCTGACAAATCAAGGTCACTTTCAACAATTTGCTCATAAAAACTCAAAGGACTGCTTCCTGTTGCCAAACCTAAGGTGTTTGCTCCTTCAGCTAATTTTTCTTTTAACAATTCAAAGGCTACTCTGCCACCGGCTGCTTGATTTTCTACTTGAATAATTCTCATCGTTGAGCTCCTTTTCTTTACTTAATTATATTATATGGTATAGACCAATTTTTGTCAAGAGAATTTGTTTCTTTTTAAAAAATCCACGCTTGTTTGCACGAAAAATCGTGCTATAATAGAAGAATGCTAGTCTATTTGTTCTGTTTATTTTTCATGGGAGTTGCTTTTCTTATTACTGCACTCTTTCTCAACACCAAGCGAATGTGGCATTATCTCTTACTGATTATAGGCATTTTTCTCATGTGCCTACCACTTGTTGCTTGTTGTTATTCGTTATGGATTTTAGTTACAGCCTAAGGAGAATATATGAATACTGCTGATTTTGATTTTCATTTACCAGAAGAATTAATTGCACAAACCCCTTTAGAAAAGCGAGATGCCTCGCGTCTCTTGATCGTAAATCATAAAACTGGTCAAATGGAAGATACTCATTTTGATGCAATCATTGATCAACTACATCCTGGAGATGCTTTGGTCATGAATGATACGCGCGTTTTACCAGCACGCCTTCACGGTGAAAAACCTGAAACAGGTGGGCATGTTGAATTGCTACTCTTGAAAAACACTGAAGGTGATGACTGGGAAGTGCTGGCAAAGCCAGCCAAACGCTTAAAAGTTGGAGCACAAATTTCCTTTGGGGACGGTCGATTAACAGCAACCATCTTAGAAGAATTGGAACACGGTGGACGCATCGTGCGCTTCCATTATCAAGGTATTTTCTTAGAAGTGCTTGAAAGTCTCGGTGAAATGCCGTTACCACCTTACATACACGAAAAACTAAAAGATCGTGAACGCTATCAAACAGTCTATGCCAAGGAAAATGGCTCAGCCGCTGCTCCAACTGCGGGGCTTCATTTTACAAAAGAATTACTTGCTAAGATTGAAGCAAAAGGCGTGAAATTAGTTTATCTAACCCTTCACGTCGGGCTAGGAACCTTCCGACCTGTCTCTGTAGACAATGTAGATGAACATGAAATGCACTCAGAATTTTACACTTTATCAGAAGAGGCAGCCGAAACGCTTCGACAAGTCAAGGCTAGTGGAAAACGTGTCATAGCTGTCGGAACGACTTCTATCCGTACACTAGAGACAATTGGTTCAAAGTTTAATGGAGAAATTAAAGCTGACTCCGGCTGGACCAACATTTTTATCAAACCAGGTTACGATTGGAAAGTTGTAGACGCTTTCTCTACCAATTTCCATCTGCCCAAGTCAACTCTCGTTATGCTCGTTTCAGCCTTTGCAGGTCGAGAATTGGTACTCTCCGCTTATCAACATGCCATTGATGAAAAATACCGCTTTTTCAGCTTTGGAGATGCTATGTTTATAAAATAATAGGTGAAATATGAATAAAATTGAAAGCCGTCACCGACTAATTCGCTCACTGGTCCTAGAAAAAAAAATTCACACACAACAAGAATTACAAGATTTGCTTTCAGCAAATGGCGTGACAGTCACTCAGTCTACACTTTCTCGAGATATTAAAGCGCTGAACCTAGTAAAAGTACACGAAGCTGATGTTTCTTATTACATTATTAACAGTACGGCACCTTCACGCTGGGAAAAACGGCTACGTCTTTATATGGAAGATGCTTTAATTATGCTACGCCCTGTTCAAAACCAGGTTATCATGAAAACACTTCCTGGTTTGGCACAATCATTTGGGTCCATCCTAGATGCTTTGGAATTTTCCGAAATTGTTGCAACTGTCTGCGGTGATGACGTCTGCCTTATCATCTGTGAAGACAATCAAAAAGCACAAGAATGTTTTAACAAATTAAAACAATTTGCACCCCCATTCTTTTTCAGTAAAGATTGAAAAAGAAAAAAGCTAACACTTACCTTTATCGACTGCACCCTAAAAGTTAGTCAAGAAATCTAACTTTTGGGGTGCTTTTCTGATGAAGTTACCTTACGAAAGAAAGAACCAATTGACAATTATCATCTACGATGCCCCTACCGCCACTAGACTTATCCTTATTGAGTATATTTTTTCTCCCAAAATATATAACTAAAAACTAAAAGGACTTAATCCTGTCCAATACAGAACTAAATCCTTAAAATAATTATTTGTCCAACTTTCAAAGCAGTTCGTCTCTAAGTAGTACTAGCTTTTTATTACTTGTGATTAACTAACTTCTCCAGCTAATCGATAAATCGTTTCAGCATAAATATCCATTGCCTTATACAAATCGTCGATCACAGTTCGTTCATTCGCTTGATGTTCTGTTTGCAAAGCACCAGGGAAAAGTGCTCCAAAAGCTACACAATTTGGCATGGTACGAGCAAATGTAGCACCTCCAGAAGATACAGCAGGACTATCATCTTTTGTTTTCTCTTTATAGACAGCCATTAAGGTACTAACCAATTTGCTATCAAGCGGCACATATAACGGTGCAAGATAGTCAAATTCTTCATAGCACAATTGATATTTTTCAGCAATTTGACGTAATTCCTGAACTAGTTTTTCCTTATCAGCAAGAACCGGAATCCGCATATCAATCCGAATTTCAGACTTATCTTGATCGATAGTCAGCCCAGAAACATTAAATGACAACGTTCCTGAAGGCTCATCTGAAACAGTTCCAAACAAGTTACTTCCTGTCGCATCTTCACCAACTGCTTCTGCGAGAAAGTTAAGAGTCGTATCATCCAATAAAGGCGCTAACCCTTTAGCTAAGCGAATAATCGCATTCACTCCTTCAGCAGCATCTTTTGAATGCTTAGGAATCCCAACAACTGTTACTGAATCGGCAGTTCGTTCGTAGTCAAAAGCCTGTTTTTTCAATTCAGCTTCCAATAAATCAGCCAAAGATCCAGTATAACTGGCTTTCGCAGGAACAACATTGAAGGCTTCTCCTGCTTCAATGGTCAGTCCTTCTGAACCAGAACCGTGTAATTTAATTTGCAGCAAACCTTTTTCTGCGTAAGTTAACGGAAAAGATGAATCCGGTGCAAAGCCAAGCGTTGCTGTTTCTTCTAGCTCGTTGTAACGAGCCATACACCGCCATAGTGTTTCTTCATCTGTCCCATAGATAAAACGAATCCGCTTGTTAAATCTCACACCTGCATCCATCAATGCTTTGACTGCATAAAGCGCTGCTAGTGACGGCCCTTTGTCATCTTGCACTCCACGTCCATGTATCCAACCATCTTTAATAGTTGCTTCAAATGGAGGGGTTTCCCAATCGGACAAATCTCCCGCAGGAACAACGTCTAAATGGCAGAGAACGGCCAGGAGTTCTTCTCCTTGACCGATTTCTGCATATCCGTAATATCCTTTAGGATCAAGATAAGTCTTAAAACCTAGACTTCTTGTGATTTCTAACATCTTTTCTAAGACATTTTGGATAGATTGTCCGAAAGGTGTCCCGTTTTCTCCTTCATTAAGGACTGATGGGTAGGAAACAAGCGTTTTTAACGATTTTAAATAATCAGCCTTAATTTGTTCAGTTAAAAATTCTTTCATTCAGACACCTCAATTGTGAATTAGAAAAATGTTCCTAAAATTAGAAGTAGAATACTTACTACAAATATTACAGCAACTAATTTTCCAACAAACTTCCACCAAGTACCTAATTCAATACGTCCAAGAGCTAGAGCTCCCATTACAATACCAGAAGTTGGTGTAATCAGGTTCAAAAGACCAGAAGCTGACTGGTAAGCTGTAATAATCAAACTTGCTTGCACATTGACAAATTTTCCAAGTGGTGCCATAATTCCCATTGTTGCACTGGCAAGACCAGAGGTTGATGGGATAAGGAATGACATTGGCAGATAGAATAGGTAAGTCAATACAATGAATACTTGAGATGATAGACCCTTGAGTCCGACTTCACCCCAGTGAAGGATTGTAGCAGTAATCATACCATCATTCATAATGACTTGAATACCACGAGCAACGGCTACGATAAGCGCAACACCAAGCAGATCAGCTGCACCATTGATAAATACAGTAATGAAGCGATCTTCTTTCATGCGGTAAACAAAACCAATAACAATAGCCATCACAGCAAAGAGCATTGCCCCTTCTGGGAAGTACCAAGTACCCAAAGCAGATGTAGAACTACCAACAATCTTACCAATGAATGGAAGTCCAACTAACCATTTATTGAAACTTTCAAAAACAGTTACCTTCAAGTCTGTCCATGGAATAAAACTCATAATCATGAGAACAAAGGTCAAGACAAAAAGTACCAAAACTTGTTTTTGTTTTTTGCTAAGAGTGGATTCTACCTTGGCAACTCCATCTACATTAAAATGTTTCAAATCTTCTTCACGATGACTGTAAACCAATGATTTTGTAGGATCTTTTTGGATTTTATCTGCATAACGATAAACGAAATAAGTACCCAAAGCTGTCATCACAACAAAGAAGATCAAACGAAGTAAGATACCATCACCAGTACCAACTCCTGCTGTTGCAGAAGCAATACCTGTCGCAAATGGATTCAGAGTAGAAGCTAAACAACCAATTTGAGAACCAAGAAGGATAATAGCTACCGCGGTCAAACTATCAAACCCTACTGCCATCATAACTGGCACAAGAAGTGGATAGAAAGCCATAGTTTCTTCGCCCATACCATAAGTTGAGCCACCAAGAGCAAACAAAGGCATTAAAACGACAATCAACATCTTTTCGCGACCTTTGTACTTCTTGACAATAGAAGCAATCCCTACATCCAAAGCACCTGTTTCATTCACTACGCCAAGGAAACCGCCGACCATCAAGATAAAGAAGGCAACATCAATTGCTGCTGCAGTTGGCTCTTTCCCAAGCATCGCACGAATAGGAGCCATCAAAACATCCCAAATCCCTTGTGGATTTTGAGAAACTGTCTTGTAAGTTCCTGTAATTAAATTACCAGCTTTATCGGCATTGTATTGACCAGCAGGAATAATCCAAGTCAACACAGCCATAATTGCAATGATAATCATCAAAACGGAATAAGATGACGGCATCTTAAACCCTTTTTTTGTTTTTTCACTCATTTGTTTTCCTCCTAAATGTAACAAAGTGTAAAAATTTAGCCGAATCCCATTTTCAGAAAGCGCTTCCTTTGAAGTTTATTTTAACATATTCAACTGAAAAAAACTAGTAATTCTCTAAAAAATTTTCATATTTTAACAATAAAATAAGGTAAAAGAAAGCAAATTTAAAAATAGGAAACACCGATATTATTTTAAAAGTTTTATTACAATTTTAAACGAAGCAATGATATCACTCTGCTATCCTTTTTCAATAATCGTTCCACTTTCAGACTCAATCAAAGCACCTAAGTTTTCAAGAGAAGTAATGACAGCTTCACCTTCTGGTCGATCATTGACAAAAGCAATAGCTGCTTGCACTTTTGGTAACATGCTTCCTGGTGCAAATTGATTTTGTTCAATGTAGTCTTCCAATTGAGCTACATTAACACGCTCTAACTTAGTTTGATTTGGCTTATTATAGTTAACATAGACATAATCCACACCTGTCAAAACAATAAAGAGATCTGCTTCGACCAATTCCGCCAGACATTGTGAAGCAAAGTCTTTGTCAATTACTGCTTCTACGCCTGCAAGATGACCATTGTCTTCCTTGATAACAGGAATGCCGCCACCACCAGCAGCTACAACGACATGTCCAGCATTGATAAGCGTACGAATGGTTTCAATTTCTTTGATTCCAACTGGTTTTGGTGACGCAACGACCTTTCTCCAACCACGGCCAGCATCTTCTTTGAAAGTTGCACCACTCTTTTCAGCTTCTGCTTTTGCTTCTTCTTCTGTATAAAATGGCCCGATTGGTTTGCTCAGATTTGTGAAAGCTGGATCCTTTTTATCAACCACTACTTGTGTCACAACCGAAGCCACTTCTTTTTCAATACCTTCTTCACGCAAAGCGTTTTGAAGAGCATTTTGCAACCAGTAGCCAATACTTCCTTCTGTCATCGCAACAAGCGAGTCAAGTGGAAAAGCTGGATTTTTTTCAGAATCTGCTGCTAAATGTTGTAACAAAAGATTTCCAACTTGTGGTCCATTACCATGAGTGATAATCAAGTCGTCACCATTTTTAATCAATTTCACAAGATGACTTGCTGTTTCTGCCAATGCTTCCTGTTGTGCTTTTGCTGATGGATCAGATGAAAGGATGGCATTTCCTCCCAAAGCCACAACAATTTTACGATTTGCCATAAATAGTTGTCCTCCTTTTAGAGTTGCTTTTATAGTGCTTTTCCATTCTAATGTCAACAACGAACTCCAGATATAAATTGTTTTTGAACCTATAACATTCATTTTGTTGTCAATAGTAATGTTACTGTTGATACGAGCACTATTAAAAATGAGGACTGGACTAAAGCTATTAGTCGCAGCCCTCATAGCTGTTGGTAAACGGTTTTGGTTTTAAATTATACTTTTGGAATATAAAGGTTACCAAGAGTTGCTGCCATAACTGCTTTAATAGTATGCATACGGTTTTCAGCTTGGTCAAATTGGCGAGCGTATTTGCTGCGGAATACTTCGTCAGTTACTTCCATTTCTTCAACGCCGAATTTTTCAGCAACATCTTTACCATAGACAGTATTTGTATCATGGAAAGCTGGTAAGCAGTGTAAGAAAATTAAATCTTCATTATCCGCTTTCTTGATCAAGTCCATATTTACTTGATAAGGTTTCAACAGTGCGACACGTTCTGCAAATTTATCTTCTTCACCCATAGATACCCAAACATCTGTATAAAGTACATCTGCACCTTTAACAGCTTCATCTGCATTGTCAGTGATTAAGACATGTGCACCACTTTCTTTTGCGTATCCTTCTGCTAATTTCACAATATCATCAGCTGGGAAAAGTTCTTTTGGAGAGAAGATATGAACATTGACACCTAGGATAGCCCCCGTTACAAGAAGGCTATTTGCAACGTTATTACGTCCGTCACCACAGTAGACAAGAGTTAATCCTTCTAGGCGACCAAAGTTTTCTTGAACCGTTAAATAGTCAGCTAGCATTTGAGTTGGATGCCATTCATCTGTCAAACCATTCCATACTGGTACACCTGAGAATTCTGCCAATTCTTCTACCATACGTTGACTAAATCCACGGAACTCAATTCCGTCAAACATACGTCCCAATACTTTAGCCGTGTCTTCAGTAGATTCTTTCTTACCAAGTTGAATATCATTAGCTCCTAGGTACTCTGGATGAGCACCAAGGTCAATAGCTGCTGTTGTAAACGCTGCACGAGTACGAGTTGACGTTTTTTCAAACAAGAGAGCAATATTTTTACCTGCTAGATAATGATGTTCAATATTGCGTTTCTTCAAATCTTTCAAGTGAGCTGCTAAACCAATAAGGTATTCTAATTCCGCACGTGTGAAATCTTTTTCTGCCAAGAAGCTACGTCCTTGGAACACTGAGTTTGTCATTCTATTATTTCCTCTTTCTAATCTTAAAGTTCTTCACGTTCAAATGGCATTGACATACAACGAGGTCCACCACGACCGCGAACCAATTCACTTCCGCGAATCTTAATCAAACGAAGGCCATATTCTTCCAAAATCTTGTTGGTAACGACGTTACGATCATACACAACAACAACTCCTGGAGCGATTGTCAAAGTATTTGAACCATCATTCCATTGTTCACGCGCAGCAGCAACAGTATTTCCACCACCACAACGAATCAAATGAACTTTATCAATACCAAGATTCTTAGCAAGCAATTCTGCTAAATCACCTTTTTCTTCTGTAATATGAAGTTTTTCATTTTCATAAGTAACAGAGTACACACGAAGGTCGCCTTCAATTTCTGGGTGAATAGTAAATTTATCATAATCAACCATTGTGAAGACTGTATCCAAGTGCATAAATTTACGATTGTTAGCAAATTCAAATGCAATCACTTTCTTGAAGCCAACGTTCTTCTTAAAGATATTGACCAAGAGTTTTTCAATAGAGGCTGCATCTGTACGTTGTGAAATACCTACTGCAAGGACATCTTTAGAAAGAACAAGCTCATCTCCACCTTCGATACGAGTTGTTTCTTCACGGTTATAAACCAATTCAACATTGCCACCATATACTGGATGGTGTTTAAAAATGTATTTACCATAAAGTGTTTCACGATTACGTGTGTCTGAGTACATATGGTTCAATGATACAGCATTACCAATCGTTGCAAATGGATCACGTGTGAAATAAAGGTTTGGCATCGGATCAATGGCAAATGGATAGTCAGATTCAACCAAGTCTGTCAAGCCTTTTGCTTCTTCAGGAATTTCTGGCAATTCTGCTTTTTGGAAGCCTGCCATTGTCTTTTCAACCAGTTCAAGATTGTCTTCTATACCATGAAGGATGTCTCGAATAGCCACTTTTGTTTGTGCTCCACGAATATTTGCTTCATTCAAATATTCTTCAATAAATTCATTACGAATTTCTGGAGACGTTAATGACTCAGCAGTCAATTTTTCAAGGTATAAAACTTCAATACCTTCTTTACGAAGAGCGTCCGCAAAAGCATCATGCTCTTTCTGGGCATCTTCCAAGAATGGAATATCATCAAAAAGCAGACGTTCCAAATGGTCTGGCATCAAATTTTCCAACTCTTTACCAGGACGATGTAGCATAACTTTTTTCAGTTTTCCTATTTCTGAAAAAACATGAATAGGATGTGTAGACATCTTATGTCCTCCTCTTTTTCTTTGTGACTTAAGTTTCCTTAAGGTCTATTTACATGTTTTATTGTAATACCTTTTGTTTGCGCTTTCACAATCGATTATACATTTAAAATGCCAAATCCTTTGCTTTTTTAAAAAGAAATTCTAATATTATTTCAAAATAAAACGCTTTCTATGAATATTTTGTGCATTTTATGAGTTTTATAAATAATTATTTTTTGAAAATAAATCAAGTTTTTAAACTTATCTCCTTCGAAACTAAAAAGAAGAGTAAAAATTGCGTCTTCAACTGCAATTCTGCCCTTCTTTTCTATACATCTTCAAAATATTTTGAAAAGTATTCTTTTTTCAAAAAGATAAGTTTTTTTCGATTATATTGAATAATATGTTCTTCTGTTAATCTTTTCAATACTTGATTCACCGTTTCACGAGTGGTTGCCCCTAGTTTAGCCAACTCCTTCATACTGAGTGCAAAAGGAATATCATCTCTATCTTGACAAAAATCAATGCATAAAATTGAGATTGCTTGAATGACTCGCTCTGTCGCACTAGCTAAAGCAGAATTTCGCAAACGCAACTCATGAAAACGTAAAATATTTGACAGCTTGTGTGTGATGAATAACATCTGCTCTATCGTTTGTTTCGAATAGTATTCATACAAGTCAACAGGAATCGAAAAATATTCCAAATCTGTCACAGATACGCCAGAATAGTGGTAAGTCTCATCTTCAAAAATTCCTCCATAAGGAAACATAGTATTTTCTTTCACATAGTCAATGTAATTAAACGAATCTGTCTGATCATACTGCTCAATCCGAACATAGCCCTTATAAATCAAAAAAAGTCGCTCTCGCTTATCTCCAGAAAAGAAAATAATTTGCCCTTTTGGCACTTTACGAAATTGAATCTCAACAGCTATTTTATCAAAATATTCAACTGGCAAATTTTTAAAAGCAGGATGTTCTCTGATGTAACGATAATGCTCTTTGTTAATCATGCTATTCTTGTAGTCCTCTTTACATTCTATTCTTAATTATAACATAAAAGGCCCTCCTCTAAAAGAGAGCCCTTACATTTTTAATGAAATTCTATCCTTTTGCCACAGTTTTTGATATCTAAATCTATATATTTTAATTCATATTCACACGATGCCATTCATTGATAACATAAGCTAATTGCCCAACTTGTGTAATACCAACACCGCTAATCTCATTGCTTTCGGAAGTCGTCCCCCCTAGACCTGCCGTATAAAGGGCAATCAAATAAGGCTTTGTCTCACATACAATTGCGTCTATATTCAGAGCTTCTGCAACGTAACCTGGCTTTTGATAAATTGGAATATCTCTTACATACCGTTTATAGTATTCGTTTGGAAAAGATTCACCAATATAATACAAAAGATCTTTATACTTTTCCTGATGTTTCCAAAGGTAATCCAAAACCTGAATATAATAGTCAGTCGTGGTTTGATTTTGTTGGTTGATCGTCTCAACTTCCCCCTTGCCTTTTCCATAGCGCTGATACATCGCGTAAACTTTATCCAAACCACCTAAGCGCTCAGCTAGAGCATAGGCTGGTGTATTTTCCGAATATAGAAGAGAATATTTCTGCATCTCAGGAATGCTCATCGTCCCATTAAACGCCGCTACATAATTATTGTGTTCACCGATATATTCATAGCGAGTATGTGTAATATCAAATCGCTCAGTCATCGATAAATTTCCTTTTTCTACCTCATCAACAACTAACATATTTAACGGTAATTTATAAGTTGAGCCAGCTGTCATCGGTTGTGTTTCATTCATAGCATAAGTTTGACCACTCGTTAAATCCTTATAAGAAAACGCAACATGTGAATGATCTATTCCCATTTCATCTAGATATGCCTGTACAACTTGAACCAAATTTAGATGAGCATAATCATAATACAAACCATAGGTTCCCATTACAGGTAGATCAGCTTCCATAACCGTCTGTTTTTCTTCCATACTCTTTGACGAGACCCGAGTAGATGATATTGACTCTTTTGAGGAGCTTCTCGTCTTTTCTTGACTAGCACTAACAGTGTAACTTGTAGCAACCCTTGTATGATGTGGCTTTCTAGCTTGACCAAAGTACACAGCACTTGACACTAATACACCACACATCATAAAGCAACTAATCAAACAAAAAATTGTTGTCTTTTTACTCACATACTCCTCCTAACTTATATACCTCATTATATAGGAAGAATGGACATTTGACAAGATGGAATGAACAGAATCATCATCCGTTTTTAATTCTTACCAATGATGATTCAATAGCGTTTTCTATCATTCAATCCTTTTCTCATCCCTAGATAAAATGATAATGTAAGAAGAACCATTGCCAACCCAAATCGGAATAATCCTTTACTCTTTTTGATGCCAGTCTTGGGAAATTGCATGTTATTTTGAGTATATTTAATTTGCCTATTTGTTAATGGCGTTAAATTTTGATTCCTAGCATCTTCTTTATTTGACTCTGAACTGACACTAACGTCTTTTGGTAAAGATTCCTCATTGTTTTTTAAGTCAATAGAAGCTGGTGCTTGGCTTTGTTTAACTTTTTTGTCATTTTTATTCTCTTGATGTTGAGGGTTATCTTCTTGCTTTTTGCCTGCCGGTGCTTTATGAAAATACAGATAATCATAGAGTTCTTGAGCAGTGATACCTCCACCGACCCAACCAGAAGTTAATGTACCATTTTTAAGATAGAGTATCGTTGGGGTACCAGGAATACCAACTGTATTAAATAAAAATTCTTTTGCATGTTCATCAAAATCTTCACCATCTGTATTATAGTATTCTAATTTTCCACCTGTTAATTGATTAAACTTTTTTAGTTCAGGAGAAAATTGTCGACAAAAATAACAAGTTTCTCGTCCTACATAAATCGTATGTTCTTTATTATCCGAAGTAAAAGCTGAATAAACATCTTTTATCGTAGCCTTAGGAAGTTCAGCTATATTCTCACGATAAGTAGCAATAGCAACCTCTTTTGATTCTTGAGAATTTGGAATACCATTTGTTGCAGAGGTTTTATCTGAAGTAGAAGCAGATTTATTGTTTGTCAAGTTTTCCTTTTCTACAACTGTATCTTCCTTTGACTCTGGCATACTTACAGGTTTTGTATCTGTTACAATTGAGCCTTGATTTGCGTCATTTTTAACAACAGCTGCTGTCGAAGCTTCAGACACTATTTCAGTTGTATCTGGGCGTTGCTCCTCCCTATGAACTCCATCAGCAAAAACCATGTCATTTCCAAAAGCAAGCAATAGCATCGAACTAAATAAAAGTGATTTTAGCAATTGTTTTTTCATCATTTTAAACTCCTTTATGTTCTATTTACAGTATAATACAACTATCTCGGTTTCATTTTCAAAAATCCTAAATGGTAGATCTGATAGCCTGAATGGTAAAAAGTAAGAAACAGGAAAACAAACAAGCTGTCTTCCTGTCGATAATTTTCAATATCAAATGATAAATTTTCTTAAATATTTAAAATATGAACGAAAATATACTACCACAAATAGGATACTGATAGAAATGAAAGAATGATAATAAATTTCTTATGTGAAGTTACAAAATATATTATCAAGAGAACCAGTAAATATAATAAACTAATTAGTAAAAATTTCATCATCATCTTATTTTTTTGAGATTTTCTTACATTTATCCAGAAAGTAAATAATTGGTTTATCTAACCAAGTTAATATCATCATAGTGATAAAACCTAGTGCGAAACTTTTTATATCAAACATTTATTCCCCCATTTCACTTACCACCAACAAGTAGCTCCATAACCAACTCCACCAATAATAGCTCCTGCAACTACTCCTTGCCATGTTCTGGTCTTGATTCCTAATCTCAATCCATTACCCGCACCACCAGCAATACCCAATTTTGCAAAATCACCCCAATTACAACCTCCTCCTTTAACACGTGCCAGCATTTCAGAGTTCAGTGCTTCAAATTTTTCCAATGTTTTTGTTTTCATGATGAATACCTGTTTTTTATTTTAATAATTTCAACCTGTTGCAACTTAATAAACTTAGTATAGCACACGACATATTTTATAAATCTGCAAATCCTGAATAGTACTTCTGACGTCCTGAATAGTGATTGTTCCAAATTGGTCTGCTAAAAATCAAAGACTCTAAGTGAATTATAACTTAGAGCCTTTTTAGAAATGCTATAAAAGTGGTCAGAAAAATCAATTTATTTATCTACAAACTCTCTTGAATACGGTATTCTTTTTCAAATGTTTTTTGAGAAACTACCCGATGATTGCTTATATCCAAATAATCACCAATATAGCCCAATATATACATACCATAACCAGCAAATCCACCACCTGCTGTTCCAATCGCACCAATTTTCAAATTCTCCACAGTAGAAGGATTTAATCCTGCCATTAAAATCCGAAGATGATCATCCAACCAATACAAGTAATTTTTAGCAAACGCTTCTTTCACCCAATCAGGTTGTTCAGCTTCTCTGCTAATTTTCCAAACATCAGCTATTTTATTTTTATAAATCGCTTTCATTTACACCCTCCCAGATGTTATCGAAAATCTTTCTTGATATGCTACTCTCCTATTTTCCACACAATTTTGTGTCCACTTTTATTATACCATGTCCAGTACCAATCTTTTCAGTGGTCTTAATAGAAGCTAATTATCAATCCACACAAATACCTAGATTATTCTAATATGAGACAAAGCCCTCAGCTCCTTTAACTGACTTGATTCAGTACTTGACAGTCGTATATTATTGTTTAAAAGTACTTTAGAAATATCAATATTTATACGATTCAATATATAAGGTGTAGATGTCTCATCAAACTTCAATTCTGTTCGATAAGAATCCAGCACTTGATATAGTGGATTCGCGTTTTTACTATCAAATTCAGAAAACATTTGGTTGATAAGAAAAATTGCTCGTCCTCTTCTTTCCTGCCCACCAGCAAACCATCTTAAAGTTCCCATAATATTACTCCTAAAACAATCTAATTTTTATATTCGCTTTTAAAAGACTTGTTAATGTCTTGGAATCTACGGACCATATTCTGCCCAGCCTTTAACAATAACATCTGTAGTTGCTTGAAATATTCCTTTAGTAACTTTATAATCTCATCGACCATTACTATAGCGACATGCATAACCATTTGCTCCTACCATAACAGGCTTTCAATATCCTGAACCTCCACCACTAATTTCGGAAAGCTGAACATCTGATAGCTCATTTACAACTTCACCTTTTAGATTTAACATAAAATTCTCACTCTCTTTCATTTTTTAATATATTATTATTTAAACACAAAATATAACCAACAGTATAAAACACAACAATAATATGACAATAGAAAAAGGACAAAATATTAGGAATATCTGAGAAGAAAATTTTATAACCAACAAATGTAATTATAACAATAAAGATCAGCAATGTTTTTTTAACAAACTTTTTGTATAAATCAAAAGTTTTTGATAAAGTAATTTCAGGTCTATTCTGTTTGTATGCAAAATAATGAATTAATATTTCTAATACCAAACTAGAGAGACCAAGGTTTAGTATGTTAATCACTTTAATTTTAAAATACATTCCTACTATAGTAATTAATATAATAGATATCAGCATTGTTATTATTGCTCTCTGTGTATTCTTCATATTTATCCCCTTTTAACCTCCTTAACAAATAAATTGTTTCCCTAATAACTAGCTCTACCAAATTTGCAAGAATTTCAGAATTCAACACTTCAAATTTTTCTAATATTTTTATATTCATCATAATACCTATTTTTTAGCTCACTTTGTTCTATTTCAATCTAATAAACTTGATATAACATTTTTATCTTTGTAGCTGTCCAAATCTTGAATGGTATAAATCTTAAAATAGTCTACCAAAAAACCAAAGGTTCTAAATAACGAATCACTTAGAACCTTTTTTCTGAAAAACCGTGCCTATTTTTTGATAAAATATTACATAAAACTCAATTTGTCACATAGTAAACTGGGGTAAAACATGTAGAAAAATAAACATCACTATAGCTGACAAAGTAATAGCAGATATCAAAGTAACTTTATTATTCAGTTTCAATATTTTTATACAGATAAAAATATAGACTGAACTCACTGCATAAGTTAAAATAATCGCATAAAGCTGCTTTAAATCATGTGCCCAATAATCTAATAACATGGCTCCTATCAAGCCACACAAAATACATAATTGTAGCTTCTTTAAATAGGTCATTATGTCTATCCTCTTTATTAGTTTGTACTATAAACCACTACATGCAGCTAATACTCCCGGAACGCTACCTATTAAACTAATCGGAGCTAACATTCCTCCAAATGTCGCTCCCCATGTTGCGGCTAAACAAGTATAATGTGCTTGTGTCATACCTGTAACAGGTGCTCCTCCTGGTCTCTTTCCCCCTTCAACACTTGCCAGCATTTCAGAGTTCAGTACTTCAAATTTTTCGAGTGAGTTTGTATTCATGATAAATATCTCCTTTTTATTTTAATAATTTCAACCTGTTGCAACTTCACAAACCTAGTATACCATATGACATATTTTATAAATCTACAAATCCTGAATGGTAGCTCTCATGTTCTGAATGGTAAAAAGTAAGAAGCAGGAAAACAAATGAATTGTTTTCCTGTCGATAATTTCAATATCAAATGATAAATTTTCTTAAAAATTTAAAATATGAACGAAAACATACCATAAATAGGATACTGATAGAAATGAAAGAATGATAATAAATTTCTTATGTGAAGTTACAAAATATGTTATCAAAAGAACCAGTAAATATAATAAACTAATTAGTAATAATTTTATCATAATCCATCTATTATAGCTGAACCTGCACCAATAACACATCCACTAAATGCACCCGCAGCGCCACCAAATGAACCGATGATACCTCCACCAATACAATGACCAACTACACCACCCCAATTAATTTTTCCGCCATTAATTTCTGTTAATTGCGCTTCAGAGAGTGATTTAAATCCAAATTGTTTATCCATTTTATTTTTTCCTAACTTCTTATTTTCCTAACATGTTACCAATACATGCAAGACCACCACCAATTATACCTACATGAGCACCTACAAAAGCTCCTGGAAGGGCTCCTATTCCTCCTGCTATTGATCCCCATGCAGCACCTGCTGCTGTGCCAGATAAAAATCCTTTTCCATAATCTTTTAAGCAATCGGAAGTGTTATATCCCCCTTCAACACTTGCCAGCATTTCAGAGTTCAGTACTTCATATTTTTCCAATGTTTTTGTATTCATGATGAATACCTCCTTTTTATTTTCATATTTTTATCCTGTTGCAACCTGACGAATCTAGTATAGCCTATAACATATTTTATAAATCTGCAAATCCTGAATGATACTTCTGACGTCCTAAATGGTTAAAAATACCATTCAGGACGTCAGAAGTACCATTCAGGATTTTTTGCAAAATTTTTAGGAAAAATTTTGTAGAATGAGGATGTAACGTTACAAAAATAATTTATAGAAAAGAGAAACTTTTATGAATCATAACACATTTATTGAACTATCTGAGCAAGATTTAGCGAGCTATAACGGTGGTGGATACACTTTTGAAGCTTATCGTGGTGAATTTCCACCCCCACCATATTATAGTCAAGCATTAAGCCCACAAGCTTTACATGCACGTATGACTGCATGGGCATATGGCATTCTTCCATAATTCAAAATAGGAGATACGATGAAGAAATTAGCATTTTCACTCATTTTTATAATACTTTTTACTATTTTACTGGCAGGTCTTCCAGAAACTTTAGCCCTTCATATTGCTATTTTGTTTCAGTGGAATTTGGCAGCAGTTGGTGTTATGGTGTTGATTCAAGAGATGTTAATGCTGTTCTTCATTCTTTATCTCTTGAAACGAGCAGATTTATCCTCTATTTTTAAAAGGAAGAAAAACCGTAAACGTGATATCGCAGCTTTTCTTGCTTTACTGTTCATCTTTTTCTTATTGGCAGACATAAGGAAAGACTTGGTGCAATATATGGCGCGAACGACTATGAATACCAAACTTTACAGTAAGGTTGGTATCTGGAGTGGAGGAAAAATTTTTGATATTTGTAGTATTCTCATAACGGTATTGATTAGTCCAATTATAGAAGAACTTTTTTATCGAGGGTATGTCATGTCTCGGTTCTTTACCAATTCAAACTATTATTTAGACGTCTTGCTTTCTGCTAGTCTATTTACGTTAGGACACATGATCTTGCTTCAGAGAGACTGGGTCAATCTCAGTTTTTACTTTTTAAGTGGATTGGCACTATCTCTATTTTACCGTTATAGTCAAAACATCCGACTTCAGATTCTCTTTCATGTATCATGGAATTTATATACTTTCATAGCCTCTATCTGGTATATCCTTTATAATTGGATTTATTTTCATTTCTTTTTTTAGTAAGCAAAAACAAACTGATAGCTATAAAGTGTTATCAGTTTGTTTATTTTTTAAATCTATCGAATATTTTTATATTTTGTTCTTGTGAACTTCCAATCCTTTTTATATAATAAATACTAGAATTACACATAATTCTTACATATTTTATCAATCGGGAACATTATGAAAATGAATATTTTTATTTTAGAAGATGATCTTACTCAACAATATTATATGGAGACTATTGTTGAAGAAATTATCGAAAAACATCGTCTTCAATATCACCATTTTGAAGTTTTTGGAAAACCTAAACAATTACTAGAAGCCATATCTGAGAAAGGAAGCCATCAGGTTTTCTTTTTGGATATTGAAATCAAAACTGAAGAAAAAAAGGGCTTAGACGTCGCCAAAAAGATACGCGAGATAGATCCTTATGCCATTATTGTCTTTGTAACCAGTCACTCTGAATTGATGCCGGCAGCGTTTAAACTGCAAGTCGGCGCCCTTGACTATCTTGACAAATCGTTATCAAAAGAAGCTTTGAAAAAACGGATCGAAACTGCGCTGCTACATACTGAAAACCTAACAGGCAAAGGCCTGGCAGACGATTCTCTTCTCTTTGAAACACCTCATACACAAATACAAGTGCCGTTTAAAGATATTCTTTACATTGAAACTTCCTCTCGTCCTCACCGTTTAGTACTTTACACACATAGAGGGCGTACGGAATTTACTGCCAATCTTTCAGATATGTTAAAAAAAGAAAAACGGTTCTACCAATGTCATCGTTCCTTTGTTGTTAACCCAGCTAATGTTCATCAAGTGGATAAAGTAAATCATATCCTTCACTTCCAGAATGGTGCTACTTGTCTTGTTTCTAGATCAAAAATAAAAGGGTTAACAGAAGCTATTGCAGCCCTGCACTGGAGGGAATGATATGTATATACTATTACAACTTTTTGTAATTATATCAGAGATGGCTTGTGTACCTATTTTATATTCATTAATCAGCGGAAAGGAGTTCAATATATTAACCTATATTTCTATAATATTAGGCAATTTTATTATAGGTATTTTGTTAATGTCTACCCCTGAAAATTTTATAAATTATTTAATTCATCCAATTTATTTTATTGTGATTTCGTGGATACTTGGAAAAGAAGGAAGTACTACCTTAAAAATATTTTATGCACTTTTTCCTATTACTTTAATTAATATTTTACATCGCTTAATAGGAATTTTTATTCTTCCTTTGTTTGGAGTTAGTGTAAACATACTAAATGCTAGCTTACTGGGAAATAGACTTCTCTCTATTTTTACATCAGTGATAGCATTTTTATTTCTAAAAGGAAATCAATATCAGTTTCATAGTTTAGCGGACCAATCTATAAATTATAAAGACAAAAGAATTCTTGTTATCACAAATGTGAGTATGGTATTGTACTATATCATTCTCCAACTATTGGCGTATATAGAATACACTAAATTTACAACAACTCTTTTTGTTAGAGAAGCATTGGTTATTATTTATCTAGTATTCTTTTTGATTATTACTAACCGACTGGACCTTCATTTACGGGAGAGAATCCAAAGTGATTTAATGCTTCAAAAAGATTTACAGTTAAAAAACTTGGAAAACTACAGTCATCACATTGAGGAATTGTACACAGAAGTTCGGAGCTTTCGGCATGATTACGCAAATATTTTAACAACCTTGAAATTAGGAATTGAGCAAAATGATATAGGCATTGTAAAGAATGTTTATCATTCTGTTTTGAAAGATTCCAATAAGCGTTTTCGCAATCCCAAGTATGATATTGGACGGTTAGTCCATATCAAAAACGATGCCTTAAAAAGCCTGCTAGCTGCTAAATTTGCACAAGCTCAAGAGCATAATGTATCCGTTTCATTGGAGGTTCCAGAAGATATTTGTCCACAAGGAATGGAATTAGTTGACTTTATCACCATTGTCTCCATTTTGTGTGATAATGCGATTGAAGCTGCTGCTCCAACTATGACGATTGCTTATGTTTTGTCAGGAAACAAGCAGGTATTCTCCATTGAAAATGCTATAAAAGAAGAGCATATAGACATGTCTTATATTTTTGATGCGGGAGTTAGTTCTAAAGGATCTGGGCGAGGAATTGGATTATCAAATGTCTTAGCAATTCTGGATCGATATCCAAATGTTTCACTTGCTAGTACTAGCCAGAATCACTGCTTTCAGCACATCCTTGAGATTCATCTGAATTAGAGTTACAATAAAGAATTGAAAATCGTACATATACAAATAACCTCATCGCTTTGTTAAGCCCAATGAGGTTATTTGTATTTTTAGCCTAATGTATTATTTGAATCTCCCTTTGTTAAACTATTATATCCTGAAAAATGTTTTAGCAAGTCTTCCAACCAGCCGCCACCGACGACTTGTTCAAGTTCTTGACTTGTGAGTGTACGAAAATGATCCAATGTTTGTTTTTTGTCCATAATAGAACCTCCCTTTTGATACATGTATTATTATAACCCGACTTGTTAAATAATCAATTGTTAAATCTTAAATGGTAGTGATTTTGTCCTAAATGGTCATTCGATATTATTCAACAATTTATCTTTATAGTAATTAAAGAATGATTTTTTCGCAATGACAATGGTGACTCTTCCTTGTAGGCCATACTTGATAACTTGTCCATTGGACTTAGAAATTTTAGCTTTGGCAGTTACTTTAAAAAGGTTTCCTTGTTTTGTTTCAGTAGCGGAAGTATCAATTTTATTGATATTTCCGATAATGGTGATGGACTGCTTTCCAATTTTTTCTAAAGTTAGACGAGTAGTTTGTCCTTTTTTTAGATTGGTCATATAAGCTGAAGGTACATAATAAGTGATAAGGACTTCGTTTGTTTTGGTAATATCTGGATAGATTTGGGCAATTTCAGTTCCTTTAGGTAATAAGTTGTTCCCTTTTAACCTTTCACTAATATGCAGAACACCTGTTTCAGGAGCGACTAATCTATTGTTTTGAAGCTGTACATTTGCTTGATTCAATTGATTTTGTAAATCAGTGATTTGCGTTATAAGGGTTGCTAACTGTTGGTCAGCCGTTTGGATAAATTGTGTGCGGAGCACTTCAATTTTTGTAGAAAGACTATTGTCGTAAGTCGCCGCAGTTCCAGTACCAGCTTTTTGAATCTTTAGATTAGCAATGGAAGATTTTAGATTGGATATATTGGTGTTAATTTGAGACAAATACTGATTTGTGAGGGCGGCATCAGGATTAGCTTGATATTGTTTTTTATACATGTTGAATGTTGTTTGATGTGGATTACTCTTGGGTAAATGCGAAGCATTCTCCGAGATGGCCTGATGCAGTCCACGATAATCATTTATCTGTTTTGTTAAATCATTGATTTGCTGATCAATCGCAGCAATTGTGTTGTTAGCCAAAGAAGCTTGTTTACCGACTTCAGTATTGCTTTTTGAAATTCCTAGTGATAGGTCTTGTGATTGTTTGATAAAATTGTTAAAAGTATTGGCATAGCCAAATTCATCTTTACCCGAGAAAAGATTTGTCCCTTGATGCAAACTCGATTTGAGTGTTTCTAAACAGGCTTTTTGTCGTTGATAAGTTGCAAGTTGAGTTTTAATAGCTGTTTGTTGAGAGACTTCCATATTTTTTGCATATTGAATCAACAACTCTCCTTTTACGACTGCCTTATTTTCAGCTAAATGGTTAATCAAAATCGTATTATTGCTGCTTGATTGGATCATAGCAATGACTTTCGTTGGTGTAATTTCACCGATAGATTTGATAGTCACTTCCTTTTGACCGATAAAAGAATAAAGAACCAGAAATAGAACGAACAATACCAAAGGAAGAATAAGAACGGTCACAAAGTTATGGTATCTTCGATGATAAAATTCTGCACTTTTAAACAGATTGGGATTCATAATTCACTCCTTATTTATTAAATAAATGATGATAAAAGCCTTGTCTTTCCATCAATTCAGCGTGGGATCCAGTTTCAATAATCTGCCCTTTATCAAGAACAATAACCTGATTTGTCCGCTTTGAAATGCTGAGACGATGAGCAACAAAAATAATCGTTTTGTCTTTTAAACCCATCAGATTGTCAATGACCTTTTTCTCAGTTAGAACATCCAATCCGCTCGTTGCTTCGTCAAGAATAAGAATTGGTGACTTTGTTAAGAGGGCGCGTGCTAGAGCAATTCGTTGCCTTTGTCCACCTGATAGACCAGCTCCATCGGACAATTCTGTTTGATATCCCATAGGCATTTGTTCAATATCCGAACGAATTTCTGCAATTTCACAAGCGCGAATAATCTCTTTTTGAGAAAATATTTGATTCGTCCCTAATGTAAGATTTTCTAAGATGGAACCACTAAAAATATAGGCTTGTTGTGGTAAATAATTGATATATTGACGAAGTGTCTTCTTATCAATCATTTTAAGGTCATTTCCATTGAGACGGATTTGCCCTTTATAAGGCTCATAAAAATGAACCATCATTTTGGCAAGTGTTGTCTTTCCCGAACCACTGATGCCGACTAAGCTCACCTTATCTCCTGTTTTTATTGTTAAGTTAATATCCGATAACGTATCTCGTCCGAAGCCGTATTTATAGGAGACATTATGGAACGTAATATCACCAGCCAAGAAACCTTTCTCTGTAAGTGTTTGCTTAGTTTTAAATTCAGACTCTACTAAATAAACTTCATTCAACCGCTTGTTAGCAACCTTAGCCGACTGCAGCTTAGTTTGCAGATTAATAATACTTTCAAGAGAATTTGTAAAATAAGAAAGTAGAGCCGTAAATGTGATGAGCTGCCCAATTGAGATTTTCTCAGATATAACTAAATGCGCACCGAGCCATAAAATAAGCACATTTAAAATTAATTGAAATCCTTGTTTAAGGGTTGTTTGAAAAATAGAATATTTACTAAGCGTAAAAGATTTATCTAAATAATTTACAAATTCGCTGTCTATCTTTTGGTAACGAGCTTCTTCGCTTGTTAAAGATTTAATGGTTTCAATGCCATTAATATCTTCGATAATAGCAGAATTTACCATGGAATTGCTTTGCATGACGTCATGATTCATTTTTTCAAAAGGCTTTATAAAAGCAAAAATAATCACCGTATAGATAGGAATAGCAAGCAGAGTGAGGAAGAAAAGGTTGGTATTCTGTAATAATAATACCCCTCCTACTATTATCAAAATAGAAAGGTCAAGAAAGAGTGAAAGTATTGTAGAAGCGAGAGCATCAATAATGGAATTAGCATCTGTAAAACGAGAAATAATCTCTCCAGTGCGTCTCGTAGCAAAAAAAGACATTGGTAATTCAAAAATGTGTCGAATATATGATAAAATCACATCAATGGTCAGCCGCTGACTAAGTACAATCAATAAGTAATCTCTGGAAAAACTCATCATTTGCTGCAAAATATAAGTAATAATCAGACCAATAGACACTATTCCAAGAGTTGATCTCATTTGATTTGGAATGTATTCGTCTAAAATTCCTTGTAGGTAGTAAGATCCAACAATATTGATGAGTGTCACAAGCAGACTAGCTAAAACAATATAGGTGACCAGCATTTTCTGTTTAAAAATAAGAGGAATTAAGCTTATCAAACCATTTTTCTTATCCTTATGTGGTTTATAGCTAGGTTCTGGTGCTAAAAAAATAGCAACACCAGTCCATTCTGTTGCAAATGTTTCTTTTGAGATCTTGGTTATTTTTACACTTGGATCAGGATCTCCAACTAGCAGACCTTTTTTCGTATTTTTATAGATAACATAATAATGTGGGAGTTTACCTTTTTTCTGAACATGAACGATAAAAGGATAGGGAATAGCTTCCATATCAAACAAAGACATATCCCCTTGAATCGGTCGTGTCTCAAAACCTATTTCTTGCGCTGCTTGAACAATTCCAAGAGCCGTTGTCCCTTCTTTACTTGTCTTAGCAAGTTCTCTCAGATGTGCAAGAGAGTAGTCTGAACCATAGTATTTTGCAATGGAAGCAAGCGCAGCGACACCGCAATCTCTTGCATCTATTTGAGGAACAAATGTTTTCTTAACATTCACAACAATGATTTCCTTTCTAAAATAAACTCGGATTATTTTTTACGTAGGTAATAGTAGACACGTAATTTGAGATAAACATCTATTAAAACATAACTTATCATCATACTAAAAGCAAAGCTGGTTAGTAGAATACTTAATATGGGAATAGAATGGATAAATAAATAGCTGAGTGATAAAAAAAGAATAAACAGTGCTGTGGCATTGCTATTTCCCCAATTTTGAAATTTTTCTAGTCTTAATAGCACTGTGGCTGACGGACTGAAAAATTTATCTAAAATAATCATCTGATAGAATAAGCCCTTTCATCGTTATAATATGATTATCTCAAAATATTTTTAAATAAATTACAAAAATCTTAAACGGTATGTATAATGGCCTGAATGGTTCAAAAATGCTGTTCAGGCCATTATACATACCGTTCAGGATTTGCTCCGTTATCTTTCATTTGATATGGTAGGATATAAGCTAGGAGGAAAAATAATGATTCAAATTCAACCTTATTCTTTTATTAGCTCTATTTCTCTCTATTTTACGGCTCTCTATCTTCGAACAGTCCATCAATTCTTTAAAATAAAGCTGCGATTGACGCATCCTGCGCAACGAACTTTTCGCCCGACTACTTATTTTGTAGTACAATCCAAATTTTTCTCATTTGAAGATGCCACCAAAAGAATTGAAACAATCCGGAAATATGATAAAATGGGAAAGATTATCCTTATTGGAGAGCATATTGATTATGAATTGCTGTTTAGAAATCACTATCTTGTTTTCGGCGTCATTGATCGAACCAATGATCGTTCTCTAAAATTTCTCAAGGAGCAAATCTGGTTTTATTTGGCTGGAATTTATAAGTAATTTTTATGATATATGATAGCAGAAAAAGACGAATCCTTTTCAGATTCGTCTTTTTCTATCTAATTTGTTGTCTTATTTCGCTGCTTTGTACAATTCATTGACCTTATTCCAGTTGATAACTGAAAAGAAAGCTTTAATGTAGTCTGGGCGAACATTGCGATATTTCACATAGTAAGCATGCTCCCAAACATCAATTCCCAAAATAGGTGTTTTTCCTTCAGAGATTGGCGTATCTTGGTTAGCAGTTGACATCACTTCTAGCTTACCTTCTTTGTTTACCACTAGCCAAGCCCAGCCTGAACCGAAACGAGTTGTTGCAGCTGTTGTAAAGGCTGTTTTGAAATTGTCAAATGAACCAAATGTTGCTTCAAGGTCTGCTGCTAATTCTGCTGATGGTGCTGTTTCTTCTGGTGTCATCAATTCCCAAAAAAGACTATGATTCAAATGTCCACCACCATTATTAATAACCGCTTGACGAATATCGACTGGAATAGACTCCACATCAGCTAAAAGTTGTTCTAAAGCCTTGCCGATTTCAGGATGTTTTGCCAGTGCAGCATTCACGTTGGTTACATAGGTATTATGATGTTTGTCATGATGCAAATGCATAGTTTCTTCATCAATATATGGTTCCAAAGCATCATAAGCATAAGGTAGATCAGGTAAAATAATTGCCATTGTTTTGTTCCTCTTTTTCATTTTATATGAAAATGATAACGTAGACCTATAAAATTTTCAACTTATTTGCTTATAAGTTGTGGGTCATGATCTTTAACAAAGCCAAGTCAAATAAGTAACCTTTTTCGTAAACTCCTGATTTAATCTGATAATCTGTTTCAATCAAGCAGGAGAGAGACTTTTGTAAAACTTCCAAGGGTAATGAGCGGACATCACGCAAGGCATATTTAATTTGAAAAGGATTCACCTTTCGTCCCAAATAACTAGACAACTCTGCTACAATCTGGCTTTCATTACGTCCATTTTCAAAGAGGATTTTCACTTGTGCAAATGTACGAAACTGGCCCAACATAATCGCAATCAGCTTGATTTCATCTTCACCTTGCAAAGTCAAATCTCGTACCAAACTTCTCGCTGCGTCCACCTTTTGATGCAAAATCATCTGAGTCAAGTCAAAAATATTATCCTGCAAGGTTTTCGGAATGGCTTCTGCAATATCCTCGCTTGTAATCACGCCTTCTTTCTTATACTCTTTTAAAAAAGCAATATTTTTGTTAATTTCGCTAAAATGAAAGCCGGATTTAACAAGTAATTCCTCGAAAACCTGTGAGCTAAATTCTAATCCTTGATCTTGAGCTAGCTTACTAAAGTAGGTTCGCAATTCTTGTTCTTTGGGCTCACTTGCTTCAAAAATTTTACCATCTCGCTTGAGCAATTTTACAATTCGCCGTTTACTATCTAACTTCCCTTCTGCAAAAATGACTAATTTTGTCGTATCTGCAGGATTTTCCAAATATTGCTCAAAAGATTTTAATTCCTCATCTGTCAAATAGCGCTTTTTAGCCGTTGTTATGTCCAGAAGATGATCCAAAATAACGATTTTCTCTTCGGAAAAGAAGGGCAAACTCACTAAATCGATCTCCACATCTGGATAAGCAGATTCTTTCATATCGAAATAAGCTACATTTAAATCTGCAACATCATATTGAATTTGATGCAAAAATTGTGATTTCATCCATTCAAATTGTCCTGTATCATCACCAGTCAAAATCGTCAAACTAGGTAGATTTGTCAGATTTACAGCTTTGCACTCTTCAATCGCTAACACAATGACCTCCTTTTTGTGAGCTTTATTTTAACTCTTTGAAAACAAGATAAATTGGTATTTCAAATCAACTCTGTCCCTGTCCCATTCTGCTTGATTTTGCCAGCTTTCATCAGACCGCCTAAAGCTTTTTTAAACTGTCCTTTGGAAATGCCAAAGGTAGTCTTTATATCCTCTGGGGACGACTTATCATTCAAAGTCATAAAGCCTCCTTGACTTTCTAGGTATGTCAGAATCATTTGAGCATCATTTTCCAGCATCTCAAAAGAGCGAGGTTTGAGTGAAAGATTAAGGGTACGATCAACTTCCCGAAAGCCAATCACCCGCACATCTAGCACTTGACCGAGACGTGGCTCGGTATAACGTTCGCTAGGGTGGATAAAGCCCAGCATATTATTCTCCGGCAGATAAACAAAGGTGCCAGAGAGTTTGAGTCGATAAACAATGGCTGGCCAATTTTGATTTTGCATATTATTGTAGGCAGGACGAGCTAAGCGCTGGAAATCCTCCTGATAGGCCAAAAGTCCCCAGATTCGGTCTTTTTTATCGACATCTAGGCGAATATAAAGCCGATCTCCTTTTTTGGGCCAGAGTTCTTTTATCTCCGGCAAGATGTCCAGCGACACTACGATTTGCTTATCCGGAAGTCCTGTATCGACAAAGACCCCCAGATCTTTGCGAACTTCTGTTACCATCCCCCAACCAAAAGTCGTCTGAGTTGCTGTGACTTCGAGAGTCGTCAGGCGAAGTTTCTGTTTCATATCACTATAGACAAAACCTTTGACCGTTTCTCCTAGCTGATACTTACCTTCTTCTTTAGCTAAAGCATAAGTCTGACCATCCTTTTGAACAAAGTAAAAACGATCGTTTTCATCAGTTACTAGACCTGTTATAAATGTTGCAAGATTTGTATTCATTTTTCTCTTTCTATCATTTAAAGGAGCATTGCTTCAGCTCCCTTTCAAAAGAAACTCAGCTAGCCAAACTAACTGAGTTTTAGTTTTTCATTTTCAATCATGGAAAGAAACATCACACTTCAAGCAATTCTTTTTCCTTAGTAGAAGTCATTTCATCGATGTGTTTAACAGCGTCATCTGTCACTTTTTGAATGTCTTTTTCAAGACCTTTCAGTTCATCTTCAGTAATTTCTTTTGCTTTTTCTTGCTTTTTCGCTTCATCCATAGCATCACGGCGGATATTCCGGATAGCAATCTTAGCATTCTCTCCAACTTTTTTAACTTCTTTAGCCAAATCACGACGAGTCTCTTCCGTCAAAGCAGGAATGACGAGACGGATAACAGAACCATCACTAGCAGGTGTAATACCCAGATCAGAAGCATTCAAAGCACGTTCAATATCTTTGATAGATGATTTATCAAAAGGTGTTACTAATAACACGCGCGCTTCTGGAATTGTGATAGAAGCAATTTGATTGAGTGGAGTTTCCACTCCATAGTATTCTACTGTAATGCGATCTAAAAGACTAGCATTCGCACGCCCAGCACGAATACTACCAAATTCACGCGCTAAACTTTGATGTGATTGGGTCATTCTTTCTTTCGCTTTTTCTACAATTGCATTTGCCATAACTTAATCCTCTTCTTTTTCTACATTATTTGAAACAGTTGTTCCGATTTGTTCTCCGAAAACAACTCGTTTAATATTACCAGATTCGTTCATATTGAACACAACAAGGTCAATATCATTGTCCATTGAAAGGGTAGAAGCTGTTGAATCCATAATCCGCAATCCTTTGTTAATCACATCACGGTGAGTCAATTCATCAAACTTCACAGCTGTCTTATCTTTATTTGGATCTGCATTATAGACCCCATCAACACCGTTTTTCGCCATAAGAATCGCATCAGCTTCAATCTCGGCCGCACGAAGGGCAGCTGTTGTATCCGTTGAGAAATAAGGTGAGCCAACACCGGCACCAAAAATGACGATACGACCTTTTTCCAGATGGCGAAGTGCTCGTCCACGAATGTAAGGTTCTGCCACTTGCTGCATTGCAATCGCAGTTTGTACACGAGTATCCACACCTACTTGTTGCAATGAATCAGCCATCACCAAAGCATTCATAACGGTCCCAAGCATTCCAGTATAGTCAGCCTGCACACGATCCATTCCTGCTTCTGCCGCAGGCTCTCCACGCCAGAGATTCCCACCACCGATAACAAGGGCAATTTCAATACCCAAATCATGCACTTCCTTGATTTCCTCTGCCATTTTTTGAACGGTTGAAATGTTAATTCCTATCCCTTTCTCACCAGCAAGAGCTTCACCTGATAACTTGATTAAAATACGTTTATATTTCGGGACTACCATTTTTACTCTCCTTATTTTATCTGTACTATTTTACCATAATTTCTAATTTTTATATAGTCCTATTTTCAAAATATCAAAATTAACAAAAGAAATTTAGTTTTTTCGACTGACTCCTACTTCAATAATGTATGTAGCATATCCTTTTTTCTCTTAATAGATTAATTGATTTATTCCAAAAACGTTGTTGCTTTTATCTGTTATTTTTATCAGTCTGATAAACTCCATTTAAATATGAGTTATTCATAAAAAAACCCTATCCATAGATAGAGTTTTTATTCTTAAATTAAAGTGAGTTGACATCAACCTTAATACCTACGCCTTGAGTAGTAGTGATAGTAAGATTTGTCATGTATGTTCCTTTTACAGTAGCTGGTTTTGCTTTGGCAATCACATCGTGGAATGCTTTAAAGTTTTCAACCAACTTGTCAGCTTCAAATGAAACTTTACCAATAATAGCTTGTACGTTACCTGCACGGTCTGCACGGTAAGTAATCTTACCACCCTTAGACTCTTCAACTGCTTTTGCAACGTCCATTGTTACAGTACCAGTTTTAGGGTTTGGCATCAGGTTACGCGGACCAAGGACACGTCCAAGGCGACCTACAAGTGCCATCATGTCAGGTGTAGCGATTACTACGTCAAAGTCCAACCAGCCGTCATTAATTTTTGCAACGAGATCATCTTCACCAACGAAGTCTGCACCAGCAGCTTTTGCTTCTTCTGCTTTTGCACCGCGTGCGAACACAAGCACACGCTGAGTTTTACCAGTTCCGTTTGGAAGAACCATTGCACCACGGATTTGTTGATCCGCTTTTTTTACGTCAATATTCAAGTTATAAGCAACTTCTACAGTTGCATCAAATTTTGCAAAGTTTGTTTCTTTTGCAAGTGCTACAGCTTCTTCTACACTGTATGCTTTTGTGCTGTCGATTTTTTCAAGAGCAGCACGAAGTTGTTTGCTTTTTTTAGCCATTTTCTATTCTCCTTGTAAGTGGTTCAATCGATTTTCATCTCCCACGTCCTTCTCGTCTGATGAAGTCTTGCGGGTTTGGGTGTTATTGTTTAGTCAACAACAGTGAATCCCATAGAACGAGCAGTACCTTCGATCATACGCATTGCAGACTCAAGGTTTGCAGCATTCAAATCTGGCATCTTAGTTTCAGCAATTTCTTGTACTTGTGCACGAGTAACTGTTGCAACTTTCTTCTTATTTGGTTCGCCTGATCCTTTGTCAGTACCGGCAGCCTTTTTCAAAAGGACAGCAGCTGGTGGAGTCTTTGTAACGAAAGTAAATGATTTATCTTCGTATACAGAGATGACAACTGGAATAATCATGCCAGCTTGATCAGCTGTGCGAGCGTTGAACTCTTTCGTAAATCCCATGATGTTGATACCAGCTTGACCAAGCGCAGGACCAACTGGTGGAGCTGGAGTAGCTTTACCAGCAGGGATTTGCAATTTTACAAGTTTTTCGACTTTTTTAGCCATTTTTAAATCCTCCTTTGTGGTTTTGGCGGTAACGTAATATTTTTACCTCCCACAAGTATGCTTATGCATACCTTTCTATTATACACTAAAACTGATTAATTGCAAGAAAAAACACGAAAAATTTTTCTATCTTTCTCCAGTTTTTATGGTAAAATAAACTTATGACATTATTAAAAATAGCTTCTGTTTTATTTATCTTTTTAACTATTATTTTAACTATTATTATCACCAAATTATTTCGTCTGAAACGATTTGGCTTAAATTTTGCTGATTTGGCCTTTCCACTTCTCGTGCTAGAGTTCTATGTCATCTCAGATAAAGCTTTCTATCACAGCTTATTGCCAGAACTGACTTTAGCGCTCTCTGCCTTAGCAATTGCTATTACCGTTTATTTTCTTAAAGTTAAACGTAGCTTTTACTATCCCAGATTTTTTAAATTCTTCTGGCGAGCTGGTTTTATTTTGACCTTCTTCATGTATCTAGCCATGGTCATCGGTCTTTTTTTGTAACAATGTAAAACACACCCATCGGTCATGGAGTAGCCGATGGTTTTTTGCATATTCCTATGTTTTGAAAATCTAGAAAGATAGTTATAACATATCCTTTGCATTTTACAAAAGCGTCCTCATTCCTGTTATGTTGGTAAGAAAGGAGTTAGATTTATATAAGATAAAATTGATATATTCACTCGTTTTTTACTGTCTAAATTTTATAAAAAGATGCAGATCATCAAACCGAGACTGATCGAACAGTTCTCATTCATCCGACATCCGCACTTAACAGACTTAGCTACGCTCCCGTACAACTTGGAATGGCAAGGCCAAGCAAATCATCTCTTATGTCAATGTGAGGCCTGAAGATGATGTTGCTTCCAAAAGCCTACCAAACTTTTGTAGAGAAGCCAAGCCAGACCTGAAAGATTATGCACGTCCATCTGGGTATGTTTGCTACAGAAGTTGCTATGATTCCCATGAATAATCTAGGCCAAGCCTTGAAAATTTTAGAAGAGGGCCCCTAAGTCTGATAAATTAATTGGTGTTCAGTGCTTTAGGACAATCAATAGCCTCACCTCTATCCTGTCTTTAATGCTTGTGCATGTCTTAGCTTGCCAATCTGGCTTCAGAAAAACTGATAACCCAATTGTCTGTTCGTGAGCCTAAGCCATGCTGCAAATCGCTTAAGCAGGACTTTATTAAGAATTCACAGACCTGAAAATCATTGTTCATCACGCTAGGGATATGCTTTTTTCTGTAGCAAGCATATCCGCTCTATCCTTTCAGAGGAGCAGGTAGCTGATTTTCACAAATTTTATATTGATACAGCTATCCTAGGAAATCCAAATCTCCTGGAACTAATTATTGATTATTTTGGTGCTGACCAGTCTCTTAAGAGGAAGGCAGACATTCATTTAGAAAATTTAAAACCTAAGTCAAGATGAAAGCTTATTCATGAATCTCTAAAGGTAGGCCATCCGGATCAAAAAAGAAAGCCATCTTACGGCCGTCAAAGTCATCATAGCGCAGTTCAGTATGGGGAATTTCTAAACGGTCAAATTCCATCAAACATTCTTCGACATCCGTCACTCGGAAGGCTAAATGCCGCAGACCAGTGTGCTCTGGAGCAGGCAGGGATGGTCGTTTGGGAGCCTCCTTCTTGATGAAAATTTCCAGAATTAGATTCCCTTTACAAACGTTAAAAAGAATATCCTGTTTGTCAGGCCGGTGGTGCTCATCTAATATATCAAAGCCTAGTTTATCTACATAAAAAGCCTTAGTCTTGATATAATCATGACCGATGATGGCTATGTGGTGAATGGTATCTAATTTCATAACTTATTTTTCCTTCCTTGGTAAGTAGAGAAAATCTGCCGGCTGACTGCTGGCAGATTTGTTTTTATAGAATGATTTTCTTGCTAGCAGACTAGTGAAATTAGAATCAATTCGTCTGCAAAACTTTTCTCGGCTTCGTTCCTTCGGCAGGACCAATAACGCCCGCTGCTTCCAACTCTTCCATGAGTCGGGTTGCTCGATTGAAACCAACAGATAAGCGACGTTGGAGCATTGATGCACTCGCTTTTTGAGTTTCAATCACCAAAGCTCTGGCTTCTTCAAAGAGGGGATCTCCTCCATCATCGCCACTGCCAGACTCCATATCGCTTTCAGATACTTCGCCCGGATCAAAGCTATCATCGTAGTCAGCTTCCGCTTGATTCTTGACAAAGGCAACGATTCGCTCCACATCTTCATCTGAGATAAGGGAGCCCTGCAGTCGAATCGGATGATTTTCATCAATAGGCTTAAAGAGCATATCCCCACGGCCCAAAAGCTTTTCTGCTCCATTCTCATCGAGAATGGTTCGGCTGTCTGTTCCACTAGAGACAGCAAAAGCAATCCGAGACGGAACATTAGCCTTAATCAGACCGGAAATAACATCTACAGATGGACGCTGAGTTGCCAGAATCATGTGAATCCCAGCTGCCCGCGCCTTTTGCCCTAAACGGATAATAGCATCTTCTACTTCCTTACTAGCCACCATCATAAGGTCAGCCAGCTCATCTACGATGACAACGATTAAAGGCAGGGGAACCTGCTTGTACTCTGACTGGGCATTATACTCAGCTACCTTAGCATTATACCCAGCAATATTACGAGCACCGACCTTAGAGAAGAGTTCATAACGATTTTCCATCTCGTCTACAACCTTCTGTAACGCACGACTAGCCTTGCGAGGATTGGTCACGACAGGGATGAGCAAGTGAGGAATATCGTTATAAACAGACAACTCCACCATCTTAGGATCAACCATCATGAACTTGACCTCATCTGGTCTAGCCTTCATGAGAATGCTCGCAATAATACCGTTAACTGCCACAGATTTACCAGAGCCCGTAGAACCCGCCACCAAGAGGTGGGGCATCTTTGCCAAGTCAAATGTACGAACAGATCCATTGACAGCTTTCCCCAATGGAATTTCAAGCAATTTCTTGTCATCTGTCTTAGACTGCTCCCAGAGTTCTCGGAAAGTCACAGTCGCAACTTCAGAGTTAGGTACTTCAATTCCGACCAGGGATTTTCCAGGAATCGGCGCTTCAATCCGCACATCCTTAGCAGCTAGAGCTAGAGCTAAGTCATCCGCCAGATTGGAAATCCGATTAACCCGTACTCCAACAGCTGGTTTGACCTCATACTTGGTGACGGAAGGTCCGATTTCAGCCCGCTCAACTGTAGCTTTTATCCCAAAGCTGGCAAATGTCTCTTCCAAAATCTTGATATTGTCTCGGACAATACGCTTTTCCTTGGACTGGTTTTTAGGCTTGTCAGGCGCAAAGAGGTTGATGGTCGGCAGCTTGTAGTCCAGACTTTCCTTGGTAGTAAAATCGACCTCAACATCTGCATCTGCTTCCGCCATCTCCTCATCGTGGCCGAAGTCCAGAGGTTCATGAGGGTCATATTCTCCCAATTCATCATAGTCTGCCTCGTCAAAGTCCACAGGTAAGTGTGACAAGTCCTCATCATCTAAAATCTCTCCCGTTTCAGGATCCACTTCAGATTCTTCTTGCTCTACCTGAATAGCATTCATTGCATCTTGCACAGCTTTTTCTTCTTTTTCTACAAATCGTTGCTGGCGCTTGGCTTCTCGCTTTTCACTCCAGACGTGATAAGTATCACTTAATTTTTCAAAAATATCATAAATCGAATATGGACTGATTAAAAGAATCCCTAACAATATCAGAAGAGCACCAATAAAGTAGGAACCCATACTTGAAAATAAAAAGGCCACTGGAGTATAAAGAACCGCTCCTAATAAACCACCGCCAGCAAAAGCACTTACTTTAAATGAGCTTAAATCCGTTAAAATTCGTGATAAGGTTGTACTTAGAACCTGTCCTTTTAAGCTTAAAACATTTACAAAATAAGCTTGGAATATGAGCAACAAACCGATAAAAATACTGAAAAAGCCTGATTTATACCCTTCGTGCTTATTAACCCATTTAAAAAAGAAAAGATAAATGAGACTGGCTATAATAGCGATATAGGCTAAACTTCCCACCAATAATCGAATAAGATTGTAAAGGGTGATTCCAACAGCTCCCCATTTTAATGCTGCAAAAAGAAGTAAAAAAGCAATCCCAAAAGTTACTAACATCCTCCGAATAGCTTTCTGACGTTCTAATTCTGCTTTTGTAGGTCGTCTTGTTGTCCGACCTTTCTTACTATTTTTCTTACTTGCCATAAACTTTATTATATCACAAATCACACACTAATCCAATGCAAGAAAAAAAGTAGAAGTTCTATCTGCTTCCACTTTTTAAACAACATTGTCTACTTCCAAATCACTTCATCATCTACATCATTCTTTGGCAAGACGAACCATAAAATCAAATAAGGAATAAAGCCGATTCCATATACTAAAAATGCTATTCCCCAGATTAGGCGTACAATGGTAGGATCAATTTCGAAATAATTTGCTACTCCTGCGCATACACCTGCAATTTTCTTATTTCGCACATCTCTTGTCAATCGTTTAGTCATCTCTGTTCCTCCTTTTATAGATGTATTATAACATAAAATTTTTACCATTAAATAATTTAATAAAGAATTTCTATGAATCAATTATCAAAAGTTCAGCCATCAACAAAATTAGAAATCTTATTTTTGAAATTGACTTAAAATAAAGCGAAAGATTGGTTCGACAATAATAAAATTCAAGGGCAATGCGGTTATGAATCCAGAGATATCTCCTACTGCTAGATAAGCCCATAAAAAGTGGCCTACAACAGACAGATTCCAAATACCATCATGCTACACATGAGAACTGTCAAAAATAATAATTCCTTAAAATTCTTTGGCATTAAATGCTCTATCCTTTGTTAATAAACGTTATTGTAGCACAAAAATTTTTTCTCGTAAGAAAATGTTTTCGTATCTTCAGGTACTAGCTATTTTTAGACAAAAAAGTAAGTCAATAGTAACTTGCAGGTCGTACAGAGACATCTCAAAGGGTTTGAAAAAGACTTTTATTTATAGTAAAATGTGAATAACTCAATATTCAGAAAGGATACCTATGAAAAAATTACTTATCTTAAGTCTCACTACGGGGTTATTTTTGACAGGCTGCACTAGTTTACAAAGAGCTATCAAAGGAAATGATTATGTAGATTCAAGTCTTGCTTCCGAATCCAGCTCAAAAGCGGCTAAAAAACAAAAAGAAAAACAAAAAGCGGCTCTAACAGATAAAAATGCTCATTTTCCACAGTTATCTGACAAGGTGGCTGAAGATGAAGCAGAAGTAAAGATGACAACAACAGAAGGCGTTATTTCCATGAAGCTCTTTCCAAAATATGCACCACTTGCGGTAGAAAATTTCTTAACACATGCTAAAGAAGGTTATTATAATGGCGTGACTTTCCATCGTGTCATTAAGGATTTCATGATTCAAACAGGAGATCCTAAAGGAGATGGGACAGGTGGTGAGTCTATTTGGAAAGGAAAAAATTCTAACATTGATTCTGGCAGCGGCTTTAAAACAGAGATTTCATCTTATCTCTACAATATTCGTGGCGCATTAGCTATGGCACGCTCTTCCAATCCAAATTCCAACGGTAGTCAATTCTTCATCAATCAAAATACTAAGGATAGTTCCAATCAACTTTCTAGTGAAACATATCCTCAAAAAATCATTGAAGCCTATCAAAAAGGTGGAAACCCAAGTTTAGACGGAAACTACACCGTCTTTGGTCAAGTCGTTTCTGGTATGGATGTCGTTGATAAAATTGCTGCTACTGAAACCGGCGAAAATGACAAACCTAAAAAAGAAATCAAAATTGAGAAAATCGAGATTATCAAGGACTATGATTTCAAAAAATAAGCTTGCGATCCAAGTAATAAAGGAGGGAAATCAATATGATTATCTGGGGATATAAAGGTTATCAGAAAAACGTAGGCCAGACCCAAAGCAATATCGAGTGTGCTAACTGCCACAATGTCACACCTTGGAACATTATTGAAACGGGCCGAAAGTTTACACTCTATTGGATTCCTACCTTTTCTTACGGTAAAAAACATTACCTCACCTGCCCTATCTGCCAGCACGGCAAACAGATTGAGAAGCAGGAAATCGAACAGTTTTTGAATTATTGATAGCAGAAAGAGACGATTCGCAATGAATCGTCTCTTTGCTTCTGCTTCATTTGATCAAGTCAACTGGTTAAAATCCCATATCTGGTCCATCCAGCCTTCATAGAAATCAGGCTCGTGGCAGACCATGAGAATGCTGCCCTTGTATTCTTTCAGAGCTCGTTTGAGCTCTTCCTTGGCATCGACATCCAGGTGATTGGTTGGCTCGTCCAGCACTAGAACATTATTTTCTCGGTTCATGAGGAGGCAAAGGCGAACCTTGGCCTGCTCCCCACCTGAAAGAACTTGGATCTGGCTCTCGATGTGCTTGGAAGTCAGACCACATCTGGCCAGAGCTGCTCGAACTTCTGCCTGATTAAGAGCTGGGAAGGCGTTCCAGACTGCTTCGAGCGGTGTTTGACGATTGCCGCTTTCAACTTCCTGCTCGAAATAACCCAGTTCCAGATAGTCCCCACGCTCGACTTGACCTGCAATAGGCGAGATAATACCCAGCAGGCTCTTGAGCAGGGTCGTTTTCCCAATTCCATTTGCCCCGATAATCGCTACCTTTTGATTGCGTTCAAAGGTCAGGTTAAGGGGCTGGGTCAGCGGACGGTCGTAACCAATCTGCAAATCCTTGGTTTGAAAGATAAAGCGGCCAGGTGTACGGGCAGACTTGAAGCCAAAGGATGGCTTTGGCTTTTCACTTTGCAACTCGATAATGTCCATCTTATCCAACTTTTTCTGGCGAGACATAGCCATATTACGAGTCGCCACGCGGGCTTTGTTGCGGGCCACAAAGTCTTTTAGGTCCGCAATTTCCTTCTGCTGGCGCTCATAAGCCGCTTCCAGCTGAGATTTTTTCATCTCATAGACTTCCTGGAACTGATAGTAGTCGCCAGAATAACGGGTTAGATGTTGATTTTCCACATGGTAAACGATATTAATCACATCATTCAAGAAAGGACTATCGTGCGAGATCAGAACAAAGGCATTTTCATAGTTCTGTAGGTAGCGTTTAAGCCAGTCAATATGCTCAGCATCCAGATAGTTGGTTGGCTCGTCCAAGAGCAGGATATCCGGTTTTTCCAGAAGAAGCTTAGCTAAGAGAACCTTGGTGCGCTGCCCACCAGATAGCTCTGTCACATCACTCTCCATGCCGTAGTCCATAACACCCAAAGCCCGTGCAACTTCGTCAATCTTGGCATCTAGAGTATAGAAATCTCGGCTTTCCAAGCGATCCTGTAGCTCGCCCACTTCCTCCATAAGAGCATCAACATCGGCTCCTTCCTCAGCCATGCTCATATAAATTTCATTGATACGGGCCTCAGTTTTGAAAAGCTCGTCAAAAGCTGTGCGCAAGACATCGCGGACAGACTGGCCTTGCTCCAACACAGCATGCTGATCCAGATAGCCAACAGTCACATATTTAGACCACTCAACCTTACCCTCGTCCGGTAGCATTTTCCCTGTCACAATGCTCATAAAGGTTGACTTCCCCTCACCATTAGCACCAACCAAGCCGATATGCTCACCCTTGAGTAGACGGAAGGATACATCCTCAAAAATAGCCCTGTCACCAAAACCGTGGCTGAGATTTTTTACTTCTAAAATACTCATCTTTTCTCCTCTATCATTGATTCCAGTTCCTTGATTATACCATCAAAAGAGATTTTTTGGCAAGACAGAAGAAAAGGAAAAACGAGCCACTTAAGTCTCGCTTACTTGTTCTCAATTCGCATGATGCGTATGCTTAGTAATCCACTGGGTCAGTTTGATATTAAGCCAAAAACTATAAATACCAAAAGTAACAAGCGTCAAGAGCCACCACTTAATCCAATTTCCAAAAAGCTGTATTGCAGTACCGTCAAAATAGAGACGGTGCCCGTCAATGACCGTATGCTTTACCTTCCAATTATACAGAATACACATGCCCCAAGGTGCACAGATACCTAGCGTCAAAACTGTAATCAAGATAGCTAAAATAGCATGACCAATGTAAGAAAATAGACCACCATCAAAATAAGACTCTTTGTACATAATATCTCCTCCTCTATCTAAACCAACTCTTTCAGAAACTGAATCAGTGTTTCTGCAGAACGTTTACCAGCTTCAAGAATGAACTCATCAAAAGTGACATTAGCATCATGGCTAGCTGTGTCGCTCATAGCCCGAATAACCATAAAAGGCAGACCAATCGAGTGAGTAGCTTGGGCAATAGCTGCGCCTTCCATCTCGACGGCTAAGACATCTGGAAAATGCTCCTTGATGCGATTAATCTTATCTTGACCGGCAACAAAGCTGTCACCTGTCGCAATCAACCCTACTCTTGCGATTTGATGGGTCTTTTCCAAAACTTTCTTCATTTCAGCAACCAGATAGCGACTAGCTTCAAAATAAAGCGGCTGCCGTGCCATCTGCCCATAATCATAGCCAAAGGCCGTCACATCCACATCATGATAAACCAGATGATCTGCGACTACCACATCGCCAATAGCCAGACCTTCTGCTACTGCTCCAGCTGATCCTGTATTAATCACAGCTGTAACCTTGAAGTCATTGACTAAAACAGCCACACTCATAGCGGACATGACCTTGCCAATCCCGCTTTCGACCAACACCACTTCATGACGACCGATAGAGCCTGTATGATAGACATGACCCAACCGTAAGTATTTTTCGGCATTTTCCAAATGCTCCAATAAAATCTTTAACTCCTCAGGCATAGCCGCAATAATTCCAATTTTCATGTTTTCCTCTCGTTCTATCATAAAAAAAGCGAAAGTCTAAGCTTCTCGCTTTTTTATAACCAAATAATAGCGACAATTAAAGCAATCAAAAGTAGGACAATCCAAAATAGAATTTTGTTTAATTTCGCTTGAAATACGCCACGTTTTGCATTTTCAATCCGTCGGCTTTTGGTCACTGTTGGTTCCACATTAATTTGTAGTGTATCTTGATTGAAGCTGCTATTTAGAGAGGAATAACCAAACTGGCTTCTAGTCGTTTTTAAAATTTTGGTTTCTTCTTCATCATGCAAAGGTGGACCTGAAATATCTTCACCACGATTTGCCCTTTCAATCATTTCATCTGTTAATAAAGGTCTTCCCATGAGCATCCCCCTATCTTCGATTTGTTTTCATTTCCCAATACTGGAGTGCAATGATGGTTTTGGCGTCACAAATATCACCACTAGCAAGGAGCGCTTTCGCTTCTTCCAATGTCACTTCATAGAGTTCTAACGTCTCGTCCTCATCTTGTGGACGAGGATTTTCAACTTTTGTTAAATGGCTAGCGCTATAAAGTCTGATTCGCTCATTGCAAAAGCCAATCGCCGAATAGAAATCATAGAGCAACTCCAATTCACCGGTATAGCCAGTTTCTTCTTCCAATTCACGCAAAGCAGCAGCTTTAGGATCCGCATTTTCACCAACTTCTAACTTGCCTGCTGGAATTTCATAAGAGGTTGCTTCAATAGCTTTGCGGTACTGCTTGACCAAAATCATTTTATTTTCTGATGTTAATGCAATAACTGCTACAGCACCATTATGGAAAATCAAATCACGATAAGCTGTACCTTTCCCAGCCGGTAGCTGAACTTTATCTTTGACAAGGTTAAAAATAGGGCCTTGATAAATTTCTGTTCGTTTTAGCGTTTTTTCTTCAAAATCCATAGCCGTTCCTACTTATTATCTGGATGATGTGGTAAGCGTTTTGCGTATTCATCTTTGTTAATCTGACGACCACGTCCGATGGCAATAGCGTCTGCTGGTACATCCTTAGTAATGGTTGAGCCTGCACCGACAAGAGAATTGTCTCCAAGCTCCACTGGCGCAATAATGGTCGAATTAGAACCTACAAAAACATTATTTCCAATGACTGTCTTAAATTTATGCTGTCCATCATAATTCACTGTAATCGTTCCAGCACCAAAATTAACATTTGCTCCCACTTCAGAATTTCCAATATAGGTCAAGTGTCCAGCTTTGGTATTTTCACCGATAGAAGACCCTTTCACTTCAACGAAATTTCCTACATGTACATTTTTAGCAAGACGTGAATCTGGACGGACATGAGCGTAAGGTCCTACCGTTACACCATCTGCAACTGTAGACTCCTCAATCATCGAATTTGTAATCACAGTTTGTTCTCCGATAATAGAGTCAACAATATACGTACCGTTTATCAAAATGCTGCCTGCACCAATTTTCGTTGTTCCTTTCAAGGTAACATTAGCTTCAATTTGGACTTCTGGTTCAATTTCTACATCTACATCAATATAAGTCCCTTCTGGATTAACAAAACTAACACCATTTAGCATGTGAGCTTGATTGATGCGCCGATGCATAATGCCTTCTGCTGTTGCCAACGCTATGCGGTCATTAACTCCCAGACTTTCATCAAAATCCTTCAGAGTATAAGCACCGACTTTTTCACCATTTTCACGGAAAATACTGATTACATCTGTGATGTAGTATTCTCCTTGCGCATTATTGGTATTGATATTTTTCAATGCTTCAAAGAGACGAGCATTATCAAAAACGTAAGTTCCTGTATTGATTTCCTTGATTTGTTTTTCAAAATCCGAAGCATCTTTTTGCTCCACAATTTTGAGTACTTCTTCATGCTGATTACGGACAATCCGACCATAACCAAATGGATTTTCCGCTTCTGCTGTCAAAATCGTTGCAACATTCTTATGATTGATATGAAAGTCAATCAGATTTTTCAGGCTCTCTCCTGTAATCAAAGGAGTGTCTCCTGCAATCACTAATGTTTGTCCTGCCAGTCCTTTCAGTGCAGGCTCTGCCATCATAACTGCATGACCAGTTCCCAACTGCTCGGTCTGACGGACAAATTCTGTCTGACCTGCTAATACTTGCTCAACCATTTCTGCTTTGTGCCCAACCACCGTCACAGTCTTTCCTGGTGTAATAGCAGCAACACTTCTAAATACATGTTCTAACATGGAAATTCCAGCAACTTTGTGGAGCACTTTTGGTAGATCTGATTTCATACGAGTGCCTTTTCCAGCTGCTAAAATAATTGCATAGTTTGTCATAATAGTTCCTTTTATCAAAATAAATTTATTTTATTATAGCATTTTTTATATCATTTGTTAAGATTCTCTCTGCAGCGCTTTGATCTATATCTTTGATAGTGGATAAACCTTGTGAAATTCTTCTAAGACAACACCACTTTCTTGCGAAAATTCCAAACCTGCTTCCGCCAGACACTCTGTGAAAAATGCCTGATGGACTTGCTGCCAGTAGGCCAAGGATTTATCTCCTTCTCCTTCCTTAAAGGCGTGATCGGCTGAAACTTGATTAAAAGGCAACACAGAGACTTTGGTGATTTCAACGATACAGACTGCCCTATCCTGACTGTCTAAAATGACATCAAAGCTTCCTGCCTGCGGCAAGGGCTCATTTTCAAGCTTATAGAGCTCATAGGCCGAAGCTGTCGCTGTCTTCTCTCCACGAAGCACTAAGTCGGCAAGCTCATCTGCCAAGGCACCAAAGGCCCAGGCATCAATCTCATCGCCAATCTCTGGATTGATTTTCTTATATGCCTGCCACATTTCTTTTGGGGTCATAATTGTTCCTGCCTTCCTAAGTTAAAAATTATTACTTATAGGAAATCTTCATCCCACTCCATATCACTATCAAAATCAATAAAAAAATCTGCCTCTAAAGAATCCTTGATAAAATTTAAGCCATCTCCCAGTCCAAAGTTCTCTTCAGCTGTATATCGTCCAAACTGAGGACGAATTTCAATGTTAGAGTCTTGCAAATCAAAAATAATTTCTAAAGAGAGATGGAAATCATTTTCTTTGATTGGATTTTCATCAAATGCATACAAATACACTTGGTAGGAAATTTCTTCTTCCGACTGGGTAAGGCGTTCGTATCTCAAACTAGTAAAAGTCAAAATAGAGATATGGCTACAATAGTCTAACAGTAACTCACTTTCCTCTGCCATAAATTTTTCTATATTCCCTAATATCATTAATCCTTTTATAAAAGCCATACGTTTTCCTCATTCAAAATCCATAAAGTCATCATGCTCATAATAGTAAAGCAGAGCCTGTAAACACTCTTCGTCAGTCACTTCTGCTTTCTGCTCCATGACTGACAAGAGAACATCCGCAAAATCTTCACCGTAATAAATCAGCTCCAGCTCTTGCTCCCTTACTTGTCTAGGATAAACATCCTTATTATCCACCACTTGAGGATAATCTGCAAGCCAGTAGCTAGTCTGAAAATTCAGTTCTCCATTTTCCTTAGCATACAAACAGAAATCATCATCTAGCTCTTCCGATTTTACAGCCTCCATGATATCTTTTAAGTCATAGGTTTGGTTTTTCTTCATTGGTCAAAAGTCCCTTTCCATTCATAAGCCGGATAAGCTCCTAGACACTGATAGCCCAAGCTTTCTGCAACCTTCTTGGAAGCTTCATTGTGCGCATCCCAGAGAGGAAAGAGTGAGCGGTTTTGGGCTTCTAAAATCATCTGGACACCCAAGATTTTGGCCAAGCCCTGCCTTTGGTAGGCTGGCTTGGTAGCAATTTCAATCTCAAGGGCTCCATGATAGACCAATCCTGTCGATACAGCGGCGATTATTTCTTCTCCTGAACAGAGTAGAAAGCCAAAACCACCCGCTGCTTGAAACTGTTTAAAATCAGCAAAGTCACCCTGTAAATCCTGGGACCAAACTTCCTCAGCTAGACGCTTATATCTCGTCTCATCAATCAGAAAAAGTTGGCAGTTTGCTGGTATCCTGCTCTGCCATTTCTCCAAAGTCTCTGTGTCAAAGTCGGCCCTGTCAGCAAAAGCATAGCGAGTAAACCGATGCAGCTCACTCTGGCTATCCAAGAACTCCTGCCAACTAGGCTCCTCGGAGACAATAACCTTGTCAGCCAATCTGTATTTAGCTCTATAATCCTGCCAAAAATCCGAATCCGCCTGACCAGCCGGAAAGATGAAATTTCCTAATTGGTATAGGCAGGCTGTCTCAGATTCATTCATGAAGAGCTTCCCTAGTCCAGTATCCAAGCCGTAAACAACCATGTTTTTAGACCAAGAGTAAAAATACTTAGTCTTCATTGCTTTCACCTTTGATTTCCTCACTTCAAGCTCCAACCACCGTCGATTTTGAGAATCTCACCCTGCATAGCAGCTGCCTTGCCACTAGCTAGAAAAAAGGTGACATCAGCCACTTCTTGAGGATCTAACCAGCGCTTGATCGGCGTTTCTTCAGCAACCCAATCTGCTAAGCCACCTGGTTCAAAATCTGCCGCAGTCATCTTGGTTTTGACTGCTCCTGGTGCAATTCCAAAAATCTGAATTCCTGCTTCAGCATAATCAAGTGCTAATTGCTTGGTAAATCCTGCTAAAGCATGCTTAGAAGAGGTATAAGCATGACCGCCACCACCAGCTAAACTCGATGCGATAGAGCACATATTGATAATGATGCCTGAGTTTTTCTTCAACATCTGTGTCAGATAATAACGTGTTAATTCTACTGGTGTCACATAGTTAATCTCGAAAATTTCTTGGATTTCTTGAGCAGTTTGCTCCAGTAAAGGTTTATAATCATCTAGTACTCCAGCTGTATTGCAGAGGACATCCACTTGCGGGCACCAGTTAAAAACTGACTGAAGCGTCAGCGTTAAATCTTGTTGAAGAAAATGAAAATCTCCTGTCAGATTTGGTTCTTTAGACTGGTCTACACCATAGACGCGCCAGCCATTTTCCAAAAAGAGCTGTGCCTGTGCTCGTCCAATCCCTGAACTGACTCCCGTCACCAATACTGTCTTAGTCATGAACTTCCACCCAGTCATCTGCTAAGACATCACAAGGAGTTGGGCTCCACATGGAAAAACCTTCCCCTTCGCCTGACACGTTGATAAGAAAGTACGGAGTCACATCAAGTGTCACTCCATTTTGTTCAATGCTGTCAAAAAGCTGGATGTAGTTCTCTGCCCCACCCCAACCAGTACGAACGTATTTCTTCTTAGCTTTCAGACCTGGTAAAATTTCTTCAAATGTCATTATCTTCTACCTCTTTCTTCTTTTCATATAACTAGTATAGCAAAATATGATGTCCTACGCTGTTTTTTCCTTGCCTTTTGCTGCTACTTCTGCTAGACTAGCAAGAGTAAATGAATTTTGAGTAAGTATTTTTGTTTTTCATCTTTACTTTTTCTATTTTTTACACAATCTTTTAGAGAAAGGAAGTAAGATGTATGACACAAGGTACAGTAAAATGGTTCAATGCTGAAAAAGGCTATGGTTTTATTTCACAGGACAATGGACCAGACGTTTTTGCTCACTTTTCAGCGATTCAATCCGACGGATTCAAATCACTGAATGAAGGTGACAAAGTAATGTTTAACATTGAAGAAGGTCAGCGTGGTCTTCAAGCAGTCAATATTACAACATTAGCATAAAACAAGACAAGACTGGAAATCCCAGTCTTTTTATTGTTTTAAAATGACGTTATAATGTCAAGCTCAATTTTTACCATAAACAGTCAAATTTGCAAAGATAATGAAATGTGTAGGGACATCTACTTAGTGCCTCCGCTTTTTCATTTCACTTTTTACCTATTTTTGCTTTCAGCAAACGGATGAACTCTTCATTGGTTCCATTCGTTATAATAGCATTCATCACTATCTTTCTTTGCAACAATTTAGTGAAAGTATCAGTTGGAAGTTGTTCAACTAATTCTTCCCAACTTCGTTTCGTCAACTGATTCAGGTCCTTTAGGGCACTTGCTTCCAACCGTTTTCTTTCCGCTTCATTTTCAGGATAACCCATACCAAACTCACCATCAAATAATTTATCCAATGTATATTGTAGGTTCAATTCTCCTTGCCAACCAAAATTTAACCCTAATGGCAGGGAAGCAACATTTCCTCCATTGATTCGTCCAAAGAGGAAAGCATCTTGTGGGGTCTCTATATAGCCACACAAAAGACCCGGTAAACTATTACAGAAGCATCATACCTTGACCTGAAGAGCAACCTGTTACAACAAAATCCACTGCTCCACTTTCGATTAAGAGACTAATCATCATCGCTATCTCAACATAAGAATACTGCTCGTTCTCCTCCTCAAAAATACCAAAATTCAATACTTCGTCAGACGATTGGACTGCTTTTTTTACAGATTCAAATAGCAGCGAATTCATATTTCTTCGAGTGGTTCCTTGGATAACCGCAACTCTCATTTCAACTCCTTTTCCATTTTGACAAAAAGGTAACTATCGCCATTGCTTTCCTGAGGCTTCCGCCCAATCACGTTGAAACCACAATGAAGATAGAGCTTTTGAGCTCTTTGATTAAAATCTGCAACTGAGAGAGTTAGGCTTTTTACTGAGATATTTTCTTCAATAAACTGCAGAATGGTTTGTAAAAACTCTTCCCCTTGACCTTTACCACAATACTCTGGCTTCATCCCTAAACCTAGTTCTTGCTTGTCTTTACCAATTGGGAAAAGACAGAAAAAACCATACAATTCATCATTTTTGAGAATTTGATAATAGTGATTGCCACGCGCTTCAGGAGATAAAATTTCTTCATAATCCTCAGGGTCTGCTTGCATATCATAAAAGCTATAAATTCCTTCATAATGCCAATTATTAGCAATTTCTTCTGCATTACTTTGCCTTGATGGTTCAATCTTCATAGATATCATTTCTCAAAATTCCCAATAAAAACGTTTCTGATCAGCTTTTTCCTCACAACCCAATTTTCGATAAAACTCATGAGCCTTCATTCGTGAAATACCAGAGTTTATTCGAATACCTGTGTAACCCGCTGCCACACCCTCTTCACGAATGGCCTGCATCAAAGCTTTGCCATATCCCTGACCTTGAAAATCTTTGTCAACTGCTAATGCCAACAGGTTGAGTAAAGGCGGAAAATAGAGGCAATCATAGCTAGCCGCATGGGCATAGCCAATCACTTGTCCAGCTTGGTTTTTGGCTACTAAAATAATCTGTTCTGGCTGCTGCAAAACTCGTGCTAATTGAGCTTTCGTTGCTCCAACATCATAATTGTAACCCAAGATCTCCAAGTTGATTTTTTGGATAGCTGCTACATCTGACAATTTTACATGACAAATCATCAAAACACCTCATTTCTGCTTCTATTATATCAAAAAACAGCCTAGCCGGCTGTCTGGATTAAAACTCATCAATTGATTTCCGAATGGTGGTAGCCATAGACAAAATAGATTATCGTTCCGACTAGTAAAGCAAGCCCAAATGCTAGCCAAGTGTCAGAGCCATATTGGCTCATGAAAGACAGGCAGATAATAATCGATAAGATAGGCGTCAACGGTACCAAAGGAGTTTTAAATTCCCCTGCTTGAGGAAGTCCTTTGTCCTTTCGAAGCTTCAGAATAGCAACTGCCAACAACATCAAATAAGCCAATGTACAGATATTCAAAAAGGAGGCAATACTTGCTAAAGGAAACATCCCCGCACAAACTGCTGTAGCTATTCCCACCAAAATCGTAGCATTTTTCGGAACTCGACTAGTAGCAGTTAATTTTCTAAAGGACCTTGGCAGCAAACCATCACGCGCAATACTATAAATCATGCGCGACAGAGCATAGGTCATGGAAATACAGACAGTAATCAACGTCAAAATAGCCACCACCGACACATAATTAGCCGCCCAGCTAAGTCCCACAGCACGAAGGGCGAAAGCGACTGCATCGGCTACATCTAACTTGCTGTAGTGAACAATCCCTGTCAAAACCAATGTCACTAATATATAAAGAACTGTTACAATGGATAGAGACAACACAATCCCTCGTGGAACATTTTTTTGTGGCTCCTTTATCTCGTCTACCGCCATAGATATGGACTCAAAACCCAAAAAGGCAAAGAACATCAGAGAGGCACCAGCCATAATACCAACTTCACCACCATACAGTTTACCAAATCCAAATGGAGCAAAATGAGACCAATTTTCAGGCTTAATAAAGAAGATTCCTGCCAGAATAAAAAGAGCAAGTGCCGAGAACTTCAAAACAACCAAAGCAGAATTAAACCGCAAAGCTGCTCTAGAATTTAACAGCACCACGCCAGTTACAAATACCAAAACCAGTATCGGCAGTAAATCTATATAAGTCCCCGCCTGCGGATTAAAGGTTCCGTTGAGCATTTTGGGCATACTCAAACCAAATCCATTCAGCAAACCTTTCAAATAGGATGCCCAACCAGATGCCACGCTAGATACAGCTGTCATAAATTCCATAATGGTCAGCCAGCCTACTATCCAAGCTGGAAACTCACCAAGAACAACATAAAGATAACTATAAGCACCCCCATTTGCAGGAATTCTCGACGCAAATTCTGCATAAAAGAAAGCAGACATACTCACGCAAAGAGCAGAAATAATAATCGAAACAACTAAAGCAGGACCAGCTAATGTGGCAGCTGCCGTTCCAGTAATCGTAAAAATCCCCGTCCCTACCATAGCGCCAATTCCTAACAAAATCAAATCCAACAATCGTAAATGACGCCGCATGCCAGTCCGATCTCGACTAACATCTTTTTTTCTAAATATACCCATCCCAAACTCCAATTTCCTAGATTGAATTATTCTACCATAAAAGCAACTAAAAAGGAATCCGACAGACTATTTTTTATGAAGGAAATTAAAACAGGAGTAAGATTTAACTTACTCCTGTTTTAATTACTATGTCAATAACATTTTTCATTATGCTTATCACTAATCTCCAACTTACATCGACACAATCTTTCGATAACTGCGTGATGTGATGAGAAAGACAAGTACATAGACGATAAAGAAGATAGTACAAACACTAAGCGTAACAGTTAGCATTAATGATGCATTCAACACACCTAAAACTTTCAACATGAGACTCAGCATATGATAAGCAAATGCCAGATGCACAAAAGCGAAAGCAAGCGGTAAGAAGAACACAGTCAAAATTTGTTTGCGAATGGTGCGCTTGGTCTGCTTTTCATCTAATCCTACCTTTTGTAAAATTACAAAGCGGTCTCGGTCTTCATACCCTTCTGAAATCTGTTTGTAGTAGATTACCAAAACCGTTCCCAGCATAAAGACAATTGAAAGGAAAATACCAATAAAGAAAACGCCACCTAACATACTCATAATTTCCTGCACACCTTGGATTCTTGTATAACCATACACACCGGCATTATCGAGGAACGTCGTATTGAACTGTTTCAGCTTCTTCTGGTAAGCTGTATCCAAATCGCCCTTTTTCTTATTAGAAGCCCTGATATTCAAGCCGCCATATAATTCTGTATTAATCGTGTAATGTTGCTTTTGGGAATCCACCAATTTTTGTGGGTCATTGACCACCATAAAAAGTGACTGAGGGATAATGATATTATACTGATCTGTAATGTTTCCAAGAACAAAGTCCTCTTTTAAAAGTTCTTTAACTATCAATTCTTGCCCGTTCAGCTTAAGAGGCTGAGTTTGCCTGATAGAGATTCCTTTTGCAAAGATTACTGTCTCATTATCTTTTAAATTCAATGTTTTGCCCGTCATTTTCCGATAATCATCAGCTGAAAACAGCAGAATATAAGCCTGTGGAGAAACTCGTGTTTCACCTTTTGGATAAATATCAAGCTGATTGCCCTTTTGATTTTTAATTCCCATCGAATAATATTGATAAGCATTTTTCTTAGTGACTGTTAAATGATTCTCTTTTGCAAATTCTGTCAATGCCTGATCCAATTGAGCAGCTGACACTCCCTTCCCCTTTATCGTATAATCTTGGGGATACATCACGCTTTTAAGATAACCAGCACCTGCATAAATATTGACACCTCCAGCCAAGGTGACCAAAACCATCGTTGAAAGAATCGCAATCGTTGCCAATCCCACTGCATTTTTCTTCATCCGAAAAATCAAATTGGACACAGAAATCATATTATTAGGTTGATAATAATACCGTTTATTTTTCTGAAGCAACCGTAAAAATACTGTAACTCCTGCATTGAACAGCAGATAAGTCCCTAAAATAACAAAGAGAACAGCTATAAAAAATATACCAATTGCTGTCAGTGGATTTTTGACACTCAGAGCTAGGTAATAAGCATAGCCTAAAGAAATCGATCCAATAATCGTTTGAATCAGAAGAAATCGTCCTTTTCTTTCACCGCTATTCTTTTCCTTGGCCAATTGCAAAGCATTAAAACGTAGAATCCTCAAACCGTTGACAAGCACCAAGCCCGCAAAAATAACGCCATAGATGACAACAACTGAAATAAGAACTAACCATTGAAACGTGGATACTAAGACAACTTTTAACCCCATCAATTTCAGTAAAAAGGCATAAATCAGTTTATCAAATACAATACCAAATCCAAGACCAATCGTGACAGTCGTCGATCCTAAAATCAATAACTCAATGAACACCATGGTAAAGAGATGACGTTTATTAAGCCCTAGCATTCCATAAAGACCTAGCTCTTTCGAACGATTTTTCATGACGAAGCTATTAGCATAAAAAACGATAATCGCTGCAGCAATCGTCACAATAATTACTCCAAGAGCCAAGACAAATGAAATAGAACTTGCCCCCTGCATTTTTTGTAAATGAGGATTAAACGTTAAAGAATTAAAAATATATGAAATAGCGACGACTAAACAAGTTGCCAACGCAAATGGATAGTATAATCTACGATTTTTCACTAGGTTAGAAACCGCTAATTTTCCCGCTAATCTAAGCACCTTGATTCACCTCGCTCGCCATGACCGTTAAGGTATCAGAAATCTCTTGGAACATCTGCCGCTCCGTCTTATCGCCTCGGAAAATTTGGTTATACAAAATGCCATCCTTAATGAAAAGTACCCGCTTAGCACGACTTGCTGCAGAGGTCGAATGCGTCACCATAAGTATCGTTTGACCACGATCATTAATGTCGTCAAAGACATCTAAAAGAGCCGCAGACGATTTGGAATCCAACGCTCCAGTTGGTTCATCTGCTAACAGAATTTCTGGATTACTGATAATAGCACGTGCTACTGCCACCCGTTGTTTTTGACCACCTGAGATTTCATAGGGAAATTTTTCTTGCAGTTGGTTAATTCCCAATTCGTTACAAATTGTGACTAGCTTTTGCATCATTTCCGTGATGGGACGGCGCGATAGGACGAGTGGCAAGAGAATATTGTCCTTGACTGACAGTGTGTCTAACAAGTTAAAATCTTGAAAGACGAAACCTAATTTCTCCCGACGGAAGCTAGAAGCTTGACTGTTTTTAATCGTTGCTGTATCAGTACCGTTGAGAAAGACACGTCCTTCAGTTGGCTTATCCAGCATGGCTAGAATGTTGAGTAAGGTAGATTTTCCAGACCCAGACTCACCCATAATCGCTACATAGTCACCCTCATCTACTGTAAAATGAATGTCCTTCAGTGCTTCCACTTGATTTCCTTGAAAGCGTGTTTTATAAATTTTCTTTACATGTTGTACATCTAATAATGTCATCGTTTGCTCCTCACAATTTTTATATATCTATCATACTGAAAAGAACAGTAAGTTTCCATACTTTAACCTTTCATTTTTTATTTTAATCTTACATTTTTGTAAGATTACCTGAAACTGCGTTTATATCAATAAATGTATCTTAATGATTATATTGTAACCAGAAATAATATTGACTAGATGCGCAGCCAAGTTTTGTTTTTTCAATATCCTCTTTTGTAATTTTTTCTGTCTTAGAGATGGATGCTTGCTTAAAGAACATTGTTTTCATGCTGTTTCTCCTTTATTTTCTTTACATTTATATGATACAAAAATCGCAAAGCATCTACCATAACATAATCTTTCATTTAGGCTCTAAAAGCTTACATTTTTGTAAGAAAAATTTGAATCTAGACTCCAATCCAATTACTGCATTTGAGATTCGTACAAACACATTGGCACCCTACTTTTCAAAAATCTATTTTCGCATTGTTTCTTCCGGTAAGATGGAGTATTCAATACACAGATCAAAATACAATCCCAGTCATGAACTCACTAATACAATCATCAAGCTATACAAATATACGAGCTTAAAGCCTGCTCTTTGAAATCTCTTTAAACCTCGTTTCCATCTTAAAATTTTCTTAGCTTTATCTGACATCAATAGCTCTTCCGTAAAAATTATCCTTAAATCTATTCACATAAAAATTTGATCAATACTTGAAATTCATTCAGCAAATATGATATAGTTATTTAAAAATCTATTTGATTTTCAAACTTTTTTATAGGGGGATTTTCATGTTAAAAGAAAAACGAAATAAAGGCTTTGTGGCTAACTTAGTTGTAGCTGCCATTGTACTTACTTGTTCTATCGCATTTTTTGTTTATCATAAAAGCTTGTCATCAAGTAAACCTGCTGATTTTCCTGCTTTCAATAGCGAAGCTACACAACCCAAAAACGGTTTAGTTTCCATTGATGTTTACGGAATTTCTAAAAGGCCAATCGCTAAAGTGGATAATAAAACTGAAATATGGTTGGTTGCTTATCAAAAAGGCTATGTTGGATTGCAAGCTGATAAAAATGATAAAACGATCAAAAAATTGCAAAATAAGGCTGAGCAATTAAAAAATAAACCTGAAAAACTTGTAGTAAAATTCTACAATGTACGAACTGGAAGTACAAAGAAAACGATCAAAAACTATTCTGGGTATATGCGTAATTTCTTCCTACGCTATCCTAAATTCAGTCGCTATTTTTCATTTAATACTTACCTGTCTCTTTCAGGAGCAAAGTCAGATAATCTATTTACACTCTTAATGGGAATAGTCTGTTTGGGTATCGCACTCTTTTTCCTAGGAAATGCGTTCTTTGTTCGTAAGAAAATAAATCAAGCTTACGATGATTTCTATCAAGAGTACCCAGAATTGCAAGGAAATGTAGAGCATCTTCTCTCTGAAGCACAGTTTCATGATGCAGAGTTACAGATTGTCATTTATAAGAATCACTTGATTACTTACTATAAAGGTTTTGCTATTACAGACTTACATCAAACGGTTCAGCTTTATCATCATATTTTTAAAACTTATTCTGGATTCTTTGTTACCAATCGTCAATCAACTTTGATTGCCATTCACATGCAAAATGGTAAACAGAAAAAACAAAGATTGGCTTTCAAAAACACTGGTAAACACACAGACGAGCAACTACAAAGTACCTTTGCATATATCAACGACCATTTTCCAACCATCATACTAGGTGTTTAAAACAAACAAAATGAGGTCCTGAGAGCCTCATTTTGTTTTTCTTTATATGACGACACTGATGGTCATAATTATGTTATTGTCTCCGTTTTAACAACGCCTCATTGATTTTCTTTGTTTTTAGATAAATGTCTAAACGAACGAACAGCCAAATTAAAATGTAGATAACAATAAAATCCAACCAAAATTCAGTCCGTGCCAGATTAAAAGCCCAACCATTATAGACCATCATGACACTAACCACCATTAAAGTAAGAAAAAAATGAATCATCAACTGTACCAAATAAGAAAAACGTTCAATTTCAAACAGCAAGGAAAACAAGCCAATCAAAGCACTCATTATCAAAATACTGAGAATGTTAGAAGTCGTAACAGGTGATTCTTGGATTCGAAAAGCCAAAACAAGTAAATATGCTAAAGAACCCGTACGCAGGCCTTCTAACATAGAAGTTGCAATTTTTTTCATGTTCGCTCCTTTCTACAGACCCAGATAATCCATCAACAACTTGACATATTTTCGACTGACACTTGATTTAATATTGTTTGTCAATCTAGCTGTCATATTCCCTGAAAAACTATCCGATAATGACAACAAATGATCGATATTAATAATCGCATGCTTAGAAATTTGAACAAAATTTTGGCGATTGACACGATTTTGAAAATGCGTAAGCGTTTCTTTTGTAGTATAAATAGCATCCATACAATACAACATCAGTGTTGTTTGGTTGATATCTGCCAGGATAATTTGATCCGTTTTCAGCATAACAATTTTATCATCTGTTTTTATAGGAATCACATTGTTATAGGATGACTTATAACGATGTACATATTCAAAAATTTCTTTAGCTTCATCTTCCAACCTATCCGCTTTAATCATGACAAGTGGATCGTTTGAAGGAATGGTCGGATCCATTGTAAATTTAGTCTGCAAAAGAATATCTCTAACTTTCCATCAATTTAAGCAGTTTTAGTCCACCGATTGGTAGCAATCTGTTGGATTATCCAAATAAAAAACAAAGCAACTAAAACTATTACAACTATATAGCATGTTTCTTTTATTGTCAATAGAGAGTCCCATTTTAATTGAATCCCCATCATCTTTTTAAAATAATCTTGCGCTGCTGTATTATGATGAAAAGTAGTGGCTAAGTTATCTTTCATCATTACTTGCCTAAAGAGAGACGCAACATAAGTAGAGGGGGTACATTTCATAATCATTTGAGCAAACGATGGCAGAACTCCTATTGGAATGTAAGTTCCAACTAAGAAGCCAGAAGCAGCTCCGATAATTGTTGCTAACTTTCCAAGCGTATCTACTGATTTGAAACGATTCACAAGAATACCATTAAAAATAGAACATAAGAGTGCATTGAGCACCATAATAAGGAGAATTTGAGGCAGCAAAGTCCAATCAAAGATAATCTGATCTTCCCAAATAAAGTAGCCTTCCATGACAGCAAACATAATGATTTGCATCAAAAATCCAATAAAGGTCGTACTCAGAAGGTAACTGATAGACAAGCCCCAACGTCCCAAGTCTGTCAGAATCAAATCTTGTGTTACTTTGCTTTCTCTATCTTTTGCTAGTTGAGAGAAACCGGAAAATGTCGTGGTCAATCCTGTAATAGCAAGTGTCCCACCAATGAGCCACGAATCCAATAATTGATTGCTATGAGGAACCTGACTCCATGAATCCTTGATATTTACTTTTAAAAAGACTAAATACAAAATAAAGGAAATCATAGCTCCAAGAAGCGATAAAATTACCCCACTACGATTACGAAAATAGAGCAAAATATTTCTTTTCATTAGCATCATCATGTTAACGTACCTCTCTTCCTGTTAATGACATAAATGCGTCATCCATTGTTCCTGGGCGAAATTCAAATTGCCGAATAAAAGAACGACCACGTGTTAGAAGTCCTAAAGCCATTCCTGTCGTTTCTGGATGTATCAAAAATTCATTTGGTCTGACTTCCTCAAAAGAAATATTTCCTTCCATAATTTCTTTAAAGTCAGCAGAATTCGTCACAAATACCTTCAGAAAATTCTGGGCGTATTGTTCCTTAATTTGATCAGCAGAACCTTTGGCAATGACTTGCCCATAATCCACAATATAAATCATATCCGCATCATCAGCTTCATCTAAATAATGAGTAGTTAAGATAACAGTCATTTTTTCTTTCATTTGTAAGTGATGTATCAAGTCCCATATAACCTTTCTGGTTTGAATATCTAAACCTGTAGTTGGTTCATCAAGAAAGAGAACATCTGGGTTATTCAATAAAGCACGTGCGATATCTACTCGTCGCTTTTGCCCACCTGATAAAGTCCCATATAATTGTGTTGAAAATTTTTTCAACCCTAATTGCTCAATTAAACTATCAACTTTTCCTTTGTCAATCCTATTATATTGACCTGCCCTAATGTCTAAATTTTCTCGTACTGTTAGCATATCATCCAAAACGCTATTTTGGAAAACAACGCCTAATTTAATGTTACTATTATACAAGATCTCTCCTGTTGTAGGTTGTAAAAGTCTGGTTAACATTTGAATTGTTGTGGACTTTCCAGCACCATTTGGCCCTAAAATAGCCGTAAAACTACCTGCTTCAATCTGAAGATTCAGATCATGAACTGCTCTCTTGTTACCATAAATTTTACTAAGATGTCGTGTTTCTAGTATCATAACATTCCTCCAATAAACTTTATAAGCTTATCATACTCCTCAGTTTTAAAAAAATCTCGCATTTTTAGATAAGAGGTTCTCTGGAATAGATAAGAGGTCAAAATTGCAAGATAAAACCACTCGTCAAAAGACGAATGGTTTAAAACGCTTATCTTGCTATGATTTTTCGATAACTTCTAGATGTTAATGTGAAAACAAGAATATAGACAAGCAAGAAGATGCCACAAGTAATTATTGTAGTTCGGATTAAAAGTGCTACATTTGTTGCACCTAAGAGAGCTACAATCAGCTGCAACATATGAAAAGCAACAGCGATATGAAGAAAGGCAAAAATAAGTGGTAAGAAGAAAACTGTTACGATTTGCTTTCGAATCGTTGCCTTCGTTTGCTTTTCATCCAGTCCAACTTTTTGCAGAACGATAAAGCCTTCACGATCTTCATAACCTTCTGAAATTTGTTTGTAATAAATCACAAGAACTGTCCCAAGTAGGAAAATCGTAGAAAGGAAAATTCCGATAAAGAGAAGAGTCCCAATCACACCCTGATATTCTTTTTCAATGTGATAACGTTCAGAAACACTGATAATTTTACTTTCTTTCCCTTGCTGATTATGAAGAGCATTAAAAATACTCTCTTGCAGATTAACCTTTTTATTAGCCGATTGAATACCAATAAAATACGTGTAACCATCTTTCAAACCCACTTGACTTGGTTGATTGACAACCAGATACATCATTTTTTGCGATACTATACTGGATGCATTGGCAATCTTTCCATGTGCAAAATCTGTTGTCAAACGCTCTTTGATTTTCCACGATTTCCCATTGATGGTCAGATCTTGTTTTTGATTGATTTGAAGATTTTTGGTATAAAGAAGCGTTTCATTATCCGTTAAATTAACCTTTCTCCCAGTCATTTTTTCATACTCTTGAGAGCTAATGACAAGGAAAGTAGCCATTGATTTTTGAGCTTCCTCTACATTTAATCTGGCTGTATTTTCAGGAATCGTTAGCTGATTGCCATTGATTTTTGAAATAGAAGAAATTTGATAACTATAATCTTCATACTTAGCATCGCGTATCCCTTTTTTGTGCACTACGTCTTTTACCGCCTGTAAAATTGCAGCATTTTTAGCCATCGTTCTACTTGTAATTGAAATATTATAATCCTTTGGATGCAAAGAAGTCATATAATCTTTCCCACCAACATAGATATTAATAGAGCCAACCAAGGTTACTAACAGCATAGTTGAAAGGATAGAAATTGTAGCCAGACCTGCAGCATTTTTACGCATACGAGAAATCAAATTCGAAACAGAAATAAAATTTTGTATTTTGTAATAGTATCTCTTTCGTTTCTTTAAGAATTGCAAAAGCGTAATCGTTCCTGCATTAAAGAGAAGATAGGTTGCTAAAACAACCATGAGAACTGCGATAAAAAAATTAAAAATCGCAGCAACTGGTTTTTCAACTGTGAGCGCAATATAATAAGCCACAGCAAGAAGTCCAAGTCCTAAAAGTGTCTGCAAGCCAAGAAATCGTCCTTTCTTCTCTCCAGCCTTCTTTTCTTTCATCAAATGAAGCGAGCTGTACCGAAGCAGACGCGTGGAATTTAAAAATAGAATCAACGCAAAGGCAAGACCTAGACTGGCTAGAACAATAAAGACATTCAACCATTGGAAGGTCGAGGCAATGACTACTTTCATTCCCATGAATTTGAGTAAAACGGCAAAAAGGATTTTGTCTAAAAGGAGACCCAAAGCAAGTCCAAGTCCAATAGTCACTAGAGAGAAATAAAACATTTCAAAGAAAGTCATCAGCAACAAATGACGTTTCTCCATTCCTAAAATGCTGTATAATCCTAACTCTTTGGAACGATTTTTCATGACAAAGCTATTGGCATAAGTAATCAAGATAAGAACTGCAATTTGAATGACTGAGATACCAAATTGTAGAGTCATACGAGCCGCAGTACCACCGTAAGTAGCTTCTAAGTTTGGACTGTGAGCAAGTGATACAAAGCTATATAAAATTGCTGTTGCTACAATCGTTGCCAACGCAAAAGGATAATATAAACTACGGTTTTTTACCAGATTTGAGATGGCTAATCTATTCGTTAGTTTGAACATAATCATTCACCTCGCTCGCCATGACCGTTAAGGTATCAGAAATCTCTTGGAACATCTGCCGCTCCGTCTTATCGCCTCGGAAAATTTGGTTATACAAAATGCCATCCTTAATGAAAAGTACCCGCTTAGCACGACTTGCTGCAGAGGTCGAATGCGTCACCATAAGTATCGTTTGACCACGATCATTAATGTCGTCAAAGACATCTAAAAGAGCCGCAGACGATTTGGAATCCAACGCTCCAGTTGGTTCATCTGCTAACAGAATTTCTGGATTACTGATAATAGCACGTGCTACTGCCACCCGTTGTTTTTGACCACCTGAGATTTCATAGGGAAATTTTTCTTGCAGTTGGTTAATTCCCAATTCGTTACAAATTGTGACTAGCTTTTGCATCATTTCCGTGATGGGACGGCGCGATAGGACGAGTGGCAAGAGAATATTGTCCTTGACTGACAGTGTGTCTAACAAGTTAAAATCTTGAAAGACGAAACCTAATTTCTCCCGACGGAAGCTAGAAGCTTGACTGTTTTTAATCGTTGCTGTATCAGTACCGTTGAGAAAGACACGTCCTTCAGTTGGCTTATCCAGCATGGCTAGAATGTTGAGTAAGGTAGATTTTCCAGACCCAGACTCACCCATAATCGCTACATAGTCACCCTCATCTACTGTAAAATGAATGTCCTTCAGTGCTTCCACTTGATTTCCTTGAAAGCGTGTTTTATAAATTTTCTTTACATGTTGTACATCTAATAGTGTCATCGTTTGCTCCTCTTTGAAATCCAAAATATAAATGTTATACTAATTGACTCACTTCGTAGCCAAATTGTACTTTTTCAATGTCTTTATCTCTCTACTGAAGCAATTTTTAGCTTGTTTCAAAAAAATTTTAACAGATATCATCTTGTTCTTCCTTTTTGAGATGACTTTGTTTATAACAAATTACTCGCTGCTAAATCATTATTCCATCATAATTTTCTCATTTTTGGACAAGATAAGCAATACATGTAATCAACCACAAATGAGCAGGATAAAAAATATAAAAGAAATACTTGCTCCACTTAGTCATAGAACCGCGCTCACCATTATAGAGCGAAATGAATGGCAGCACTGTAATAAAGAGCCAATCCGAATTGTAAAGCATCATTGAGAGGGTTGTAACCCATGTCGGATAAATCTGAATGCTCATACAAAATAAGATTACTGCTAAAATACCATATAGAAGATTTCGTAACTTTTTCTTTTCTCGACAGATATACGTAATCAGCATAAATGGAATGATAGGTAGACCACCCTCCGTTACAAACCCAGCTAATAAGCAAACGATAAGTCCTAAGATAAAGCGGATGGGCTGCCGTTTAATGTTAATTGGGTCGTCATTGGGCGAAATTCCAAAAAAGAGAATTAACGCAAGTACACCGCAAGCTAACGTTAGGAAAATATTATTGTAGATCTGAATTCCTTTAGACTGAAATAGCAGATTGAGAATAGTATTTCCAACAAACATGATCATTGCCCAGAAAAAGAGACGCAGATTGTAAAGCAAGCGACTCCGTGTGTATCGAAACCCTTCTACTGCTGCGAAGGCGAACCAAACAGCTACACAACGTGTCAAAGCATGAAAAATCCCCTCCCATTCACCAGACAGTAAGCCTGGTATTTTCCCAAGATGATCAAAAACCATTAATAAAGCCATGAAGAGCTTCAGCTGAAAAGCATTCAATCCTTTTGTTTTCATGACTACCTCCTTTATCAAACATTGTTTATTTTCTAATCTTATGATACAAAAAAAGAAAGGCTGCTACCATAACATAACCTTTCATTTTTAGATATCAACCTTACAATTTTGTAAGATTGCATTCATTCAAATAACAATTTCTTCTCTTTGAACGTAATCATCACAGTTGTCCCTTCGCCGACCACAGAATGCAAATGTAATTCATGGCCCAATTTATCCGCAATTTTCTTAGATAAATAGAGCCCTAATCCTGAAGATTGATGCGTCAAACGTCCATTATAACCAGAAAAACCTCGCTCAAATACGCGGAGAAGATCGGAATTTTGAATCCCCAAACCAGTATCTTTCATATACAAGGTATCTTCCTGAAAGAAAATTTCAATGCTACCTTGCTTCGTATATTTGAGACTATTAGAAAGCACTTGCTCTAAAATGACAAGAAACCACTTTTTATCTGTAATAACGGTGTGATTTAAATCATGCAAATTCAAACTAAGACCTTGCTGAATAAAGAAAAGCGCATATTTTTTGACGACTTCTTTGATTAAATCCCCTATATTTTCTTTCTCTACGACCAAGTCATCATGGAAGCTTTCTAACCGCAAATACTGCAAGACTAAGTTCGTATAAGAGTCAATCTTAAACAACTCTTGCTCCAATTGATTTTTGAGCATTTGCTCCTGTAAATCCTGTACCAATAACTTGCTAGCAGCAATTGGTGTCTTAATCTGATGCACCCAAAGTGTGTAATAATCCAGTAAATCACTCTGCTTTTCTTGATGCTGTATTTTTAGCTCTTTTTTATCTTTTTCTAAAGTTCTAATTTTGGAGGTGAGCAATGCTTCTAAAGGAGTGTACGCATCGCTTTCACCATATAAGACAGCATGACGAAAATTTTGATATTGTTTCACAAAGTCTAAGATGAGTCCTATTAAGCTCGTCAAAAGCAAGAGTATCATAACATATTGCAAAACGGTGCGTTCATCTTCAAAAAGATAAGAAAAAATAAACAACAAACTATAAAAAATAAATAACAATGAACATAAAAGTTTTCGAGAACGCAGATAATATTTGAAAAATAGATGCTTATTCTGATGTTCCATTGATTAACCTATACCCTATACCTTTCTTTGTTTCAATGAAATTCTTGAGACCAACTTCTTCTAATTTCTTGCGCAGCCGTGCAACATTCACAGATAAGGTATTATCATCAATAAAGAAATCACTATTCCAAAGTTCTTTCATGAGATCATCACGCGAAACAATACTGCCAGAATGTTCAAATAGCACACGCAGAATTTGAAATTCATTTTTCGTTAACGTAATCACTTCTCCACCATACATCATATCCATGGACTTGAGATTGAGAATAACCCCATGGTATTCCAGCAAACTTTGATCAGTACCAAACTCGTAAGAGCGCCGCAACAATCCTTGCACTTTAGCAAGAAGAACATTGTTGTCAAAAGGCTTGGTGACAAAGTCATCTCCCCCCATATTGATAGCCATGACGATATCCATCGCCTGATCACGTGAAGATAAAAACATAATAGGCACTTTAGAAATCTTGCGAATTTCTTGGCACCAATGATAACCATTAAACAACGGTAAACCAATATCCATCAGGACTAGATGGGGTTCTTCCTTGACAAAAATCGTCAACACCTGCATAAAATCCTCTACAGCAATCACCTCAAATCCCCATTGTTCCAGCATTTTTTTGACTTGTTGACGAATGACGGCATCGTCTTCCACTAATAATATCTTGTGCATGCTATCCCTCTCTTCTTTTTCCTCTTTCTATTATAACAAAGACTTGATGAAATATGCTATACTAACAGTAAATCTACGAAAGAGAATGACTATGGGAAATATTTTTAACTATTTAGAAGATATACAATACGATAACATCTATGATCAGCCCTTTACAGAGCTGGATTTTTTGCTCCTAACCGAAATTACTTACTTAAACTACGATACAATCGTCACGGACAGGCTTGAACTACAAAAAGCGAGCCGTTTAATTAATGTACCACAATATATGTCTGAAGTAAACTCCCTGATGAATACCAAACATCGCTTAAAGCTTTTGACGCAAGCTGCTATAGTGAAGCGCTATAAAAACCTCAAACTCTTTGGGTATGTAAACGATATTGATCTTGAGATGCAAAAGCAATTTGCCGCTATGGTTTATAAAATCAACTTAGACACCTATGTCATTGCTTTTCGCGGAACAGATGATTCCATTATTGGCTGGAAGGAAGATTTCCATATGACTTATATGGAACATGTCCCTGCCCAGCAAACTGCTGTGCACTACGTTCAAAAGGTTATGAAGGCATTTCCAAAAGCCACCTTTATCTTGACTGGACATTCCAAAGGTGGTAATCTAGCGACTTATGCTAGCAGCCAAGTAGAGCCTGCTTTGCAAGATAGAATCAAGCAAATCTACAGTTTTGATGCTCCAGGATTAAACCATACGATTATTGAAACAGAGGGATATCAAAGCATTGCTTCAAAAATCAAACGCTACATTCCTCAGGGCTCTATCGTCGGGATGATGCTGGAAACGCCTAAACAAGCTCACATCGTTAAAAGCGTAGCCATTGGTGGAATTGCCCAGCATGACACTTTCTCTTGGCAGATTGAAAATAAGCACTTTGTTTTACTTAACACGCTCAATCCAGACAGCATTCAGACAGATAAAACTCTAAAAGAATGGGTGGATGCTGTTCCAGATGACGATCTAAAAGATTTCTTTGATGTCTTTTTCGGTCTCATTTTAGACGCTCAAATTACATCTATTGATGATTTTTTCCAACCCAACAGTATCAAAAAATTACTGACTATTGTCCAAAATGCCCATGCCCTAACAGAACAAGAAAAAGAAATGCTGAACCGCTTAACTCGGCTCCTCATTTCAATCCGTTACCAAGCTTGGATTGATGATTTTAAAACACCCAATCCAGCCACTTTTATGACCGATATGCGGGGAAATTGGGCGAGCCTGATGGAGAGATTTTCATTTTTAAATAAAGATGAATAGTACTTTAACTAATTAAATCAAAAAATGAATGACTAGTCACATTTGTAAGACCGTCATTCATTTTTTATTCTAATATTATTCTTTCTAAATCACCCAATCAAACTCCCATTTGGCACGCTTGGGTCAACACTCAGAAGTGTCAACTGATCGCCATGTTCGGCTGAGAGAATCATACCTTGACTAATACGCCCCATCATCTTGCGCGGTTTTAGGTTGGCTACGATTTGGACTTTTCTGCCAACCAGTTCTTGTTCATTTGGATAAAACTTAGCAATCCCAGAGAGGATTTGACGATCTTCTGTGTCTCCAGCATCCAAGCGAAATTGGAGTAATTTATCACTCCCTTCCACTTTAGAAACTTCTTTGACTTCTGCGACACGAATTTCCAGCTTATCAAAGTCGTCAAATTTGATTTCTTTACGGTTGAGTATGAGCTCTACTTCTTCTGGCTTCCATTCCTTCTTAATAGCTGGCTTGCCACTTTCCATCTGCTCTTTGATATAGGCAATTTCTTCGTCCATATCAAGACGTGGGAAGATTGGTGTTCCTTTGGTAACTACTTTAATACCCGTTGGCAGTCCTGCTAAATCTAGATTTTCTAGGTCAAAATCTGCCCCCAAACCAAGCTGTTCCATGATAGCATTTGATGTGGTCATCATAAATGGTTGAATGAGATGAGCCACCACACGTAAACTAGCTACCAAATGTGCCATAACTGCTGCCAACTCATCAATTTTGGTGTCATCCTTCGCCAAGACCCATGGAGCTGTCTCATCAATGTATTTATTGGTACGAGAAATAATATTCCAAACCGTTTCAAGGGCGCGTGGATAATCCACAGCATTCATTTGTTTGTGGTATTGTGCCAAACTATCAGCAACTACTGCTGCCAAATCAGCATCGAAGTCCGTCACATTTTCCACATAAACTGGAACTTCACCTTCAAAATACTTGTTAATCATGGCAACCGTACGGTTGAGGAGGTTACCGAGGTCATTGGCAAGTTCATAGTTGATCCGACCAACATAATCTTCTGGCGTAAAAGTGCCATCAGAACCGACTGGAAGACTACGCATGAGATAATAGCGGAGCGGATCAAGTCCAAAGCGCTCTACCAACATTTCTGGGTAAACGACATTTCCCTTAGACTTGGACATCTTACCGTCTTTCATGACAAACCAACCATGAGCAATCAGACGTTCTGGCATCTTCAAATCAAGCATCATGAGCATGATTGGCCAATAAATGGAGTGGAAGCGCAGAATGTCTTTCCCAACCATGTGGAAGACTGTACCATTCCAGAACTTATCAAAGTTGGCATGGTCATCTTGACCATAACCAAGAGCTGTTGCATAGTTGAGAAGGGCATCAATCCATACGTAAACTACGTGCTTAGGATTTGAAGGTACTTTAACGCCCCAAGTAAATGAGGTACGCGAAACTGCTAAATCTTCTAAACCGGGCTCAATAAAGTTCTTGATGATTTCGTTCATACGACCATCTGGCTGGATAAAATCAGGATGTGCATGGAAAAATTCTACCAAACGGTCAGCGTACTTACCCAAACGCAAGAAGTAAGATTCTTCTGACACCCATTCAACTTCGTGACCTGATGGGGCAATTCCTCCGATAACCTTGCCAGTTTCATCACGGAAAACTTCTTCTAACTGACTTTCAGTGAAAAATTCTTCATCAGAAACAGAGTACCAGCCTGAATATTCACCTAAGTAAATATCATCCTGAGCCAAGAGACGTTCAAAGACATCTGCCACAACTTTTTCATGGTAGTCATCAGTTGTGCGGATAAATTGATCATAAGAGATATCCAACAATTCCCAGAGTTCTTTTACTTCTTCTGCCATTCCATCCACATATTTCTGAGGAGTTATGCCCGCTTCTTCTGCTTTTTGTTGAATCTTTTGACCGTGCTCATCAAGCCCTGTCAAATAAAAAACATCATGCCCCATGAGACGCTTGTAACGAGCGAGGACATCACAAGCAACAGTCGTATAAGCACTCCCTATATGGAGCTTGCCAGATGGGTAATAAATCGGTGTCGTAATATAAAATGGTTGTTTTTCAGTCATTTTTTAATCCTTTCAAGGCGAATGAAACCTTTTTTGATAACACTTTATTATAACATATTACACAGCTTTTTAAATGAAAAATAGAGTTGAGTCACGTTGTACTCATAATCATTAGTATATTATTCTTGCTTAAATCTTATGCTTAGTATAAAATAATAATATTGAATGAGGCTTGTTTTATATGAACTTAGTATGTTATAAATGAGTTTTCGTTCTCTACACCACGTTTTATGAGGAATTATGAAAATGAACGAAAAACGAATGAAAATCATAGGTTGGGTAGCGACATTCATGTCTGTTATGATGTATGTATCTTATATCCCACAAATTATGGATAATTTAGCTGGACATAAGGGAAACTTTATTCAACCTTTGGTAGCTGCAATCAACTGTAGCCTTTGGGTTTATTATGGTTTGTTTAAAAAAGAACGCGATTTACCACTTGCTGCTGCAAACGCTCCAGGTATTGTATTTGGACTTATTACTGTACTAACAGCAATGTTCTAACCCTGATTGAGTTCTCTTACTGTCCTATCCGACAGTAAGGATTTTTGTTGACAGTTCTTACAAGAATAGAATTACAAACAAAAACTCTGATTTACTCAAAAACAAAAGCTCTATCTGAATAGACTAGTCAGATAGAGCTTTATTTTTTATATTTGTACCATTTTAGAAAAAGTTTTTTTAATATTCCTTTGCTATCTTTAATGCTATCTGTTTTTAAACTATAATTTCAACAGCAGCTTCATTTTTCACCTTTTTATTTCAAATAAGCTTCGCAGCACCTTTATCCTGATTTCTCTGCAAGATTCCTAGCAAGATCTCCTTTTCTCTTTTTCGCTTTTATCTATTCAAAAAGGAAAATACTCTTAATACGTCACAACGCTCAAGTTACCACTTTCATATTCTGCGATGAAGATATTAGAAATATCAGTATAGCCTTCCTTAGCGAGCCTCTCGATTAACCATTCTTCTGTTTTGTCAATAGACTCTAAAATATCAATCTGGACAACACCGTCTGTGATAATGGGGTATTTCGGATTTTCTTCACCTGCCTGTACGACAATAAGCTGACCGTTTTGTTCCATGACTGCTCGTTTAACTTGCTTTAGTTGAAAAATTCCTTGACTACGCAACTTCAGAGCCACATCAGCCGCTGAAAGGCCAACGGAGCGGCAAGCTTCAGGGCTCAACTTCCCGTGCTGAATCAGGGTAGTCGGTTTACCATCAATCAAATGCTTGACTGCCCGAACATTGTTATTGAGCCATTTTAGAGTCAAGACCAAGATCGTCCACATAATGAGGATGATCGCATACTGGAGAATGCTAATAGAGCTATTATAAATCACCCCACCAATAATACCACCTAGAACATAATTTTGAATCTGATCAATCGCGGAATTAGGTGCCAGATTTCCTTTTCCTGTCACATTGATAACAAACACGAGTGAAAATAGTCCCAAAGCTAATTTAATCAGGATTTCTAGATAATTTAGAGTCATTTTTTAACCTCCACTAATTTGATATCTGTTGTCTTATGCAATTTAATTTTTTCCAGTAAATACTTATCTGGCTCACTGCCACTCATAGCTCGATAAAAATCTTTTCCAACTTTTAAAATCGCTCCATCCGTCGCAGCTGAAGTGTTGACATAAACCTCTGACTTATCTACTCCCAAATCTTTTGAAATAACTTCAATAAAATGAAGAGAGGTTTGGAACTGGTTATTAGAGGCTTGATTGGTCTGAAAAGTACTAATCCCAATCAGAACGATAGCAATCAAAGACAAAATGGAGATAATCGCCAATTCACGAAATTTCGAATCGCGCTTATTTTGATAAGCCTTAAAAGCAAAAAAACCTGTCACAAGTAACAACAAAATAGAAAGTCCAATCGTCACCCCGTTTTGCTGGTTGATTTGACTCAAAACATAATCATAAGAATAAAATTTCATTTTTTCTCCCTCTATTTTCTCGGTCTATTATAGAAAAAATTTCGATATTTTTCAATATTTCTAGACAGTTTGTTTTTAACAAAATAACGGGCTTGCATCTTGAATGCAAGCCCATCCTAATCATGAGTCAATACAGTGCCCTAGCTAGCCAATAAGAGTATATCATTGGTACTACAATCACAATCCCAAAGATGAGTAAAACTACCAAATCAACCGCAATTTGGATAAAAGCATTGACGAACAGAAGGACACCTCCAATTACCCACATTTTACCAGCCAGGCGATGTGTTCGTATCCAATTATCATCATTATCCAAAGTCCATGGCAAACGAATCCCTATGGTATAGTTTCGACGGATTTTTGGCATATAATTGCCAATAGCCATAAGCAACAATCCTAGAAATGCATTGACTATCAAAGCATGATTGACTGCATAACCTAAAGCATGAGCGTAAATGGATCCCAGAGCAAACCAAGATGCAAGGGGAATAATCCAATACACTAGGTGGCGTGCTTTAGGATTAACATTACTTGATTTAGGATCCTTACTGGTTACAAATATGCAAAGCCAATGGATGACCAACAAAAAGCTAGGAAGCCCAAAAACTGTTACCCATCGACTGCTAAAGCCATTTGCTTGACCCGATAGTTTAAAATGTGTTGCCATCGTTTCTGGTAGCCGATTCCAAAAGAAACAACCCACAAGCACGGGCAACAGAATCATAACACTTGTTAGTCCTAATATTTTTTTATTCATTTTCATCTTTTTTACTTCCTTTCAAGTCTGCTAACCACACCATCATATCCTCCAGCACAGATGTATTGAGTTCATAGTAAATAAAGTTTTTCTCTCGGCTTTCCACAACCAAATCCGCCTGCTTCAAGACACTGAGGTGATGCGAAATGGTAGCTCCTGTCAATTCAAACTGGTCTGCTATTTCCCCAGCAGACATCTTGCCCATTTTTAGCAAATCTAAAATCTCTCGCCTCACAGGATGAGATAGGGCCTTAAAGGTATTCGCAAAACTCATGTCTACTCTTCCTTTCCTTTTGTAAAATGGCTAGCGCAAGGAACAAGAAAGGCAACACCGCCAAAAATCCCGCAGGAGACGGTCCGAGGATACGCAAAGCCAGCACTTTTTCTGTTGGTAATTGAAACAAAAATCCCAATCCAGCAATGGCATTGACAGCACCGTGCAAGAGAGCTGGAGCCAAGATAGAACCCGTCTTTTCCATTACCCAACTCAGCAAAACCCCAAGACTAAAGCAAAAAACAAACATCGCTAATACTCCCAACCAGGGATAGCCGACATAAGTTAAACCATAGTTATAGCCTTGCAAATTGATTGGCAAATGCCAGAGGCTCCAAATAAGCCCTATCAAGAGGTGCGCCTGTACTGCAGAAAACTGCTCTCGAAGGGCTGGATAGAGATAACCACGCCATCCAATTTCTTCACCCACTGCTAAAAGACTGTTTAAAAAAGGACCATAGGTTAAAGCTGAAAGGATTTGAACACAAACAACTAACTTTACAGAAACATTTGTCTGGGATGCCCCTATTCTATCTAGTATTGTCCGAAGCGATTCAAATCCAAGACTGAACTGCTTACTAAAGACAAGATAGTACAGCCCTGCTCCTAAAACACTTAACACTGCAGGTAACCAAAGCGCTAGTAAATAATAATACCATCGCCCTTTCAGGTTGAGTGAGAAAGTAGCTTTCATCTCAATCTGATCTGGTCTCACTTTCTTTAATATGAAAAAAGCAAGTGCGGGCATCCACATGGCAGCAATACTAGATATCTGACTTACAGGTTCACCCAACTTAATACCACACAACCATAAGCCAAACCAAATTATCCATGCTAAGCCATAAGCTAGACCAATAAAGGCAAAGATACTACTCTTTTTTGACATCTTCATCACTTCCACTTTCTATTTAGATGTTTTTCTAAATAGAATTATACACTTTATTTTTAAAAAATACAATAGATATTTAGATAACTTTCTAAATAAAAAAAGAAGGTCCTGCACCTTCAAATGATTTCTATAAAAAGAAAGAGACTATCAAGGCCGAAAGAGCAATAAGGGCCGAAAGTGTCACAGCCAGACTTACCCAAAAACCAGCTGTGTTCCTTGGATTGATCCCAATTCCAACACCAATTTCTTTCTGTACCCAAAATGGCTCAGAAGATGATTGTTTTCCCCAAAAACGAAGTAACCTAATAAGGTACCAAATACAGAATATGAATAAGATGACTTTCAATAATAATGCACCCATTTTTATCTCCTTTAACTAATATTATACACCTTACTATCCTTTTTACAACCTCAAACTCGCCTAGCCAGTCATTTTTTGATACAATAGAAAAAATAAATCTAGAAAAGGTATCCGTATGAAACTCATCTCTTGGAACATTGACTCTCTCAACGCTGCATTGACCAGTGATTCTGCCCGCGCTCAGCTCTCTCAGGCTGTTCTTCAGACGCTTCAGGCAGAAAAGGCGGATATTATCGCCATTCAGGAAACAAAGCTATCTGCTAAAGGTCCTACAAAAAAGCACTTGGAGATTTTGACAAATCTTTTCCCAGACTATGAAAACACTTGGCGCTCCTCCCAAGAGCCGGCCCGCAAGGGCTATGCAGGAACCATGTTCCTCTACAATAAAGAACTGACACCAACCATAACCTTCCCTGAAATCGGCGCTCCGTCAACCATGGATGTTGAAGGACGCATCATTACGCTGGAATTTGACGGTTTCTTTGTCACACAGGTCTATACGCCTAATGCTGGTGATGGCCTCAAACGCTTGGATGACCGTCAAGTCTGGGATGCCAAATACGCTGAATACTTGGCAACACTAGATGAACAAAAACCAGTCCTCGCTACTGGCGACTACAATGTGGCCCACAAGGAAATCGACTTGGCCAATCCAGCCAGCAACCGCCGTTCACCAGGCTTTACCGATGAAGAGCGTGCCGGTTTTACCAACTTGCTGGCTAAAGGCTTTACCGATACCTTCCGCCATTTGCACGGCGATATCCCTAACCAATACACTTGGTGGGCCCAGCGCAGCAAGACTTCTAAAATCAACAATACAGGCTGGAGAATCGACTACTGGCTGACCAGTAACCGCGTGGCTGACAAGGTAACCAAGTCTGATATGATTGACTCCGGTGCACGCCAAGACCACACACCGATTGTCATGGAGATTGAACTCTAAGGAGAAAACGAATGGACTATCAAGCTGTCATCCCCGAATTTGTGGTATCCAACATCGAAAAGTCACGCCACTTTTACTGCGACTTACTGGGATTCTCTGTCGAATACGAGCGTCCAGAGGAGAAATTTCTCTTCCTCTCGCTTGAAGACTGCCAGCTTATGCTAGAAGAAAGTAGCGCAGAAGAATTAGCCCAACTGACCTATCCTTTCGGGCGCGGTGTCAATATTTCCTTTGGCATTGAAGATGTCCCTCAGCTCCACCAAAAACTGCTAGAAGCTGACTATCCCATTCATCGTCCGCTGACAAAAAGAGAATTTCGAGTAGGAGATAGCTTTATTTACCCTCATGAATTTGCGATTTTGGATCCAGATGGTTATTTTTTAAGATTTAGTGAATAAGAAAGCGAAGTCATCAGACCTCGCTTTTTATATGTCCTTAAAGTTATAGAGTTGCGGATAGTGATCGCATTTAGGATTTCTAGGATGGCAAATTTCGCGTCCAAAGCAAATCATAGCCTGATGCGCAGGCAACCATTCATTTTTGGGTAAAACTTCCATCACTCGTTGTTCAACGTCTAGCGGGGTAGCTGACTTTTTGACAATATCATGGTGTTTGCAGATTCGCTCCACATGGGTATCCACTGCAAAAGCGGGAATACCAAATCCAACACTCATGACCACATTCGCTGTTTTACGCCCTACACCAGCCAAACTTTCTAATTCTTTCCGTGTATGAGGAACTTGACCATCAAAGTCATCGAGCAATTGCTGAGCACATTTTTTCAAAAATTTAGCTTTATTACGATACAGTCCCAGACGAGCGATATAGCTAGCAATTTCGCTTTCTGACGCCGCAGCCATTTTCTCTGGATTAGGATAAGCTTTAAAAAGGGTTGGTGTAACCGTATTAACCGCTGCATCCGTTGTTTGAGCTGACAATATGACCGCTACCAGCAATTCAAAATAATTGTTAAAATTCAAACCAGGCTTAGCATCTGGAAATAGGGCAATTATCTCCTCAATCACCTTTCGTGCACGTTTTTTTGATAAAACCATTTTTTCCCTTTCCCTTTGTTTATTAAAAATATTATAACATGAACGCCAATGATACCAAAATGTAGAGCTTAAAAAAGTGGGACAACCGTCATGATTTCAGAGAAATTCATTTTGCCCGTTCACTTCCTTTTTATTCTATAAATCTAATGTCGCATACTCTTTACGGTAGCCTATTTGTAGGATTTTCCCATCTTTTTCTAAGATTGGACGCTTGATGAGCATGCCATCTGCCGCTAGAAGATCTGCGGCTTCCTCAATTGACAATCCTGATAGTTTGTCTTTCAAACCTAACTCACGGTATTTGAGCCCGCTAGTGTTGAAGAAAGATTTAAGGCACAAATCAGAATTTTCAATCCAAGTTAGAATCTCCTCTTTACTCGGTGTTTCATTGACAATATCTACTGCTTCAAATTCCAAACCCAGCCGCTCTAACTCAGCCTTGGCTTTGCGACAGGTTGAACATTTTGGGTATTCAATAAATCGTAACATATTTTCTCCTCCATTTATCATTTATCTAAATCTTTCTCGTTAAGCTCAATGCCTTCATGCTCCAAAAGCCACCATTTCTTGTCCAGCCCCCCAGCATAGCCAGTTAATTGTCCTTGACTGCCTAACACCCGATGACAAGGAACGATGATAGAAAAAGGATTTCTACCTACAGTACCGCCAACAGCCTGCGCAGAACGACTACCTAACTTCTTTGCTATCTGACCATACGTAACGAATTCTCCGTAAGGGATAGTTTGCAGATGAGCCCAAACTTGTTGTTGAAAACTTGTCCCAACAGAAGCTAAAGGAAGACTCGAAAAATCTGGACAATCTCCGCTAAAATAGTGTTCTAGCAAAAGTTCCGTTTCTTTCAAAACGTCATTTTTTTCAAAAAGCAAGTTTCCTTCTTCCAAACCATGTTCAAAATATTTCTGCTTTAAAAACCAAACTCCAACAAGACCTGATTCATTAGCAACAAGAGACATTTCTCCTAAAGGAGAGAGATACATTTGTTTATAAAAAATCATGATTTTTCTCACTATTTCGCTTGTTCATGATACCGTGCATAAAGCGAACTTTTATTCAAACCGTATTTTTTTGCTACTTGTTTGATAGCCTGATTTCTCTTTGTCCCCGCTGCTACTAACTGTTCAATCTCTACCAACAAATCCGCTTCTGACTGTTCAATCTCTTCTTCCTTAAAACCTTCTACGATTAACAAACATTCACCTTTTAGTGGATTTTCCGTAATAAAGCCAATCACTTCCGAAATCAAGCCGCGCTGGTATTCCTCATAAATCTTAGTTAATTCCCGTACTAGTACTACAGAACGATCCCCATAGATACTGAGCATATTTTCTAAAGTAGCTTTGACCCGATGAGGAGATTCATAAAAAATCTGAGTTTCAGGATAAGATTTCTTACTTTCAAAAAATTCTTTCTGTTGTCCAACCTTGCGTGGCAAAAATCCATAAAAAAGATGAGGTTGCGGAGCTAGACCGCTTGCTATCAAAGCTGAAATTCCCGCACTCGGTCCAGGAACAGTCACTACTGCGATTCCCTCAGCAATAGCAGCCTTGACGAAATCATGCCCTGGATCAGAAATACTAGGCAAACCTGCATCCGAAACCTGAGCAATATCCTGCCCGCTTTTCAGCAAACGAATCAAATCAGGAATTTTTTCTTTGGCATTATGCTCGTGAAAGCTAATCTGCTTCGTTGCAATACTAAAATGTTTAAGTAAAAGACCAGTATTTCTGGTATCTTCTGCTGCAATATAATCGACTTCTTTCAGAGTATTCACCATGCGAATACTCATATCATCCATGTTCCCAATCGGAGTTGCCACTAGATAAAGCTTTCCATAAGGCGACTGATCTTTAAAACTTTTTTGAATCTGCATGCCTACTCCCTAAACAGCAACTCGTCACAAAACATGCATTCTGCATCATTTTCACGGCGTTGGCCATAAAAATCCGTACAGACATGAAAACCGTCTTCGTATAATTTACGCAGATTATCGCGATTTCTTTTTGTTTTTGGTGTTGTTGTATGCTCCACTTGGCCCAATCGCTCTCGTAATTTATCATTTTCCAAACGAAGCGCTACGTTTTCTTCTACTACGCCTTTCAGATTTTTCTTAATTGCCTCTACCTCTGCTAAAGTAATAAGTAGGTTTTGAGAAAATTCATCTAGCGCATCAAATAATTCTTTTTTATTCATCCCCACTACCATTTTCCTATGCTAATACAGCACATCAGATTCTTTCTTGTAACACCATATATTCGAGTGCATTTTGAAAACTAACATTTGCTTGCCACATTTTCCTCGCTGTAAATATACCGTCTAAGTAATAGCGTCCACACTCTGTTTCCATCTCTTTAGCAAATAAAATTTCCAGCACCTTCAAAGCCTGTCCTTGCCTTTCCTTATCATCAGCCAGACTAGCTAACTTCGCAACCTGCAAATAGGCGATTGCTTTTTGATTCAAGCAAAAAGATACAAGACATTCACATTCATTAACTAGTTCAAAAAATGATGAACTAGCTGCCAAACGCATAGCCTCTTCTTCCGTCTGACTGTAAACTGTCAACAATTCTGCTTGCGTCTTCATCACTCCAGCTTGTTCTAATTTCTCAAACAAATATGCTTTATTTTTTGGAAAATAAAATCGCTGCGCTCGACTTTTAATGGTCGGCAAAATAAGGTTTTCATCTGCTGTCAGTAAAAAAATATACACTTCACTTTGCGGCTCTTCGATGACCTTTAACAGTGAATTAGCCGCATTGATATGCATTTTGTCCGCATCACAAATAATAAATACCTGTTTGCTGCTTTCAAGTCCTGACTGAGAAAAATTGCGTATGAGCTCTCGAACACGCTCTGTTTTGATAATCTGATTAATCGGTCGAACAACCGTCACATCTGAAAAATCCTCTTCCTCAATCAAACGACAATTTCGGCATTCACCACAGGGTAAGACACCATTTTTATTGGTACAAAATAAACTCTGTGCTAAACATTGAGCCATCTCAAAACTACCGAAAGCTCCTGTAAACAGATAAGCATGATTCAGACGATTCTGCTGTAAAATTTGTTCAAAACGCTCAAACAAGACTGGCTGTAACTGAGCTAATTTTTCTATTTTCATCTTAGACTCTCAACATGCTCTGCTAGCACTGCTACCGTATCGGAAATTACTTTTTCAAGTGGCTGACTGGCGTCAATCCTTTTCATACGATTTGGCTCTTTTTCAAGAATAGATAAATATCCTTCACGGACTCGTTTATGCCATTCCACACTTTCTCGATCTAAACGATCTGCTCCCCTATCCTTACTCTTAGCAATGCGGGCTAAACCTTCCTCTACATCAATATCAAAATAGAGAGTCAAATCTGGCTTCAAACCGTCTGTCGCAAAATTATTCAGCCAATCGATATCAGCGACCTTCAATCCCCGGCCAAATCCTTGATAAGCAACAGAACTATCAATAAAACGGTCTACTAACACAAGCTCACCGCGGTTCAAGGCTGGTACGATGCGCTCCACTAAATGCTGCCTACGACTAGCTATATATAGGAGCAATTCTGTTTTTTCATCGATTTCTGTATGTTTTGGATCCAAAATAACATCACGAATTTTCTCCGCAACTGCTACTCCACCAGGCTCACGCGTTGTGATAAACGCCTGCCCTTTTGTTTCTAAAATAGGAATCAAAGCTTCTAGAACACTTGATTTCCCTGCGCCGTCTGGTCCTTCTAAAGAGATGAACATTCCTTTTGACATATTAACTCATTTCTTCTTTTTTCTCTTTTCTATTTTAACAAAAAACTCCAGAAAAATCATTTTGAAAAAATTTAAAAAAATTTTTTCAAAATGATACATAAGCTTTCAAGATTTGATACAATAGAGTGTACAGAAACTATTAGGAGGTTATCATGTCTAAGTTTAAAAACTATCTGACGATTATTCTAGGAGCTGGAATTTTTGCTTTTGCCATCAATTATCTGATTATTCCAAATCATTTGTATGAAGGGGGCGCGACTGGGGTGACCCTCATTACATACTATCTATTTAAAATTCCCGTTTCACTGATGAATCTCATCATCAACATTCCTCTTTTCATCATTGCCTGGAAAGTCTTTGGCTCACGGCTATTGTACTCTAGCATCTTAGGAACCTTTGCAGTCTCTGCTTGGCTGGCTATCTTTGAGAAAATTCCTTTCGTGATTAACCTTGAAGGCGATCTCGTAATTGTAGCGCTCCTAACCGGGATTATTGCTGGCGTTGGACTAGGAATTGTTTTCAATGCTGGTGGCACCACTGGTGGTACGGACATCATTGCTAGAATCGCTAACAAGTATACGAACATCTCCATGGGAAAATTGATGTTTACTGTAGACTTCTGTGTCCTTATTTTCACTGTACTTGTTTTTAAAGATGTTCGCTTAGTGACTTATACCTTGATTTTTGTCTTTATCGCTTCACGAGTGATTGACTTAATTGGTGAAGGCGGTTATGCTGGTAAAGGATTCATGGTAATCACAAATCATCCGGAAGAGTTAGCAAAGAAAATCGATGAAGATCTAAGCCGCGGAGTTACTTTCATCAATGGACAAGGTTACTATAGTGAAAACAACTTAAAACTCATTTACTGTGTCGTTGGACGAAACGAAATGCAAACGATGAAAAATGTAATTCATAGCGTTGATCCACGTGCCTTTATTACGATTACAGATGCTCATGAAATCCTGGGTGAAGGCTTTACTCTAGATGCTAATAAACAACCGCTTCAAAGATAATAACTAAAAAAACGCATGCTAGCAGTTTTTACTGATTCCATGCGTTTTTATTTTGCTATAAAGCTTTTGCTGAAGTACGGGTTATATCCTCAACCTGAATGTCTTTATCTTCAAATTTTGCTTTCAAAGCTGGCAAATCAATATCGCCATCGATTTGCACTTCAATAACAACTTTCCCATCTTTTCGTGGAATATTGACAGCATTAGAGATATTAAGATTTTCTTCAACAATTAAATGCACAATTTTTTCCAACACACCGACTTCATCTTCTGTAATGAAGCGAACACGGATGCCTTCTTCTCCATAGCCAGCAATTTCCAGAAAGGCTCTAAAAACATCACGATCTGTAATGACACCATAAACTTGTTGATTATCCACAACTGGTAAAATTCCAATCTTGTTTTTTAACATTAAATAAGTTGCATCTTCCAAGCTAGCAAATTGCGACACTGTCACCACATCACGAATCATGATATCTTTGATTTTGGTCTTGTTTAACAAATAATTCATCTCATAAATAGACAAACTTGTTGCTTTTGAAGGACTTGCTTCTGCAATCGTTCCTTCAGTCACCAAACCGACCAATTGGTCATTTTCAATAACAGGAAGTCGATGAAGTTCCTGCGCCCGCATGATATCTGCCGCATGTGCCACTGTCGTATCTGGACTAATGTATATTACTTTTCGTGTCATAAAATCTTTAACAGCCATGGAAATTCTCCTTTATCTCTAATTTTCAGTTCTATTATACTGTATTTTTCAGCTTATTTCAAACGCTTTCAAAGTCATTGTTCCGCTTTCCAATAACAAATTAGTGACTAAAAAAGAAGCAGAAAACCACTTCTTTTTTCCTCGTTTCACCCACCAAGATAAGCTTTGCGAACTTCATCAGAAGCGAGCAATTCTTTTCCTGTACCAGACAAGACAATGTTTCCTGTTTCTAAAACGTAGCCACGGTCAGCAATCGAGAGCGCTTTATTAGCATTTTGCTCAATCAATAAAACAGTTGTACCTTGCTTTTGAATATCTTGAATAATATCAAAAATTTCTTGGATGAAAAGAGGAGCCAATCCCATTGAGGGCTCATCTAAAAGCAAGAGTTTAGGAGTAGACATGAGAGCCCGTCCCATAGCAAGCATCTGCTGCTCACCTCCAGAAAGAGTTGCAGCATCTTGATTCTTACGCTCTTCCAAACGCGGAAAACGTGAAAAAACTTTCTTTAGATTTGCTTGATTTTCATCACGATTTGTTTTCAGAAAGGCACCCATTTCCAGATTTTCCATAACGGTCAAACCTGAGAATACATGGCGTCCTTCCGGTACCTGAGACAGTCCTGCCGCCACAATTTTCTGAGCAGGAACTTTCTGAATTTCATTTCCTAAAAACTCAATTTTTCCTGAACTTGGACGAACCAGTCCTGAAATTGTCCGCAGAATCGTCGTTTTTCCAGCACCATTTGCACCAATAAGAGAAACAACTTCTCCTTCATTGACTTCAAAACTGACATCTCGGACTGCCTGAATCATGCCATAATGGACAGAAAGATTCTCAACTTTTAGCATAGACATTAGGCTCCACCTCCCAGATAAGCTTCGATAACACGTTTATCATTTTTAATCTCATCAGGAGTCCCATGTGCAATCAACCGACCATATTCTAATACATAGATTCGCTCGGTTACTTCCATGACGAGGCTCATATCGTGCTCAATCAACATAATTGTAATTTGAAATTCATTTTTAATACGACGGATTAACTCTGTCAATTCCGCTGTTTCCTGCGGATTCATTCCCGCAGCAGGCTCATCTAAAAAGAGAATTTTGGGTTCTGTTGCTAGAGCACGCACAATTTCCAGCCGCCGCTGCTGTCCGTAAGCTAAATTTTTAGCAAGAGTTTCTGCTTCTCCGTCTAAGTCAAAAATTTTCAGTAATTTGAGAGCTTTCTCACGCAATGCTGCCTCATTTTTATAGAAAGCTGGCAAACGAAAGAAGCTAGCAAATACATGTGCTTTGTGATGATTTCCAAAAGCAATCAGGACATTATCTAGCACTGTCAAATCCTTAAATAATCGAATATTTTGGAATGTGCGACTAAGCCCTAACGAAGCAATCTTATAAGGAGCCTTACCATTGATCAAATGGCCATCCAAGGTCACACTTCCCTCACTTGGTTCATAAACACCTGTTAACAAGTTGAACAACGTTGTTTTCCCTGCACCGTTTGGGCCAATGAGACCGACTAATTCCCCATCATTCAGCTCTAAGGTTACATCACCAACAGCGGTCAGCCCGCCGAAATTTTTTGTTAGATTTTTTACATCAAGAAGCGCCATTAGTTGACCTCCTTATCATTTTTAAAGAAGCGTGAGAAGTTCAATTCCCAAGTACCAAGAAGTCCACCTGGTCGGAAAATCATCACTAAAATCAAAGCAAGAGAGTAAATAATCATACGAATACTTGCCACATTTTGTAGCACCATGTTTAAGATACCTAAGAGAATTGCTGCAACAATAGTACCTGTCATAGAACCAAGACCACCAAAGACCACGATAATCAAGACATTGATACTATTGATGAAGGTATAATCTTTCGGCACAACTGAACCAATAAATCCAGCCTGAAGTGAGCCTGCAATACTAGCTGTTATAGCTCCGAAGACAAACGCAACCACTTTAATTTTAGTAGTGTTGACCCCTACAGATTCTGCCGCGATTTCATCTTCACGAACTGATAAGGTTGCTCGTCCAATTGGACTCCGCAAAAAATTGATGGTCAAAATAGTTGTAATAACTACAAAGAAATATACCATTTGCCAATTGGTAAAGGCAGGAATACCCAAGATACCCGCAGCTCCATTGGTCAAATCACCACCGTTAATGATTAAAATGCGAATGATTTCAGAGACCCCAAGCGTTGCAATCGCTAAATAATCACCTTTCAAGCGAAGAGTAGGAATCCCGACAATCAAAGCTACTGTTCCTGCAATCAACGCTCCTAATACCATAGCTGCAAAAAAGGCCGGATAAGTAGCTGATTTCGAGCCAATAATCGCAGCTGCATAGGCGCCAATTGCCATAAATCCAGCATGTCCCAGAGAAAATTGACCTGAAAAGCCAACAATCAAATTTAAACCTACTGCCAAAATGATGTTAATACCAATTTGTTGTAAGATTTGTAGATAAAAATCATTCAAAACTCCTGCACTAGCAAGCAAGGTAATCAACCCATACCCAGCAAGAAGGAGAACAAACCATAAAATATTTATTTTTAAATTCTTCTTCATAGCTTACACCTTCTCTTTCACATTCTTACCAAGAATCCCTGCAGGACGAACGAGTAAAATTAAGATTAAAATACCATACACAATCGCATCACGGAAATCTGACATACCAAAGGCTGTTGCAAAGGTTTCTAACAAACCAATGACAAAGCCTCCTAATGCTGCTCCAGGGATAATGCCAATCCCACCAAGAACTGCGGCAACAAACGATTTCAGCCCTGGAGTCATTCCCATCAATGGTTCAAGGGAATTATAATAAAGCGCAATGAGCACACCTGCCGCTCCTGCCAAAGCCGAGCCCAAAGCAAAAGTGAAACTAATCGTACGATTGACATTAATTCCCATTAGTTGCGCCGCATCGCTATCGACCGAAACTGCCCGCATGGCTTTTCCCATTTTTGTTTTTTGAACGATGACTTGTAACAACACCATTAAAATTAGGGAAACAGCCAAAATCATTAATTGGATATTGGTGAGACTAATCGGTCCAAAACTATAACGAACCGTTTCAATCACTTGGGGGAACGAACGAGTATTGGCTCCTACAAAATACACCATCACGTACTCCAAGAAAAACGAAACACCAATTGCAGTAATCAAAGCTGCAATTCGAGTCGAATTTCTCAACGGGCGATAAGCCAAAAATTCGACTAGTACGCCTAAAGCCGCTGTCCCAATCATTGCCAAGATTAAGGCAAGGAAAAAATTAAGATGAAGGGAATTTATCAAGAAATACCCCATAAAAGCACCCATCATGTAAATATCTCCATGAGCGAAATTGATGAGTTTGATAATTCCATAAACCATAGTATAGCCGAGAGCGAGCAAAGCATAGACGCTCCCTAAAATTAGACCATTAACAAGTTGTTGGAGCATGGCCACCACACTTTCTAAATATAATATCGATGAAAGGATGATGTGGTGATTCACATCTTTCTTATCCTATCGCAAAAAAAGAGTGAGTAAGTTGCGGTTTCAAAGAAATTGGTTCTCCTTACTCTCTATTCCAAGTTTGAGCAAAAGAAATCGTCAGTTCCTTTTCCTCACCTTATAGCTGATTGATGTTAAACAATTTAAGACAGAGCTAGCAGTTACTCTATCTTACAAATCATAATGAGCTACATTCTTAACACTAAGATATCTATCCTAACTATCTCTTTTAACCCATATAAAGAGAAGTAACTATCTACGATGTCCACCATAAATAGTTACTCTTCTATACACTATAAAATATATTTTAAGCAGTTCTTTATGAAAGATTATGGCTTAACTGTTTCAGCTGCTGTGACTTTCCCATTATTCATGGTCATCATAAAGGCTGTTTTTACAGTGTTATGATGCTTGTCAAAGCTGGTATCACCTGTTACACCTTCAAAATTCTTTGTCTTAGCCATATTGTTTTTAATGTCAACAGATGTTTTCGCACCTTTGGCAGCATTAGCAACAAGATAAACAGAATCATATGCTAGCGCTGCAAATGTTGAAGGTTCTTCATTGTTGTATTTAGCCTTGTAAGCTTCTAGGAATTTCTTAGCTTTCGCTGAGACATCAACTGTCGAAGAAAAACCTGAGATGTAGTAGATATTTGAGGCTTTGGCTGGAGTTGCTTGTTGGACAAATTCCTCACCATTAAAGCCATCACCACCAACGATTGGTTTATCAATTCCCATACCACGCGCTTGATTGACAATTTTACCAGCTTCAGTATAGTAACCAGGGATGACAATTGCATCAAAATCTTTCCCTTTCATCTTGGTCAAAGCTGCTTGGAAGTCCGTATCACCAGCGACGAATTTTTCATCCGCAACAATTTTGCCTTTATAGGCGCTTCGGAAAGCTTTTGCGATACCTTTGGCATAATCACTTGAGTTATCTGTATAAAGCACAACTTTTTTCGCTTTTAACTTTTCTGTCACATATTTAGAAATGATTTTACCTTGGAAGCTATCCTGGAAAGTCCCAATGAATAAATACTCTTGATTTTTTGTCAAGCCATCTTGAGTAGCACTAGGTGAAATCAAGGGTACACCTGCTTTTGTCGCATTAGAAACAGCTGCTGCCGTTGCACCAGAAGTCGCAGGTCCTACAACTGCATTGACTTTCGATTGGGTTACTAAGTTGGTCGTTACAGAAGCAGCTTCTGCTGTTTCAGATTTATTATCTTTGTCCACTACTTCTAGTTTTTTTCCGTCAATACCACCTGCTTTATTGATTTCTTCAACTGCAAGCTGAGCGCCTTTTTGCTCGGCTGTACCATAAGCAGCTGTTGCGCCTGTCTCTTCAAAGTTGAATCCAATTTTAATAGTCTTATCAGCAACTTTTGTACCTGTTGCATTAGATCCACCTGACTTCACTTCCCCACAAGCGGCAAGAAGAGCAACGCTTGCAAGAGCAACAAATGATAGCGCAATTCTCTTTTTCATATTCTTAACTCCTTGTTTCAAAATAATATGTTAAGAATATACCGAATTATCTGACAATTGTCAAGTAGTCAACAGAATTTTTTTACATGTTTACGTTTTCCTTCTCTCTAAACAAACTTCCAACGAAGTCTGTATCCAATTCTTGAATATGACAAACCCGTACTTGTTTGACATATTTTTCCTTAGATAGTTTCTCAACAATACCATCTACTTGCGCAGTATCCACATACAACTGGAGATAACGATGCTTTTTGGAATGATAGACAATATCACCAATGGACGCAATTCTTTTTATGTCACGATTATAATATAAATAGACAATGATACCTGTTCGTTCTTCTTTTTTAAACATGAGTTTTCTTTCTAATATTTTTTCATTTATAAGTATATCAAAAAAATGCCCATCAGAGGACATTTTTTTCAGATAATAGCAAATAGAGCATTAGTTCAAATTGTTATTTGCCATGATTTCATCAATGAAACCATAATCTAGTGTTTCTTGAGCACTCATCCAGTAGTCACGTTCAGCATCTTTATGAACTTGCTTAACGGTCTTACCAGAGTTATCTGCAAGAATTTTTTCCAAATTGTTTCGAGTTTTCAGCAAATGTTCAGCAGCAATCGCCATATCGGTTTGTTGCGTACCGCCACCTGTTCCACCCATTGGTTGGTGAATCATGTACTCTGCATTTGGCAACATAAAGCGTTTGCCTTTAGCACCACTTGAAGCGATGATTGTTCCCATGGACGCAGCCATTCCCATGACAATTGTTTGAACATCTGATTTGATGAAGTTCATTGTATCGACAATCGCTAGACCCGCCGATACAGAACCTCCTGGCGTATTGATATAAAGATAAATATCCTTTGTACTATCTTGGGCATCTAGGAAAAGCAGTTGGGCAATAATAGAATTGGCCATGTTGTCTTCAACTGCTCCAGTTAGCATAATAATGCGATCTTTTAAAAGACGTGAGTAAATATCGTACGAGCGTTCCCCACGGCTTGTTTGTTCAATAACTACAGGAATCATTGTATTCTCCTTTTCATCTGATATTTTAATCTGACCAACAATTCTTAGTAAGATTTTTCAAATATGAGACTATTATAGCCTTTTGGTCAAAAAAGGTCAAACATAAAACTTATTATTTTGTACCAAAAAGACGATCTCCTGCATCTCCCAATCCTGGAACGATGTAGCCATTTTCATTCAAGTGATCATCAAGGGCTGCCGTAAAGATTTCTACGTCTGGGTGAGCTTCTTGTAAAGCTTTCACGCCTTCTGGAGCCGAAACAAGACAGACAAATTTAATATTGTGTGCTCCACGTTTTTTCAGTGAATCAATAGCTAAAATAGCTGAGCCACCTGTTGCTAACATCGGATCCACCACGAAAATTTGACGTTGGATAATATCTTCCGGTAATTTCACAAGGTATTCAACTGGTTTCAAAGTTTCTTCATCACGATACATTCCAATATGTCCGACTTTAGCAGCTGGTACAAGACTCAAAAGACCATCTACCATACCAATACCTGCACGTAAGATTGGGACAATAGCTAATTTTTTACCAGCTAGTTGTTTTTGAACTGTCTTTGTAATGGGTGTTTCAATTTCCACATCTTCTAATGGTAAGTCACGTAAAACTTCATAACCCATTAGCATAGCAATTTCATTTACTAGCTCACGAAAAGCCTTGGTAGATGTATCTGTACGGCGTAAGATAGACAATTTATGCTGAATGAGCGGATGTGCGATCACTTGAAATTTTTCCATGATTGGTGTTCCTTCTTTCAATTTATTCTTCTTATTATAACAAAAAAACATAAAAAAGGCTTATAATAAACAAGCCTTTTCAAAGATCGATAATGATTCATAACCATTCATGATATTTCTTAATATAAAGATGTTTCACAAATGTGACACTTATCATATACAAAGCCATGATGATCATTAAGAATAAGAAATAAGTACCATTTAGTGGAGAAACCTTTAAAAGATTTGCAAAAGGGCCATACGGCAATAAAGTCACAAAGAAGACTGCCGCTAGAGTGGTCATGACTACAGATAAAGCTGGTCTACTTTGAATAAATGGTAACTTGGGTGAGCGCAACATATAGATAACCATCGTTTGCGTCCACATGGACTCAATAAACCAACCTGTTTGGAAAATCGTAATGAAATTACTAGACATACCATGATGATAAACAGATCCTGTTATCATTGGTGCAATGATAAAGAACAAAATTAAAAAGGTTGTACAGTCAAAAATAGAACTAATTGGACCAATCCAGGCCATGAAGCGAGTAATGGATTTTGCACTCCAAATGCGAGGCTTTTGCAAAAATTCACGATCTACATTGTCAAATGGTAAAGCGATACAAGAAATGTCATAGACCAAATTCAACACAATCAAATGAATTGGTGCCATGGGCAAAAATGGTAAGAAAATACTTGAGATTAGCAAAGAAAAGATATTTCCGAAGTTGGAACTCACTGTCATCTTGATGTACTTGGTCATGTTGGCATAGACTTTGCGACCTTCCACCAAGCCTTTTTCAAGCACTAATAAGTCTTTGTCTAACAGAATAACATCAGCTGTTTCTTTTGCAATATCAACAGCTGTATCAACTGAAATACCTACATCAGCTACTTTCATAGAAGGAGCATCATTGATTCCATCACCCATATAACCAACCTTGTGCCCGTTTGCTTTCAATTGTAAAATGATGCGCGCCTTTTGGTCAGGCGATAATTTAGCAAAAACAGTTGTGGTTTCAACAACTCTGCTCAATTCTTCATCCGACATCGTTTCAATCATAGAGCCTAGCAAGATGTTCTTTGCATCTAAGCCAACCTTCTCACAAACTGCTTCTGTAACTTTTTCATTGTCACCTGTTAAAATTTTGGTAGCTACGCCATACTCGGCTAATGCTTTAATAGCAGGGGCTGCTGACGGTTTTGGTGGATCGAGAAAAGCAAGATAACCTGTCAGAATCATGTCAGACTCATCTTTGACCGTGTATTCATAATCAGCATCCAAGTCCGAACGATAACTGACTCCCAGCACACGCAGACCTTGCTCATTTAACTGTGCGACTTCTGCTAAAATTTCTTGACGGATTTCTTCTGTCAAGGGAAGAATGTTCCCTTTATATTCGACAGAATTTGAAATAGCCAACATTTCTTCTAAAGCACCCTTTGTCACCATGCTAACGACATTCTCATCATCTCGAACCAGTACACTCATACGACGGCGTTCAAAATCAAAAGGTAATTCATCAATCTTCTTAAAAGTTTGGTCTAAGTTGCGAACGATTTCATGCTTTTCAGCTTCTTTTTCTGTCCGATTGATAATGGCACGATCCATCAGGTTTTTTAACCCTGTTTGATAATAAGAATTTAAGTAAGCCCGACGAAGCACAGCCAAATCAAGATCTCCATGAATATCAAGTGGATACTCCAAGACAATCTCATCTTGTGTCAATGTCCCTGTTTTATCCGTACAAAGAATATCAATTGCTCCTAAATCTTGAATGGCATTGAGTTTCTTGATGACAACTTTTTCTTTTGCCATAAGAATTGAACCCTTCGCTAAGCTTGCTGTGATGACCATAGGAAGCATTTCTGGCGTCAAACCGACACCAACACTGAGTGCAAATACACCAGCTTCTAGCCAATCCCCATCTGTCAGACCATTGATAAAAAAGACAATAGGTACGAGTACCAACATAAGGCGAATCAACAACCATGAAATACTGTTCATTTCTCGTTCAAATGAAGTTGGTTCATCATAAGTATTAAGCGTTTGCTCAATAGCTCCCATTTTTGTGTCGTCACCAACAACAAGCACAAGCGCGCTAGCACGACCAGAGATTACATTGGTTCCCATAAAGGCAAGTGAGTCAGATTCAAGTAAACTCTCTGTATCTTTAATCTCACATTTATCCAATGCCATTTTTTCAACCGCATCACTTTCACCTGTCAAACCTGACTGTTGTACGAAGAAGTCGCGCGAATCCAAAATTAGCACATCTGCTGGCAACATGTCTCCTGCACTCAAGCGGATAATATCTCCCACCACTAATTCTGTAATCGGAATTTCTTGCTCTTTTCCCTCACGAACAACTGTCACTGTATTGACAATCATACGCGAAAGATTACTGGCAGCTTTGTCACTCCGCAATTCTTGCACAAAGCGAATACTACCAGACAGCAAGACAAGGACAACAATAATGATAAACGTTGTCGGATCTTCCTGACCTGGTTTTGCCAGCCAAACATTGGTAACCAAGGACACCAATGCAATGAGTAAAAGAATAACGGTAAATGGGTTGATAATAGACTCATAAATTTTTTTAACAATTGAATCTTCTTGCCCTTTGGTCAATTCATTTTCACCGTATAGATCGCGATTTTCTTCTACTTGCTCCTCTGTCAAACCCAATCTAGATGTGTTGAAAAATGTCATCGTATCCACTACAGACATACGAAGAGCATCTGTTAATCTTTCTTTTGCTGTTTTCACTGATTTTCTCCTCTATCTAAGATACATCCGAGTGACAAAATAACTGCATACAGCCTTTTTACTCAGATGTCATTCATTTGCTAGAGTCGATTCCAAGGGAGCGTGAGGAATGCTCAGATATGGTAATCGACTGTTTTCCTGTTGACTCGGGTGATCATCATTCGGCATATTCTCCACCCCTTTCCCTTGCATTTTTTCTTTAAAAAATCAGCTCAAAACGATAAAATCCTACCATGAAAAACATGGCAGGACTGTATGTCTTGTGTTACCGTTCAAGCTTTAACTCCGTAGGGCAGTGAAATGACATTAGTCAAAACCTTAGCGATCTCAACTGCTAACCAGCGCATAGTGTCTCCACTACTTTGCGGTAGTCATCCGTATCCCTATGGTAGCCTCACCTACCGATTTTTCATACTAACTATACTCCTCTTAAGAACGATTGTCAACCAAAAGTGACTGTTTTCGAACATTTCTTTTTATTTTATTTGGGCAAGCAACGCACGATTCTCTTACAAATCTCTTCTACCAGTGACTTAGGCGCCGCAATATTTAGTCTCGCATGCAGCTCACCCTCACTTCCATAATCACTTCCCCGATTGAGAATGACTTTTGCTTGGTCATGCAATAAAGTAAAGAGTGCATCATCTGTCAAACCATAGTCACTGAAATCAAGCCAAATCAGATATGTCCCTTGTGGTTTCATAACCTTTAAACGCGGAGCTTCTTGGGCAAAATACTCTACTGCAAATTGAATATTTTCTTCTAACACAGCTTTTAATGCCACTAACCAAGGTTTCCCATAACGATAGGCCGTTTCTGTCGCAATGTAGCCTAAACTTGACACTTCATGGTGGTTATTGACAAGCTGCTGGTGTTTAAATGTTGTACGTAATGAAGGATTTTCAATAATGGCATAGGAATTTTTGGTGCCTGCAATATTAAAAGTCTTGGTAGCGCTAGAAAGTACCAGAGCAAAGTCTTTAAAATCCGGTGAAACAGTATTAAAGGAAACATGTTCATGGCCAAACAAGGTCAAGTCTTGATGAATTTCATCTGATACCAAGATAACATGGTGTTTTTGACAAAGATGACCTATCTGTTCTAAAACTTCCCTTTCCCAAACACGTCCCCCTGGATTGTGCGGATTACAAAGAAGATACAATTTCACATGGTTTTCAATAAGATCTTTTTCTAATTGTTCAAAATCAATTTGAAACAGTCCATTTTCCTCCTTGAGAGAATTGGATACTAATTTTCGATGATTTAACTGGACACTACGGGCGAAAGGCGGATAGACAGGAGAATTGATTAAAACAGCTTCTCCTTCTTTTGTAAAAGCCTGGATTGCAATAGAGATAGATGGTACAACTCCCTCCACAAAGACAACAGCGTCCTTATCAAACGAATACTGATGTTCATTCTTTTCCCAATCCAGCACTGCTTGGAGTAGCTCATCACTTGCATACGTATAGCCATAAACCAACTGTTCTGCATACTTATGAATCGCATTTTTTACTTCAGGCATGACTTCAAAGTCCATATCTGCAATCCATGCTGGCAGTAGTTGAGGATCATTCTCTGTCTCTTTCCACTTATAAGCGTGATGAGATAAGCGATTTGGGGCTGTTTGAAAATTGTATTTGCTCATATTATACCTCCAAAGCAAATGTTAAATCTGTTATCAAATCTCAGCTATCCTCAATTCCAATGGCTAAACGTAACAATTCATCTGTTAAGCCATGGGCTTACCACACGGCTGTTGGAATATCTACATATGTTTGGGCCGCAGGATAAGTAATCAAACTTTCTGCAAAGATAAAGACTTGTAGCCTATTAGCAGATACGAAAGTCTGTTTCATCTTTTACTTTAAAGGAAATCATGCCACTCTTTCTCGGTTTGTGCATTTTTGTAGAACGCTCTATACGAAGAGACAAGGTTTTCACCCCCAAAAAGCAAAAGATAACTATCAAATGGAGATAAAACAGCTCCCGTCATATTGAGATTGAAGTATAGATTTTCATACAGCTCCTACTAAAATATCATTGTGGCCATCTAAACAAAGGAGAGCTGTCAAGACACCTATTACTTCATCTGTTTTAATACCAGCATGAGTTAATAATGTATCTAATTGTAATTTTTTATCCATCATAACCTCTATAAGAACACAAGAAAAGCAATCAACTTTATCATTTGTAAGTGATTCGATTGTAACATCTTACGGAAAGTAGTGGGTTTTATTCTTTTCAAGAGCCAGATATAGTTTTAAATTACAGTAGCTGATGGAAGTTTATCGCCAGAATAGCTATTTCCATTATAACGTAAATGTTATAAATTTTCTACAACATAAAAAAGCCTTACGGCCTTTTAATGAATATGAAATTTTTCACGTAAAGATTGAGCTTTTTCACCAATAAATCGGTCTAACAAGCGAACCCGCAAAGCCATTGCTCCATAAATGATAATTCCCAGACCACCAATCATAATTAAATAAAGCATGCTAGAAATGCGTCCATTTGGATGAAAGACGACTCCCAGTACCACTTCCACAATAGCAATTAAAAGAGACATGATAGCAGTTAAAATCCCTATCAATAAACTCCGTTTAACGAGAATTCTTTGATTGAGTCCTGTTACTTGGCGAATGTGTTGGTACATCAAAACAATTGGAACAATCAATCCGACTGTCGTTGCAAGAAGTGGACCATATGCTCTGAATAAATAAATAAATGGAATTTGCAAAATAAGCTTAACAAGAACTCCATAGCCAAAATAGATAATAGCTTTGCGATTTTGGAAAAGCGCTTGAATCATTGGCGATAAAACAGTATAAATGCCTAAAATAACTGTCTGTAACATAGCAAAAATGAACAAACCTAAAGCTAAACGATCAGGTTTCCCATAAAAAATTGTGTATAATGGACGCGCCACTAAGACAGAGCCAATTGTTGCTGGTAAGAGAAATAACAGTAACATACTTAAGTTATCTTGAACAAGACGTGCTGCAGACTTCAAATCACCTTTGACATAGTTTTCTGTTAGCAGTGGAATTCCTACACCCCCAATAGAAGTTGCTACCGCAATCAAAATCATCGTAATTTTATTGGGATTAGCAGAGAAATAGCTAAACATAACCACCAGCTGAGAATTCGTATAGTTCGTGAACCATTTCATAACATTGATAAAAGTTACTTGGTCAATAATCTGGAAAAGCTGAATAGCAGAACCAGTGATAATAAACGGAATAGCTTCCCGAATCGTATCCACTAAAAGAGCACGACTGTTAATGTTAGTGCTTGACACTGGCTTATGCAGAATGGATGACAGCAAATTCGCTTTCCAGAGGAAATAAATCAAAACCGCCATACTAGCGAACATTCCAATAAAAGCCGCAAATGTTGATTGAGTAACTGCTACAACATAATCTTTAGAGCCCCATTTCATGATAAAGAAAGTTGCAAGCAACATCCAAATAACACGAATCACCTGCTCAGCAATTTGACTGATTGCATATGGTTTTAAATTGTTAAATCCCTGGAAAAAGCCACGGATAACACTCATAGCTGGGAATACCAGTACTGCCCAAGATAGGCTTTGCATGACAGGAATAAGTTCTTTCCCAACGCCTGATACATGCGCAAAGAAAGGTGATAAGAGATACATCACCACTGCAAAAATGACTCCCAACAAGAGCATAAATTTCAAAAATTCACGAATGAGCGTAAAACTATGATCCTTTTGATCCATTGTGTTGTATTTCGCAACTTGCTTAGCGACCGCAACAGGTACGCCTGCTGTGGAAATCAGAAGAAACCAAGCATAAATATTATAGCCCATTGTAAACAAGCCATTAGCTTCTGCACCATGTTTGCCCATCCAGATATACCAAGGAATGATATAAATCGCCCCTAAAAAACGGCTGATAAAGTTACTTGCTGTCAACCAAGCTGTCCCTAGAAGCATTTGTTTTTGTTGAGTTGTTGTTTGTTGGTCCATACATAACCTCTAAAAGTAGTCTTATCTTATTATAAACTTTTCCTTTACACTTGTAAAACCTCCTCATTAAGTTTACAATAGAAATATGATAACATTTGAAAACGCATTAAATATTTTAAAAATTGATCACAATTTCCGCGAAATCATTCATAAGGGTGAATACAATTATAACGCTCCTGATATCACATTTGAGAAGATCAGCTATGACAGTCGCGATGTGACTGCTTCAACTCTTTTCTTTGTCAAGGGTGATAATTTTAAAAAAGAATTTTTAGAAAAAGCTGTTGTAGCGGGATTGCAATTCTATGTCAGTGAGATAGATTTTGAAGTCGCTATACCAGTGATTCTAGTCAATGATGTCAAGCAAGCTATGAGCCTTCTTGCAATGGAATTTTATGGAAATCCACAAGACAAACTCAAATTGCTTGCTTTTACAGGAACTAAGGGCAAGACAACATCTGCTTATTTTGCTTATTATATTCTTCAACAAAATTATAAGCCTGCTTTGTTGTCTACCATGAACACGACGCTCGATGGAGAACATTTCTTCAAATCTACTTTGACAACACCGGAAAGCTTAGATTTGTTCAAAATGATGGCGACAGCGGTTGAAAATGGCCGAACTCATCTGATCATGGAAGTTTCCAGCCAGGCTTATTTAAAAAAGCGAGTTTACGGTTTAACTTTTGACGTTGGTGTTTTCCTCAATATCAGTCCTGATCATATCGGACCAATTGAACATCCGACATTTGAAGATTATTTTTATCATAAACGACTCCTCATGGAAAATAGCCGAGCTGTTGTAGTTAATAGCGAAATGGATTATTTCCAAGTGGTAGCGGAACAAGTTACATCTATAGAACATGATTTCTATGGACAATATTCCGACAATCAAATTCATCATTCGCAAGCATTTTCTTTTGAAACAAGGGGAATCCTCACAGAAAAATTTGACATTCAGCTAATCGGACGGTTTAACCAAGAAAATGCACTTGCTGCTAGCCTTGCCTGTCTACGCTTAGGTGCCACTATTTCTGATATAAAGAAAGGCATTGCTGCTACACGTGTACCTGGGCGCATGGAAGTGCTAACTCAAAACAATGGTGCAAAAGTTTTTGTTGATTATGCGCACAATGGTGTCAGTCTGGCTAATCTCCTATCTGTCGTTCAAAAACACCAAAAAGGCAAAATTGTTTTAGTACTTGGTGCAACCGGAAATAAAGGAGAAAGTCGTCGCAAAGATTTTGGACAACTACTCAATCGCCATCCAGAATTAATCGTTATCTTGACAGCAGATGACCCTAACTACGAAGATCCGATTGCCATTGCTAAAGAAATTGCCAGCTACATTTCTTTTGACGTTTACACGATTGCAGACCGCAAAGAAGCTATCAAAAAAGCTCTTAGCTTAACAAACAAAGAAGGTGATGCTGTCATTCTAGCTGGTAAAGGTGCTGATTGTTACCAAATCATAAATGGAGAAAAAGCAGACTATCTAGGCGATTACGCGATTGCGGAAAGGTATTTATAGAATTGAATAAAGGTCGAAGACTGTTGTCTCGACCTTTATTTGTTGAGGGAAAGATATGAATTCATACTAATATGAAAAATAATATAACCACAATTTCTTTAATAGCGTAATTCTTATTTTTTACTATTTTCTCCAACTAATCAAAACATACAGTAGACTTGAGCCATACATATCTGCAAGAGCGTGCACGAGGAAAAATGGTAAGAGATTTTTAACCTTATATTTGTAAAGAAAATAATAGAGAAGTCCAAAGCCAACACCAATCGTTAGCGCCCAGAGCATGCCCTGATAAGTATGGAAAGAAATACGAATGATTGTCGAATAAAGAAGAATCCACCACTTATATCTATCTTGAACAGAAGTCAGTAATCCCAAGAAGAAAAATTCTTCATAAAAGCCATTCAGCAGATCATAGAGAATAGCCCTAGGTGTCAAATCGATAAGCTTACGGAAAATTTCTGTCAAATCAATGTATTTCCATAATTGAGGATCAAAATAGTTATATTCTCCGCTAAGGGTCGTCACGGTATCTGATAGAATCCCCATAACTGCAAAAATAAATGGAACCCAAAAGAGTACAGACCACGATAAGCGAATCGGCAACTGCTTAAAGTCAAATCGACGAAACAACAAATATACTACCGTCAGAGCTAACATGAGAAGTTGTAATTCTAAGTTACTAGAATAAGCGGCTCCATCATTTACTGTTTTATTCGTTGTATCTGCTGCTGTTGCCGTTGTGGACGGGGACAGACTAGCAAGATACAGTTCTGTCGAACGATAGATGAATTGTCCAAACAGCAGAGCTGTCACGACGACAATATCAAACCATTTCAGATATTTTAGTGGTTGAGGCGGACGAATTTTTGCTAAAGTATTCATGATACACTCCTTTCATGAAACGACATGGCGCAGAATAGAACTCAAAAATAGAATATTTCTAGATGACAGCCTCCCCCTCGCAAAGTGACTCAACATTCTAGAAGTCTATCATGATGATGACTGATAAAAACTTCGTTTTCGTTAAAGGTGTTTTTCCAAGCTTGAAAAGTGAGCAGTTTTAAGACTTTCTTTACACGCCTTATCTGTCAGCTAGTGCATTGTTGATTTATTGTACTGTATATTTTAAAGCTGGAGACTCCCACTCTCGCTTCATGCTAAATTTAATTTTTTTACTTATAATAAATCTATCAATAAACCTTAAAATCTGTTTATTCTATAATTTTGAGCTTGAAAAGTCTACTGATTCCTTTGCACGAAAAGTTAAAGTTGCCTTATCAAAATCCAAACACAGTTCATATCGTCCCGCTTCGTTAGGCGTAATATAGCCTAGAATCGCTAGAGCACCTACAAAAATATCACGCCGTTTCTGCATCAGCTCAGTTTTACGACCATACTTCAACAGAAAAGTCGTCATATATTTTAGAGCATATTCAGGATTCACATCTCCTAGTAGAGCATGAAGTTTCTGTTGCTGATTGGTCAATGGGTATTGTTGCTTCAGCTTATAAAAATAATTGGAAAGCGTCAATTGATTTCTAAGAAAATCTGTTTTTTCCACTAGAACTGCTTGATTGGTTTGGTTAGTCAAGTATGTCTCAAAGCGCAAATTCAGCAATTCTTGATAAAGAGGACTATCATCTCGTACAAAGACCTCCTGATCAAAAGACAAATCCATCACATCTCCCAACAGAGGAACCGTTTGGTGATATCGTTTATTTGCTCGAACCACATAACCTGCCTTGATATAGTCTTCTATAGAACGATCAATGTTGGCAAAGTTTGCAAATTCACGTTTAATCTCTCGCAAAGAAACATCGTCATGTCGGTCTAAGTAATTTATCAATTTGAAAAAAAATGGCTGACGTGTTAAACGAGATGGATTAAAAATCTGAATCATAAAGATTCCTTTCTTTACATTTCAAAAGTGGAGATGCTGCTAACTGACTAGGATTTGTACCAGGCTGGTTCACTGGTACAGGAAGCCCCAGCTCTCTATAATAATCACTCCAAAAATCACTAATTTCCTGATCACCATCCCCAAACTTCATAGGAATAGTTTCGAAAATAGGCAGGATTTCTGCGATGTACTGGGAACAATAAAACCCATCCCCATCTGGATAAAAGGAAGCATTGTAGGATGCTTCTAGGTGCTGGCAAGCCCTTTCTTTAACTCGCAGAGGTTCTATATCTGGATAGACATAGAGATCATAAATACGATTAGACTCAAAAAAATCTGCTGGCTTTTGACAGCTAACACCTGCTTCTGTGCTAGCATGGTAGATCAATCCCTCCAAAAAGATAGCAACATGGCTATAGCTACCTGTCGAAGTCTGGATAGCTCGCCCCATATCAGAACTCTCTTTCACAAAAATCAAGTCGCCATTTTCTAACATACTTCTCTCCTAGAAAAAAAGGAGCCGAGACCCCTTTAGCTATAAGGAAACAAGAATTTCCTAATTCAATTGCTAGTCAAATTATTGTCGTCTAAATAATTCATCAACTATACTATAAGAATCACTCTAGCTGAAAATAATAAAGTAGCACTAAACTTCCAAATGATAGAACAAAGTAGAGGACTCCTATTTGCAACCCATACAAATACCAAAAACTACCACTAACTAGAATAAAAATCGATGTCTCAGTAACGATGCGTTGCCATTTTTTAAAGCATATAGAGATTTTGGTGCCATATATCGAGCCCAGAATAAGATTAATAGAACTGCTAGAAGAAAAAACAGGAATTTTTCCAATCAGGAAATTTGTAGCACAGACACAGAGAAAAGACCAAAGATTGCTACAATCTCAACCAAAAAGCGTAGTCCTTCAATCAATCGTATCATACCATCACCTTGTATAAGTAGTCAAATTAGCAGTTCCTAACATTCATTAAGAATTACCCATTAAAGCTTTCAGTCAATTGAGGCACTACTTGTTTCTTACGGGAAACAGCACCAGCCAAGAAAGCGTGGTTGTTTTCAAGTTTAAAGTTGAAGGCTGCTTCAACCTTGTCCATGTTTGATCCAAGTGCAAGGATTTCTGAGTTTGAGTTAACGATATCTGTAATCATCAAAACGAAGTCAGAATAACCATTTGCTGCATTAGCTGCTTGCATTGCTGCTTCCAATTCACCTTGACGTTCTAAGACTTCTGCAATATCAACTGTGTTGACTTGTGCTACACGAACTTGGTTTCCGTTTAATTCGAATGTTTTAGCATCAATATCAATCAGTTCTTCTGCTGTTTTGCTAGCCAAGTTAGTTCCAGCCTTTAGCATTGCCAAACCATATTCTTCCAAATTTACACTAGCAAGTTCAGCCAATTCTGGAGCAATGACCTTATCACTTGGATGTGTGGTAGGTGATTTCAAAAGAAGAGTATCCGAAATCAAACCTGAGAGCATTAGTCCTGCGAGTTCTTTTGGTACAGCTACGCCACATTCTTTAAACATGCGATAAACGATAGAAGATGCAGAACCAACAGGCTCCAAACGCATATAAAGCGGGCTGGCTGTTTCAAAATTCGCTACACGGTGATGATCCACAACGCCATACACTTCTACCTCTGCAATGTCAGAAATAGACTGTTGAAATTCATTATGGTCTGTTAAAATGACTTGCTCAACTCCTTCTGCTTTGGCAGATGTCACCACACGCGGTGCTTCTACACCAAAATAGTTCAAGACAAAAGCTGTTTCTTCATTTGGAGTCCCAAGAGCCACTGCTTCTGTATCCAAGCCATAAACTTCACGCGCAAGATAAGCAAAGGCCACAGCTGAGCCAATCGCATCTGAATCTGGATTTTGATGACCGAAAACTAAAATTTTAGACATGATAGTACCTCATAAACTTTTTATACACCTTATTTTAGCACAATTTTAAGATTTTCACAAAGAGAGGAATAGAAAAGCACTTAATCGTCAGTTTTTCTAGCTAACTTCTTAAGTGCTGGTCAACATTTCACTTTCTACTTTTGATCAACTATTATGTATGCGATTCATATACTCTGTATAGGATTCGGTTTTCATGAGTTCTTTGGCATTTTTTACTCGGTCAGCGGTTGGTGGTTTAATACCTTCTAATGGATAAGGAATTCCTAATTCACGCCATTTAAATTCTCCCATTGTATGATAAGGTAGCACTTCAAATTTATCAACTGTTTTTAAAGTTTTGACAAACTCACCTAATTCTTTTAAGTCGTCATCACGGTCTGTTAACGTTGGAACCAAAACATGGCGAATCCACATTGGAACACCTTTATCAGATAAATATTTTGCACATTCCAAAATATTCTTATTAGTGTGCCCTGTTACAAATCTATGCTGAGCATCATTGACTTCTTTAATATCCAGCAACACTAAATCTGTCACTTCAAGTAAACGATCAAAAACTTTGAGATACTCTGGTGTATTGCGGAAAGGCATCGCACAAGTATCTAAAGTGCAATGAATTCCCAATTCTTTAGCTTTGGTAAAGAGTGCAGTTACAAAATTAATCTGCAAAAGAGCTTCACCTCCACTTACTGTAATCCCACCTTTTTTACCCCAAAATCCACGATACCGAAGAGCTTCTTGCAAGACATCTTCAACCGTTCGCTCTCTTGAATTATTTGTTTCCATTGCCCATGTATCTGGATTGTGGCAATATTGACAACGCATTTTACAACCCTGTAAAAAGACAATGAAACGAATACCAGGCCCATCAACAGCTCCAAAACTTTCAGTCGAATGAACCATACCTGTTACTTTTCCATAATCAATTACTTCTTTTTTCATCGTCTTATCCTCTTGAAAACGTTTTATGTTACTATTATAACACTTCTTTTCTATATGGAGGCATAATTTGCCTATTTTTTAGAAAATAATCTGTTTTTCAGTTTCATTTTCAATATTTTTCAAAACAAATGAGATTGAGAACTATGCCCTCAATCTCTCATTACTATATTATTTTGTTAATTTTTTTCTAAAGAGAAGTGTTACACTAAACAAGAGTAATCCTACAACAGCTACTTCAGTACCTTTTGTTCCTGTAGATGGTAAAGTTCCTTTTTCACCAGATTTCTCAGCTTTATTTTCGTCAGAAGGCTTAGGGCTAGCTGGTGGAGTTTCCTGCTTCTTACTGAAGTCAAGCTGAGCAATAACAGGATCGTGATCTGATGCCCGGCCATGTTCTTCCATGAAAGAAGCATTGATATGAACTGGTGAGAATACTGTCTTATCAGCAATGTTTTTTGAGACAAAGATATTGTCTAAACTTTGATTGCTACCACGATAGAAATAAGAATAGCGGTCTGCTGCGTCGTGATTAAGCATCATATTGACTAATTCATTACCAGCCACTGCTTTGGCAGTTTCTGAAAATTCAAAGTCATTAAAGTCACCAGTCAAGACAAACTTCAAATTAGGATTTTGCTTCAAACCTTCTTTGACAAAAGCGTTCAACAGCTTGCCTTGCTCAATGCGTTGGGCCAAGGTGTTTTGTACTGCTGGTTGCTTGGCGCCATACACTGCATCATCACCAAGCTTAGATTTCAAATGATTGGCAATGACGACAATATGCTCACCTTTAAATTCAAATTCTGCTGCTAAGGATTTTCTAACTTTCGTAAAAATTGGATTGGTCGGGTCAATTCTTGCAGGATTTTTGACTAGGTGTCCATCTTTAAACGCAGCTGCTTCTGTGCTCTTTCCTGCTTCTCGCTCCACTAGTTTTACTCTTTGAGGGTTATACAAGTAAGCTACACGAATATTGGAGCCCGGTTTCCCTCCATCTGCTCCATCAACAGGGGCGACTTCAGTATATTTGTATTCTTTTCCACCTAATTGTTTAATGCGAGCAGCTAGTTTTTCACCACTTTTTACACCACTAACTGTTCCGTCATTAACGCTTCCATTATTATCTTGAACTTCTATCAGGGTAATAATATCTGGACTATGAATTTCATTGATAAAGGACTTAGCAATTTTGTCTACTTTTTCATCAGGGGTTTCACCAGCTGCGTTATTTGCGGAGAAATTTTCGATATTGTAAGAAGCAATCGTCAATTTATCCTCACTTGGGTAAATTTTGGAAACTTCTCTTTTTAAACCACCATCTTGTAAGTCTGGTAATTTGGTTGGGTTCAACTTGTAAATTCTACCTCGGTAAGTCACAACACCAACCACATCTTCATTAAAGTAGTCCTTAGCTTTTGCAACATATGTATTTCCCACGTAGACTGGAATAGTTGCTGTGTTTTGGACATTAGGGCGAAGATTGACACCACCGATATTATTGAGTGGAAGGTCTTGGTAAGCAGCAGGCAAAAGATAAATATCTCCTCGATATTGTGGGCCAAGCACACGAGGTTTTTTCACTGTTGTCAACATACCCTCCAGACTTTCCCAATAATCCAATGCATCATGTTCTGGATCATAAGTAGTCGGAGTATTGTCCACGATATCTTTTGGCATTCGCTCTGAAATATTAATCGGTTCTGGTAATGCGGCTGTACCGTTTTTTGTTATCTTAGAAGCAAATAATTGTGTGACTGTTAAACTATTAGTCGGCTTTTTAAACTCTTGCCCTGGACGAAGGCCGAGAGCTTCCATATAGCCTTCTTTGACTTCACCTTCGATAGTTAATTGATCTCCTACAGCGACCTTTTCCTGCGAAACTACATAAATAGCATCTGAAGTCTTAGTATTTCCATCACCTTTGATGTCCTGCACGTAAAAACCATATTGGTCTGTTTTTGTCACAACCACATTGGCAACACGAACCTTTTTCCCATTATAAGGTGATTCATGTGACTCGCCCTGTATTTGACCTATATTAGCAACCTGAGTAACTTTCGAAGTATCAGTTCGTTCTTCACCGCTTGCAGCTTCTGTCCTACCTGTTCCTTCCCTATTGCCACTTGCTTCGCTCATACTGCTTGCTGAACTTTCAGAAGCACGTTTTGATGATTGCGACTGCGTTGTTGAAGCAACAGAACCAGACCCTGAAGTTGTCGTTACAGAAGTTTCTGAACCTGTGGAACTACTCTCTTTCGCCTGAACAAGAGGACTAACAGTGGTGTTTGCTAACAAAATAGCTGTCGCAAACAAGACAGATAATTGCTTTGAACTTTTTTTCATATATTCTCCTTTACATCATAAATTGGAAATTAAATTTCCTTGAGATGTGTTCCTACCGTAACTATTATAAATAAAACAGAAGAATAGCGCAAGCGCTTTCTATCGAGTTTTAAAAAATCGGCTGAAATATTCAGTCGATTTTAGAATTTATTGCTGCAATTCGTGTTTCTTCATCAGAATAGCCAAACTTTCATAAGGTCTCAAGGTCATAACAGCCTCCACTTGGGAATCTCCATAATTAGAAAGGAGCATTTCACCATTCTGATACTCCGGTAACACATCTACTGTAATCGGATCCGAGTAGAAGTTATTGAGCACTAACAGTTTTTCATCACCCAACTGACGCTCGAAGGCATAGACTTGCTGGCTATCTTCATAAGCTGGTTTGTAGCTGCCCTCCGCTATAAGAGGCAATTTTTTACGAAGAGCAATCAATTTTTGGTAAAAAGTAAAAATTGGACCTTGAATTTCCTTCTCAACATTGATTTCCGGATAAAACTTACCTACTTTTAACCAAGGAGTTCCACTTGTGAAACCAGCATTCGCTGAGCTATCCCATTGCATAGGAGTACGAGAATTGTCACGAGATTTAGCTTGAATAATCTTAAACGCTTCTTCTACTTGCTTCCCTTCATTTAGTAACATTTTGTATGCATTGAAAGATTCAACATCTGCATAATCTTCCATGCTATCATAGCCTGGGTCAATCATACCAATTTCTTCTCCCATATAAATGTAAGGTGTTCCACGAGATAAATGGATACTTGCTGCCAACATTGTTGCACCTTCATTGCGGAAATTCTTAACATCTACAAAACGATTTAGTGCGTGAGGCTGGTCATGATTGTTCCAGAAAAGAGCACTCCAACCATTATGATCGCTCATCTCCTTGCCCCATGTATGGAAAAGACGCTTTAATTCCTCGAAATCAAAATTCTTCAGTGTCCATTTCTTGCCATTTTCATAATCCACTTTTAAATGGTGAAAATTGAAAGCCATAGATAATTCGTGACGTTCCGGAGCTGTATAAAGAATACAATTTTCAATATTCGTCGCGCTCATTTCACCAACAGTCATAATAGTCTCATCCGTTCCAAAAGTCTCCTCATTCAACATGTGAAGATACTCGTGTACGATAGGTCTATCAGTATAGGCTGGCTTCCCGTCATTCTCCGGACAATTCTCTAATATTTCATCCTTCCCGATGACGTTAATCACATCAAAACGGAACCCCTTCACACCCTTGCCTAGCCAAAAATTGACAACTTTAAAGAGTTCCTCACGAACATGAGGATTGCGCCAATTAAGATCAGCCTGGGTCACATCATAAAGATGCAAATAGTACTTGCCGGTCTTTCCAAAAGGTGCCCATGCATTTCCACCAAACTTAGACAGCCAATCTGTCGGCTCGTCGCGTAGAAAAAAGAAGTCTTGGTAATATTTATCCCCAGCTAGTGCTTTTTGAAACCACTCATGTTCAGTTGAGCAATGGTTGAGTACCATGTCTAGCATAAAATCAATGCCATATTCTTTTCCTACCTTGACCATTTCTTCAAAATCAGCCATATTTCCAAACAGTGGATTTACCGCAGTATAGTTTGAAATATCATAACCATTATCATGCTGTGGGCTAGGATAAAAAGGATTCAACCAAACCATATCTACTCCCAATTGGGCAAGATAAGGAATTTTTTCAATGATCCCTTGTAAATCTCCAATACCATTTCCTGTAGTGTCTTTATAAGATTTTGGATAGATCTGATAGACTACTTTTCTTTTATCGAATGTCATTTATTTTCCTTTTCTAATTATAGAAGAAGGAGGTGGAGCCCACGCTCGCACCCCTTTTATAGTTACTAGCTTACACTTTATCTTTATCAGAGAAAAGAATTCTATTGCTAACTAATTCTCTTTTAACAACCATTCATCTTCCTGAATGAGCCTGTTCATGATCTGTTTTAGCCAATTCGTGTAGCTGTCATTAGCTTATCACCACATTCAATCTTCCGTGGAAGTTGACCACGTTCATCTGCTTGAAATTGATCTTGATTGGTAATAATCACAGGCGTTTCTATCACATAACCTGCTTCTTTGATGGCTGTCATATCAAAGGAAATCAACTTATCTCCCATAGTGACTTTATCACCTTGAGCTACATAAGTTTCAAAACCTTTTCCTTCTAAATTCACTGTATCCATACCAATATGCATCAATAACTCGACACCTTCATCAGAAACGATTCCTACAGCATGTTTGGTTGGGAAAAGAACTGACACAACTCCATTTACTGGTGCAACAAGTATACCTTCGCTCGGTTCAATCACTACACCTTGTCCCATGACACCTTGTGCAAAAACAGGATCAGTTGCTTGGCTTAATTCTTTCACTTCCCCAGCAAGCGGACTGCTAATTTCCACAAAATCTACTTTTGGAGCAGATTCTTTTGCTTCATCAATCGCTTCAATTTGAGGGGATTTGACACTTTCATCTTCTGCTTTTGTAAACACACCTGTCTTACGGAAGAAGAACGTCAAAATCATTGGTACTGCAATAGCCACCAGCATGACAAATAAGAACGGTAGCATGTATTTCGCTTGAATAGACAAGATACCTGGAATCCCACCGATTCCGATAGCATTTGCTGTAACATTAAATGTTACAGATAAGAGACCTGCAATAGAAGAACCAATCATCCCTGCCACAAATGGATAAACATATTTCACATTAACCCCAAAGAGTGCCGGTTCTGTGACTCCAAGATAGGCAGAAATTGTTGCAGGTAGGGAAATCTGTGCTTCACGTTCACTACGACGATTCATCAGATAATAAGCAAATACAGCTGATCCTTGAGCGATATTTGACAAAGCAATCATTGGCCATAGAGCCGTGCCACCTGTATCGGCAACGAGCTGTGTATCAATAGCATTGGTCATATGGTGCAAACCAGTAATAACAAACGGAGCATAGAGAGCACCAAATATCGCACCAAAGAGCCATTTAACGGGACCAGTCAACCCTGCAAGCACTGCTGTTGACAACCATTGCCCAAGGGTCCAACCGATAGGCCCGAGAACTGTATGAGCCAAAATCAATGCCGGAATTAATGATAAGAAAGGCACAAAAATCATAGATACAACTTCTGGAATCCGTTTCCGCCAGAAAATCTCAAGATAGGAAAGAGACAGACCTGCAAGTAGAGCAGGAATAACTTGTGCTTGGTAACCAATTTTTCTAACTGTAAAGAATCCAAAATCCCAAACCCATTTTTTGGCAATTTCTGAAGCTGGAGTACCAGCTACTGAGTAAGCATTGAGCAATTGCGGAGATACCAAACAGATTCCCAAGACAATTCCAAGAATCTGACTAGTCCCCATTTTACGAGAAACCGACCAAACAATTCCAACTGGTAAAAAGTGGAAAATCGCTTCGCCAGGAAGCCATAAGAAAGAGTTAACACCACTCCAAAACTGTGAAACATCCACAATCGTATTATAAACTGGTGTACCATCTTTAGCAAACTGAGCTACTCCATCAACCATTTTTTGACCTAATGCTTGAATCTGCACTCCTTCAAGAATATTACGAAATCCAAGAATTAACCCCCCAACGATAATGGCTGGAATGATTGGTGTGAAAATTTCTGCTAACATTGACATAACACGCTGCACTGGATTTTGGTTGCTCTTTGCAGCCGCTTTTGCTGCTTCTTTTGAAACACCTTCAATCCCTGATACAGCTGAGAAGTCATTGTAAAAAATTGGAACATCATTTCCAATAATAACCTGAAATTGTCCTGCATTTGTAAAAGTCCCTTTAACAGCTGGAATAGCTTCAATAGCCTTCACATTCGCTTTCTTTTCATCAGCCAGTACAAAACGCATCCGAGTCGCACAATGGCTAACTGCTGAGACATTTGCCTTACCACCAATAGCGTCTAATAACGTTTTGGCATCTTTTTCAAATTTTCCCATTTTCTACGTGGCTAGGTTTGACCTAACACTCTCCTTCTTTTTTCATCATTGTACAATTAATTGATACATTTATTGTAAACGGATTCAAAGATGTCTGCAAGTTGTTTGTATAAAAAAGATTCATTTTTTGATAAAATATATTTAGTTGTATGCTAAAAACCAAACAAGTGAGGGAATTATGAAAAAATATGAACAAATTTTCAAACTCCTAAAACAGGATATTCTAAATGAAACATATCAGATCGATGATTATCTCCCTAGTGAACACGAACTCGTACAAACTTACAAAGTCAGTCGTGACACCGTTCGTAAGTCACTTGACTTACTTCAAAAAGCAGAGCTCATCCAAAAAATAAGAGGACAAGGTTCTAAAGTCATCAAACAAGCACAGATTGATTTTCCTGTCTCCAACCTGACTAGCTACCAAGAACTCGTGCAGCAGCATGGAATAAATTCTAAAACTAATCTCATCCAATTAGAGAAAATTACAGTTGATAAAAAATTATCTAATCTCACTGGTTTTCCTGAATATCGTCTGGTATGGCGAATTGTCCGCCAAAGAGTAGTCGATGATGTCGCTTCTGTTTTAGATATTGATTATCTTGATAAAACTCTTGTCCCTTCCTTAACTAGAGAAATAGCAGAACAATCGATTTATGCTTATTTAGAAGAAGAATTAGGACTGCGCATTGCCTATGCCCAAAAAGAAATTACGATTGATCCAGCTACAAACCGTGACCAAATCTTGATGGATATCGGAACTGACCAGCATGTCGTTTCTGTCAAGTCCAAAGTTTACCTTGCAGATGGACAACAATTTCAATTTACAGATAGTCGTCATAAACTCGAAAAATTCCGTTTTATTGACTTTGCTAAGCGACAAAAATGATAACCACCTTTCAGAAATACCACTTTCACAACTTTAAAAAAACTAAAAGAAGCTGAGATTATTTCTCAACTTCTTTTTCTTCTTCTACTATTTCAGAGACTTCTACTTTGAGTTTTGTCACACGTCCATTTTTCACTTTATCATTGGTTAAAATAAGCTTTTTGCCCTGACTTGCTACTTCATAGCTCAAACGTTCCTGAGCATTTGGTATAGAGCCAACGCCTGTCAAATAATAACCAGCAATAGTGTCAACATCATCACTCTCAAGTTCTACTTCAAAATACTCATTAAAATCATTCAAACTCATGGTACCAAGGACAAAATAAGTATGATCAGAGACCTGATAAACTTCTACTTCAGCTTTATCTGTTTCGTCATCTATCTCACCGACAATTTCTTCCAATAAGTCTTCAAGTGTTACTAAGCCAGACATACCACCATATTCATCTAGCAATATTGCCATTTGATTTTGAGTATTCCGCAACTCTGTTAACAAGTCATCTACAAAAATCGTTTCTGGCACAAAAAGCGGCTCTTGCAAAATCTTTCGCAAGACAATATTATCAAATCCATTGATAAAAGCTTCATTTAATAGGCGCTTAGTATGAATAAGCCCTATAACATTATCCTTATCATCATCATAGACTGGAATTCGTGAAAAGTTCTGCTTCAAAATACTTTCAATAATTTCCTTGGTATCATCATTGATATCCACCATAAAAGCATCAGTACGAGGAACCATCACTTCACGCGCCATCATCTCATCTAGTGAAAAAATTCCTTGCAGCATTTCAATCTCGTCAGCATCCAGGGTTTCTTCACTATTCGTTAGCATATATTCAATCTCATCACGAGTCATTTTCTCATCAGCATCGTCAAAGGTCATTGGCGTTATCCGACTAAGCAGATTAGTGGAGGCTGATAAAAGCCAAACAAAGGGACTGACAATTTTCCCTAAGAAAATGATAACTGGTGCTGTACGAACTGCTAGAGCATCTTTGAGATTCAAAGCAATTCTCTTTGGATATAATTCCCCAAAAACAATAGAAACATAAGTCAAAATAGCAACAGATAAGAAGCTTGCAATCGCTCTTGCTGTCTCAGAATTTCCCATCCAAGAAGCAATTTCCCGACCGAGTGTATTCGCCAAACTAGCTCCTGACAAAATTGTAATCAAAGTAATTCCAACTTGAATGGTGGATAAAAAGTGATTAGGTTTTTCCAAGACTTTCAATAAGCGAATATATTTTGCATCGCCTTCTTCAGCCTTTTGTTCCACACGAGCGCGGTTTAAAGACACCATAGCCATTTCGGCTGCTGAAAAAAAGGCGTTCAATAGCGTTAAAATCAGTAATAATAAAGCTTGCAGTAACAAAGTCTGACTGCTAGGGTCTTCCATGAATATTCTCTCCTCGTATATAAGTAACCTTAATTATAGCATACTTTTCGACTTCTTGCATAGAGAGCGTTAAAAGAAAATTGCTTGGTTAGGATTCTAAATTTTGCAGTACTACTTCCAATCGTGAGATTGCATCAACAGGAAGTGCCGTTTTAGGGTATTTTTGGTTAAACGCAAGCAAAAAATTTAACCGTACCTGCATTCTTTCTCTAAGCAACTGTTTGTAGCAAGCGTCAAACTTTGGAATAGGATAGCCTTCACATTCCATATATTCAAAACCTTCCAACGAGCCAAATGGTTTAAAAATTGCCTCTTGATCAACAATTTTTTCAATAATACTCAGACTAGTCTCTTTTGAAATTCCTTTTCCCATATAAAATCCAGTATTGATGATATAGCAGTCGACACCAGATTCAAAAAGGCTACGAAATTTCCGATAGTCTTCCACCAACGGATATACTCTAAATGGATTAGCATATGGCTCAATCACCAAATCATCATGCTTACCAGTCACATTTTCGGCGTTAGAACGCTTAGTCATCAAAGTACATCCCATCGTAGAAGCCATCAGTGGATCATTGATTTTCACCAAAGGTGGGAGGGAATCATCTTTCATAATCCAAAAAATAGCTTGAATTGGCTCATCAATTCGATCGACCCGATTTGGCGTTGCAAAACGAGACTTGACTGTCCGACCATTTCCGTTTCGAATATCTTCTGTCACTAATTTTTTTAATCCATTGTCATCTAGTGTCACACCACAATTCTGAACGGTCACAAAGAAATCTTGTTCCTTATGTCCAATTGGATAATCATTCGTTTTATCAAAGTAGGATGGTTCCAAAGCAATGGACGAGCCATCTTTTACAGAAATGATAAAGGCATCATCATGCAAAACCTTGATATCGTATTTTCCATTATGTTTGGCATGAGTCAGTATGGACTTCCCTGAACCAGATAAACCAAAGAAGGACGCTACATAGTCTTGTTTCTCAGCTTCTCGTTTGAAAATTTTTAAACCACCATGACACGCCACATAACCATTTCTAGCAGCTGTTGCCCAAGCTAAGGTTAAGGTTGCTTTTTTTAACTCACCAAAGTAATTTAAGCCCAGAATAACAGCACAATTATGCTGAGTATCAAAGTAAACCAGCCCTTTAGGATAATCTAGATGTTTCCATTTTGGATCAAAAAAGACAAATATATCATTTTCATCATACTTTTTAGAAGCTCTCAACCGATTTTTAAATTCTTCATCTAAAATTTGGAAATTTAAAAGCCATGAATACAAATTATTGATTTCATCCTCGGGAACCATGAGATGAGCACAAGCCATAAAAGCTTCATCAAGTCCGACAACTGCATCTGCCTTATAAAATTTTCGATGATGTGCCTGATAGATTGCACTTCGTATAATTGACAGCAACTGCTCATCTTCCTCACTGTCTCTACCAAAAATCCGTCGAGCCTCAGCCGTTCGACCAACAACTGCTCCAGAATTTGTTAATAAAACGCGTGCATAAGAAGGCAATCCCAGTTCCTTTGTATGAATCACAGGCATATCTAGGACAACTGTTCCAGCAGCTGTAGAAGCTAATTGATAGGCTTCTTCCACTGTTTTTATTGCAACAACCTGATTTTCATAAAAAGCTGTTTCAATCATTGCCTTTAAAGGAGAAAAATAAGAAGAATCTCTTCTGATCTCCTGCGGAGAATATTTACGACGTGTTACCATAAGTGTACCTCCTTTATCTTATTAGTTCTATTTTAGCATAAAAATACATTTTTAGTTTTAATAAAACGTATTTAAAAGAAAAAGGAGTAGAACTTTGAACTAAATTTTTGCTACATTTAGTTCGATCCCACTCCTCTAAATTCATTATTAAAACCATTCGGACACAATCCTTCTGACTTTTCTGTTTATTTTTTCAGAACATAAAGTCAGTTACTATCCCACTCTTATTTATTGATAATTCCGTACTCTTCATTTTTCTTTTGCTCCTGTGCTGATCGGTGATTATCATATAAATTTGCTAAGAACTTCGCAATTTCTTTCAAAATAGAATAAATTGGAATCGCTACAATCATCCCAACAATCCCATAAATATTACTTGACAAAAGTAAGAGTACCATAATGGTAATGGGGTGCACCTTCATCACACCACCTACAATCCGTGGATAGAGAATGTTTCCATCAATTTGCTGTACAATCAACATATAAAGAACTGCAATCGCCATTTTTTTCGGATCTGCAATCAAATAAGTGATAATCATCGGAATCAAACCAATGCTCGGTCCCACATAAGGAATAAGATTGGCAATCATAGAAAATATAGCAAAGATCAAAGCGTATTTCAGACCAATGACACTATATCCAATAAATGCTAATGTTCCAATAATAAAAGCATCAATCGAAATTCCACTAATGTAGCGAGCAATCGTTGTGTTTAGACTAGTCAATAATTTAGTGATATTGAGTTTATCTCGCTTCAGAACAGTTCTTTCTAACATAGGAAGTAATTTGTTTCCATCAATCAGGAAATAGACCAAAAAGATAGGTGTCATGATGAGAATCAACAATGTATTCACGACCGCTGAAACGACGCTTCCCAGACTATTAGTGACACTATTTAAAATATTTTGCAAAATATCTACATAAGACAAATTTAATTGCTTAATCATAGATTGGACATTTATATTTTGAAAGAGAGAATGCCGCGACAGCTGATTAACCCAATTTTGCAATTCTCCATAAACATTTTGACTAGAAGAAATCAGGCTCGTCAACTGCGTAATTAAAATGGGTAAAAGATAAATAATGCCTAAAGCGATAATTCCAAACAAAAGCACTAAGGTAATTAAAATACCAAAAATCCGTTTAATTTTCAGTTCTTTTTCTAAAAATTTCACTAAGGGATTGGTGACATAATATAAAAAACCTGCGATTAGAAAAGGAATTAACACCGTATTTAAAACACTTACAAAAGGGGAAATCAGACCTTCCATTTGTCGCCAGATAAAAAAGATAATTGTCAGTAGTAATACTTCTGTTGTCCAAAAAAATAACTTACTTTTATGAAACATACTGTTCCTCCTCTCAGCTATTCTACCATATTTTCTAAGAAAAATGAGTGCTTTTCTAAAAATGACTCAAATTATTTTTAAGAAGATGTACTTTTATTCCATAGTTTGAAAAAATATTTTATTTTTCTTTCTTGCGTATATATCATAGTGACATGGATTCAGAATTCTAAGATAAAGGGTTCGCTAACAACTTCAGATTCAAATTTTTCATACAAACCAACAACCTATTCTTGCGCCATCCAGCACTCTCTTCTTTTATTAGAAAGAATTATCAATTCAATTATACATTGAGCTTTTTATGAACTATCGTTATTCTTTCATCAAATGGACATGGTTTGTCTCAAAAATTATAATGAATCATAAGCATAAAGTCGGCCAATACAATTCAGATGATTATTAACCTCTTTCTTATCGTTATCTACATTGTCGCACACAAAAGACTGAATCAGTCTCAACTTTCCTCTATAGCAAAAATTAATAAAGCAGCACTGAGACATTTCCTTAAAAAATGAATGAAAAAAAGGATTTACCGTAAAGAAAATAAACTCTCCAAACTAGAAATTTAAAGCGCTTTCCCTATGACAAAGAGAGCCCTACTCTACAACTGATTGATTGGATTTGAAACGATTTCTATTTAGTCTGTTACGAAAGATCTGACTCCTTCTGAACTCTTCCAATTAGGGATTATTTTTAAGAAATTAGAAAATTCTCAATGAAATCAATATAATATGCATCAGCTGTAATTGCAGCTTTAAAAACAAAAAAAGCTGAGACAAAAGAATGAACGGCACCCCAAAATTTTATGTCTAACTTTTAGAGTACCGTTCAAAAGAGTTCAGCTTTCTTTATTTCTATAATTATAATTACAAGATGCAGTGATTGAGTAGGATCTAATACGTTGATAAATCAACTTTTACAGCCCTACTCAACTGTGCGAAGCAGGACAACGAAATCCAGTTTCTATGAGAATCTTGATTTCTGTCCAACTCATTTGTAATTATTTATTTTCAAATCCTTCTGCAAGCACTTGCGCAAAATGTTCTTCAACGATTTCTGCACAGTGGTCACAAATAACTGCATGATAACTGCGTTCTTTGACTGTTTCATCTACTCGACGGCAACGTTCACAAACTTGACCAGCTGCGCGCTCAACCGTAAAAGCTACATCCTCGAAAGCAACCGCATTTTCCGGAGCTATTTCATCTGCAATTGTTAATTCGGAAACAATGAGAAGTTGAGCAACATCACTATTAATCGCTTCAAGCAATGTTCTCACTACTTCATTTGGATAAACCGTTAAATGAGCTTCCAAGGATTTTCCAATAACCTTTTCATTACGTGCTTCTTCCAAAGCTTTCTGAGCTTGACTGCGGAAGTTCATAAAGGTTGTCCAAGTATCCAATAGTTCTTCCTCATTAGGGAAAGTCTGTGCGTCTGGTAATTCTGCTAACTGAACAAACTCTTCTGGCTCGTGATCCAAGTAAGACCAAATTTCTTCTGCTGTATGTGGAAGAATAGGAGTCAATAATTTTGTAATGTTTACTAGAATATCATAAAAGACGGTTTGCATTTGACGACGTTCTAATGATTTTGCTGCTTCAATGTAAACAACATCTTTTGCAAAATCAAGATAGAAAGCTGATAAATCAACTGTCACAAAGTTTACAATCGCTTTGTAAATATCTAAAAATTCAAAGTCCGCATAAGCTTTACGAATGGTCTTAATAAGTTGATTAAAACGAACAGTCATATATTTATCAACGGATCGAAGATCATCGTAAGCAACAGTATCTTCTTTCGGATTGAAGTCAGATGTATTGGCAATCAAGAAACGGAGGGTATTGCGAATCTTACGGTAAGTTTCAGAAACTTGGCTCAAAATATCCATAGAGATACGAACGTCGTTACTGGAGTCTACACTCGTTACCCAGAGCCGCAAGATTTCCGCACCAAATTGTTTTTCAACATCACTTGGAGCAATCGTGTTGCCGAGAGACTTCGACATTTTCTCGCCTTTACCGTCCAAAGCAAATCCTTGTGAAAGAATTTGTTTGTAAGGGGCTACACCATGGTTGGCAACCGATGTGATAAGTGATGAGTTGAACCAACCACGATACTGGTCTGACCCTTCAAGATAAAGGTCAGCAGGATAAGTCAATTCAGGACGATTGACCACCACACCATTCCAAGAAGAACCTGAATCAAACCACACATCCATAATATCTGTTTCTTTAGTGAATATACCATTCGGTGATCCTGGATGAGTAAATCCTTCTGGAAGTAAGTCTTTCGCTTCCCGTTGCCACCAAACAATCGAACCATGAACAGCGAAAAGTTCCGCCACATGCTCAATCGTTTCTTCTGTCATAATCGGTGTCCCATCCTCCGCATAGAAGATTGGAAGTGGCACTCCCCAAGCACGTTGACGAGAGATAACCCAGTCGCCACGGTCACGAATCATATTATAGAGACGTACCTTCCCCCATTCTGAATGGAATTTAACCTTGTCAATCTCATCCAGGATTTCTTGACGGAATTTTGATACAGATGCAAACCACTGTGGTACGGCACGCCAGATGATTGGTTTTTTCGTACGCCAGTCAAATGGGTAAGAGTGAGAGATTTCTTCTTGAGCAAGGAGCAAGTCACCAAGTTTCTCAATAACAGTTGGTGCAACCTTGTCATAGAATTGGCCTTCAAAGTCAGGACCAGCATTTTCCATCATGATACCGCGTTCATTAACAGTGACAAACACTTCCAAGCCATTGGCAACACCGACATTATAGTCGTCCTCACCAAAGCCTGGTGCTGTATGGACAATACCAGTACCAGAATCTGTTGTAACATGGTCACCAAGGATGACAAGTTCTTCTACTTCAATATCCCACGGGTGTTCCGTCACGATGTGGTTCAACTCTTGACCACGGTAAGTAGCCAACACTTGAACATCAATCCAGCCAAATTTCTCAGATAAGCTATTTAACAATTCAGACGCTACAATAAACTTGCGAGTTTCACCTGCTGGCTGTACCAAAACATAATCAATATCTGCACCCACTGTCAACCCACGAGAAGCTGTGACAGTGAATGGAGTTGTTGTCCATACGACAATGTAAGTATCTGTGTCTAGAACGCCTTTTCCATCTTTGACTTTGTTGGCGTAGTAAAGTGAAGTTGAAACCAAATCATGGTATTCAATCTCTGCTTCAGCCAGGGCTGATTCAGATGACCAAGACCAGTAAACTGGTTTCGCACCACGATAGATATAGCCTTTTTTCGCCATTTCTCCAAAAACACGAATTTGAGCAGCTTCATAATCTGGAGTCAAGGTAACATATGGATGTTCCCAGTCACCTGAGACACCTAGGCGTTTGAAATCTTCACGTTGTTTATCCACTTGACTCAGTGCATAATCACGACAAAGCTTTAAATATTCCGCCAAATCCATTTCTTTTCGTTTCACACCTTGTTTTGCCAGGACTTGCTCAATTGGAAGGCCATGAGTATCCCAACCTGGAATGTAAGGTGCATAATAGCCAGACATTGATTTTGAACGCACAATAATATCTTTTGAGATCTTATTCATAGCATGACCAACATGGATATTTCCGTTTGCATACGGAGGTCCATCATGAAGTGTGAAATGCGGTTTCCCTTCATTCAATTCTTGACGGCGTTGATACAACTTTGCATCTTCCCATTCTTTTTGCCAAACAGGTTCTTTATTCGGTAAACCAGCACGCATTGGAAAAGCTGTTTTTCCAAGATTAAGAGTTTCCTTTAATTTCATAAGTTCTCCTTTTTCATATTAGTAACATATTAAAATAAAAAAACCACAAATTCATCCAAAGGACGAAAATTCGTGGTACCACCTTCATTCAGATAAAAACAATAGTCCTTATCCCTCTTACTCGTAACGTGAGTCAACCGTTAAATCTTACTATTTTCAGACCTAAGTTTGTAAAATGATAATCCCAACAAAAGGAATTACAGGTCTCTCACCATCACCTGCTCGCTGCGAATATTTTGTCAGTATCTTGTTTTTACTTTTTTTCTTATAAAATATCTACAGGTTCTGTCGAAGCCTCATCATTGGTTAGATTCAGACCTAAAACAGACTCATCTAAGGTTTCAAATGCTTGTGCATCTGTCAATTCACGATTTGCCTCTTCAATACGTCTTTGCAACTCTTCCATTTCTTCTGGAGAGAATTGACGTGTCACGTCTGCTTCATCTTCTTCTGGGGTTGTCACGACCTCACCTAAGGCAGACTGAACAACTTCTTTAAAGGCTTCATCGCTTGTCTGCAAATACGTAGCTGTTGGACGAAGAATTTCTTCCCATTCTGAAGAATTCACAATGCTTAGTTGACTTTCAATGGTTGATTTTAACCGTTGATGGAAGACCCGTGTCTTATTCTTCAACTCTTCTGTTTCAATAGCCACTTTCTTAGCATTATCTGTCGCTTGACGAAGAATTTCATTAGCCTTGTATTTTGCTTCATCCAACAAATGTTGGGCTGCTTGTTCAGCCTTGTGAACAATATTTTCAGAACGATCACTCGCCGCTTGTTTGACACGTTCTGCCGTATCTTGCGCAATCAATACAGACTGACTAAGGGAATCCTTCATCTCATCAAAATAGGTTAAGCGTTCTTCTAGATTTTTAATTTTTGACTCTTGTTCATGATTGATACGAACTAGATCTTCATAATCTTGGACAATGATGTCAAGAAATTCATCCACTTCATCAATATCATATCCTCTAAATTTATGAGCAAAAGCTTTATCTTTAATTTCTAATGATGTAATAGCCATTTTTTCTCCTTATTTACTAGATAATAATTCAACAGTCAATTTATACTTTCCGTTTTTTGAAAAACCATTTTCTCTTAAAACTCTTACTCTCCCATATCCTCGTACACTAATCAAGTCATTTAACATCAAATGATGGCTAGGATTATCCACTATAGAATAATTTACCTTGACTTGCTTTGTTACGATCAGACGAACTGCAACGCTTCGTGATAAACGAAATGAGACAGCCACTACCTTATCCAAACGCATACTAGAAACAAGTACATCTATTAGTTTCGAATCTATCTGAGTGGCTATTTGTTGCGAAAAATCAACTTGTTTTAATTTTACAGGTGTTTTTGCTATCTTTGAGATGTGATCAATAAAGAATTGAGTAAATTTCCTATCTACCATCAATTGGGCTCTACCAGAAGCAACAAGAATATCACCAAAAACCTTACGCTCAATTCCTAATTGATTCAATAACGTTCCCATTATCTGCGAGTGGGTCAGCTGGTAAAATTTATTCGCATAATTGATTTCTAATAGATCCATTTCAAAATCACTTAATTGCAACTCATAGTAGAGAGGAGCAATAATAACTTTAGCAAATTCACTTGTATAAAAATCCGAGCTTGAAAATATTTGCAATTGCAAATGATTTCCAAGATTTCGTAAAATCTCAACTTGATGTGGATTTACAAACGAAGTTACTTCAAAAGCATAAGAATCTTCAACTCGCTGCATCTGTTCTAAACTTTTATCAACAAATTCACGATCTTCTTCTATAAAATGTTGATATAAATGTTTTGTATTCTTCATGAATCAAGCTAAAAGCAAAAGGGCATTCAAAATGATGCCGGAAACAAAATTCAGAAGAAAAATAACGACAAGAACTGTCCAATCAATTCCAGCGAACTGTAAGTTAAAACGTTGGAATGGTTTTAAAACAGGCTCCACTATTCGCAAGATCAACTGACCAAATGAAGTTTGATAGGCACCCGGAAACCATGATAAGAGAGCATACACTACTAAAATGAATGAATACAATCTTACTAAATTATAAAGTATATTTACGATCCAAACCATGTTGTTATCTACGCTTCATATCAAAATCAAATTCGCCATTTTGCAAATCATCTGGTAATTTTAAGTCCTCGACATTTACAACGACATTAATTGGCGTTAAGAGATACATTGTACTCGCAACTTTTTTTATGCTTCCCGCAAGCACATAACGAGCACCATCCAAATAATCCAAGCAACGACGAGCTTGCACTTCTGTCATATACTGAAAGTCAATCAAAATACTCTCATTAACAATTAACAAATCAACAATTTCAGTTGTTTCTTCATATTTTCTTGGATAGCGAACATTGATTGTCACTTTATCATCTGAAATTGTTCGATGTTGTGCCAACTCTTGCTGGCGCGCATGAAGACGAGTGATGTTCTCATTTCTTCCTGACTTTGTAGAAGATTGTGCAGAACTACTCGCTGTATGTACTGTTCTTTCTTGGGTAGGTGTTACAGATTGATTGCTCACACGCGGCGGCAACTCTGGCGTTTGAACGCTTGCGTCTTCACCATCTTCTGTAAAGTAATCAATGAATTTATCAAATCTATCTTTAAGAGACATAATACTTTCCTATTTAAAAAATGCGGTACCAATTCTGACAAAAGTCGAACCATTTGCAATGGCTATTGCATAATCGCGGCTCATTCCCATACTTAAATCAGTAAAAGGCATATTGGATATTTGTTTACGTTGTAATCTTTTTTGTAATTGATTGGCTTGTTGGAAAATAGCATTTAATTCAGCCTCATTCGCTTCAAATGGTGCCATTGTCATCAAACCAACAATCTGAATCTTTTCAAGTTTTTCTAGCTCAGGTAAAATAGTAGCAATTTCCTCTACAGTAAAACCGTGTTTACTAGCTTCTTTGGAAATATTTACTTGTAAAAAGCACTTAATAATATGTTCTGCTCTTTTGTTGATTTCTTGAGCTAATTTTACTGAATCCAAGGCATGGAAATAGTCTACATAGTTAATGACATCTTTCACTTTTCGCCTTTGGAGTGTACCAATTAAGTGCCAAGTTACCTGTTCATCTTTTAGAGCCTGATATTTATCTAGAAACTTATCTACTCGATTTTCACCAATATGATGAATTCCTGCTTTAATCAGTTCTTTAGCAGTAGAGCTGTCAACATATTTGGTGACAGCTATTACTTCTACTGATTTTTCTGAGCGATTAACTTGTTGTGTAACCTGTGCTACATTCTCCAAAATTTGAGATGTATTCTTTTCTAAATCCATTTTAACGGTTTTTAAAGAATGGTGGTGTTTCTAATTCATCGTCATCAGAACTAGTATCTTCATAACGTTCTACAGCTGGTGCAGTATTCGTTTCTGTTGACCGAACAATATTTTCACGACGCAAATCCCAATCACCAAATGCTGAAACTTTTGGGCTTTCTGCTCGTTGATGGCTTGGCTTTGGTACTTCAAGATTTTCGGTCAAGTCAAAGTTGCGATCGTAGCCTTGAGTTCCTCGAGAATTACGATTTTCACGAATTGCAGTTGAATAAGAATTTTGTTGAGCAACTGGACGAACACCACTCACTCGATCAATTTGTTCTTGACGAACACCCGTTGCAACAACTGTTACACGAATTTCATCTTTCATACTGTCATCAATAGATGTTCCTAGCCAGATATTCACACCATGACCAGCTGCTTGATTAACAATTTCTGATGCTTCTTCTGCTTCAATCAGCGTCATATCAATGCCACCCGTAACGTTAATGATGACATCTTCAGCTCCATCAATCGTTGTTTCAAGAAGGGGTGAATAAATAGCCTTACGTGCAGCTTCAATAACACGTTCTTCACCATTACCAATCCCGATTCCCATAAGAGCATCACCTTTATTTGCCATAACGGTTTTCACGTCGGCAAAATCAAGATTGATAAGTCCCGGACTTGTAATCAAGTCTGTAATTCCTTGTACACCTTGACGAAGGACATTGTCCGCTTCGCTCAAAGCTTCAAGAAGAGGAGTTTTCTTATCAACAATTTCAAGCAAATTATTGTTTGAAATGATAAGAAGCGTATCTACATGCTCACGAAGTTCGTTGATCCCTTCAATCGCAAAGTTACCACGTTTACTTCCTTCAAATCCAAATGGACGAGTAACAACTGCAACAGTCAAAGCGCCAAGACCTTTTGCAATACGAGCAATTACTGGTGCAGCACCTGTACCAGAACCACCACCCATACCAGCAGTGATAAAGACCATATCTGCTCCTGTGAGAGCTTCTGTCAATACTTCTTCGCTCTCTTCAGCTGCCTTACGACCAATTTCAGGCTGCCCGCCAGCACCAAGACCACGAGTCAATTTTGGTCCAAGCTGAATAACCGTTTCTGCTTTCGAGCCAGTAAGAGCTTGTACATCTGTATTGGCAGCGATAAATTCAACACCCGATACCCCTTCATCAATCATCCGGTTAATGGCATTACCGCCACCACCACCGATACCAATAACTTTAATCACTGCTCCTTGTGCTGCAGCTGTATCAAATGAAAATGTCATAATGTATTACTTCTCCTTTAATCAAACATATTACCAAGTAGATTTCGAACACGATCTGTCAATTTTTCTTTTGGTTGTTGAGATTGTGTTGGAAGTGGTTCAGGACGTTCAACTTGTTCTTCTGTTTCATCAACCAAGGCCGGAGTTGGTTGTTGCGGTTGCGTAAATCGTTGCAATGGATTGAACGACTGACTTTGTTGCATTGAACGAGAAAATTCAACTGGCTGATGTCGCAGGAGCTCATCCCCATGAACGGCAGCCTGTGCTAGAACATCCACTTCAGATAAGTTTCCCGCATATTCTGACAAGCTAATGACATGAGCAAAAGCTGGATTGCGGATACCGATTTGATTTGGTACGTATAGTTTAACAGGAACACCGAAAACTTCTTGTGCTAATTCTACCACACCTGGCAAAATGGCACCACCACCGATAATAACAATTCCACCTGGCAAATCTAATAAGTGCCTTCTCTCTAAATCTTGTTTGGCTTGTTCGAAGATATGTTTAACGCGTGCTGAAATAATTTCTGCTAAATAACGCTCTGTTACTTCAACTGGCTCCACTTCCCCAATCACTTCCACTTGGAAAGTCTCATTGCTAGCAGCTGGTACATAAACTTCTCCGTAGTTAAACTTCAAACTCTCTGCCAGCTTCTTAGAAGTTTTTAAAACTTTTGAAATGTCTTTTGTGACATATTCGCCACCTTCTTGATAAATGTTTGTGAATTGTAGCTCTTGGTTGCGGACAGAGGCAACAGTTGTTTGCCCACCACCCATATCAATAACAGTCGCACCAAATTCACGCTCACCTTCATTTAAAACAGACTTGGTCATAGCAAGTGGAGAAATAATAATATTTTCTACCTGAACCCCAGCACGCTCAACTGTTTTTCGTAAATTGTGAAGAATGGTACGTGGTCCTGTATAGAGAAGTCCACGCATTTCTAAACGAATCCCCATCATTCCTCGAGGATCACGAATACCTTGGAAGCCATCTACAATGAATTCTTCAGGAATAAACGTAATGACTTCGCGGTCTGGGGTCATGCTTTTTGTCAAAGCAGATCTTACAACATTTTCAACATCTGCATCTGTAATTTCTTTTGTTTCACTTGTTACAGGAATCATACCTTGCGTTGGTTCAATCTGCAACAAGTTAGCAGGCAAGCCAACGTTCACCAACTTAATTGAAATCCCTGCTTTTTCCTCAGCTTGCGAAATTGCAGATTTTATAGCACTTGCTGCTGCCTCTATATCTACAATGATACCATCTTTTACGCCAGCACTTTTCGCATTACTGACTCCAATTACGTTCAATTCATTGTTTACGTGTTCTGCTACCAAGACCTTAATGGAGCTTGTTCCGATATCTAATCCTGTAAAAAAGCCATCTCTAGCCATTAGACCATTCCTCTCTGTCTACCAAGTTTCTCACTTATCAATTTAACTATCAAAAAAGTATAGTTATTCAAAGCATATTATAACATAAAAAATTAAAAAGTGGTTAGATTTTCTGTATTATTTTAGCTAATTCGATAGCTAAATATTCCAACTTCCATATCCACGACACTTGTTTCCGTCAATTGTGGTTTAATTTTTTCATAGTAAGGTAATTTTTTAGCTACTTCTGACAGCGGAACTAGAACTTTATTTCCATCTGTCATAGTGATTGTCAGCAAATCCTCAGTTGCTTTACTTGGTGTATGCTGAACTGTTTGAATTTCTGATTTAATTGTATCAGAAATACCCGATAATTGTTGCACAAATTTCTTAAGCATCGCTTTATCTGAAAAATCAAGGCGTATATAACTTTTTGGCAACTGCGATTTCTTAACCGGACTAGAAATTTCTTCCCCGCTAGATAATACTGGGAAATACTGCTCCCCAGAATAATCATAAGCGACAACTCTATACTCTGTCACTTTAATTTTGAATGTAACAGGAAACTGATATACTATTTCTGCTTTTTCAACCCATAAGCTCGACAATTTGATATTTTTAGCATGAGCTTTTTGACTCAAATAGGTTGTCAAGGTGTAGTCATTTTTTTGAATGCTAGAAGCTGCCAAAACCTCTGTTTTTGAAAGGTGTTTATTCCCCGTCACCTCTATATTTTTCAATTTTGAGTAAGGGCTTATAAAATAAACAGCTAAAATCAGCAAAATAGAACTGAAAAATAAGACTGGAAAAGCGCGGTAAACGTGACGAAGAGCAATTTTTTCTTTTGCTTCACGTTTTGTTTGTTTGGCCTCCGACTTTTCCTCTTTTTTCAAGTTCTCGTTTTCAAGAGACTTATCTTGCTCCTCCTCAGAGAACTCTGTCTCGGTAGGTTCTTCCGTTTCCTCTGATTCAGCCTCTTGAATATCAGATGTTTCTTCTGGCTTTGCCTCTTCTTCATCTGTATCCAATTTCTCATAATTCAGCAAATGCTGTTTTTTTTGTTCTGCCAGCTCTTTCTCTTTTTCAGCCTCTTCTTGAGCTTTTTTTTCAAGGTATTCCTTGTTTCGTTTTTGCCACTCAGAAAGGTTTTCTGTTCCGTTATCTTTCTGTTCCTTTTGCTTCTTCTTTGTCATTGTTTTCCTTTATTTATGTCGTTATTTAAAAGGTTATAAAATTCATCTAAAGATTTTATTTCATGAGACTGTTTCATTGTTTGCTCATATAATTCCTTCTGTCCAAGCAATTCGGTAATCACTTTTTGCAGATTTTCTAAGTTCAATTTGGGTTCATCCAACTTTTTAGCATAACCTTTTTTCACAAAATAATCTGCATTTTCAATTTGATCTCCACGACTTGCTTCACGTCCTAAAGGAACAATCACATGGAGTTTTGCCATGGCCAATAACTCAAAAATGGTATTCGAGCCCCCGCGTGTGATAACGATGTCTGCTAAATTCATCAAAGGTTGATAGAGCTCTGTCACATAGGCAATCCGATAGAGATGATTGGATAATTCATCTAAATGAGCATCTCCTGATAAATTGATAACATTGTAGTGCTGGGTTAATTCTATTTTGTTTTCCGTTACAAAATCATTAAAGACCTTAGCACCAGCCGATCCACCAACAAACAGAAGGGTCGGAAGATTTTCGTCAAAATGTTGCTGAATCCTTTGAAGTTGTTCAGTCGAAATAATTTCTTTTGCTCCTACTTTTGTCACAGCTCCTATATGTTCAATTTTGGTCAAACTATGAGCCTGTTCAAAAGTAGAATACATTTTTGTAGCACATCTGTAGGCAATTTTGTTGGCTAGCCCAATAGAGAGGTCAGATTCATGTACATAAACTGGTACCCCAGATAAACGTGCTGCAATGACTGGAGGAACAGAGACAAAACCACCTTTAGAAAAGAGAACTTGCGGACGTACTGTTAACATAATCCCTAAGGATTGTAAAATACCCCAAGTCACTTTGAAAACGTCCAACATATTTTGCCAAGAAAAATAGCGACGTAATTTCCCTGTTGCTATAGAATGAAATGTGATATCCAAACCCGACTTCTTGATTTCTTGGTATTCAATTCCGTGCTTATCACCAATATAGTGAACTTGCCAGCCGGCTTCTAGAAATTTTGGAATGAGCAAAAGGTTTAGAGTCACATGACCAACCGTTCCTCCACCTGTAAATATAATCTTTTTCATTTTAACCCTTTAATTCTTCAACTGTTTTAATAAACTCATCACCACGAACTTCAAAATTGGGGTACATATCCCAGCTAGCATTTGCTGGACTAAGAAGAACAATATCACCTGTTTGGGCTTCATCAAAAGCTTTTCGTGTTGCATCCTTGATACTTTCGGCATCAATATAGTCAACACCTGCTTTGTCTGCAGCTCTCTTAATACGCGCTGAAGATTCTCCCAGGATAACCATTTTTTTCAGTCCTTGAATATCTGGTATCAATTCGTCAAATTCATTCCCACGATCTAAACCACCAGCAATCAAGATCACCTTGCTATTCTCAAAACCAGATAGGGCTTTTTGTGTTGCTAGAATATTTGTAGACTTACTATCGTTATAGAATTTAACATGATTGATTTCATCAACATATTGAAGACGGTGTTTGACACCCCCAAAACCTGCCAATGTTTCTTTGATAACTTGATTTTCAATACCACATAATTTCGTAACTGCAATAGTTACAAGAGCATTTTCAATATTATGACTGCCCGGCACACCAAGCTCATCTGCTGCCATTATCGGCTCACCACGAAATGTCAAGATGTTCCCTTCGAGATATGCACCGTCTACCTCTTCCGTCGTTGAAAAGGGTACAACAGTCGCCTGTGTCTTAGCAGCTAAGTCTTTCGCTAAAGTTTGGTTGAAATTCAATACGAGAAAATCAGATTTTGTCATATTTTTTTGTAAATTCCATTTAGCAGCCACATAATTTTCAAAAGAGCCATGATAATCAATATGAGTTGGCATCAGATTGGTAATTACTGCAATTTCTGGATGAAAAGTTTCAATTCCCATGAGCTGGAAAGAGGATAGTTCCATGACCAAAGTGTCATTTCTTGTTGCAGTTGTTGCAACTTGACTAGCTGGAAAACCAATATTACCAGAACGTAAACCATTTTGTCCAGCAGCAGTTAGAACCTCTGCAATCATCGTGGTGGTTGTTGTTTTCCCATTAGAACCAGTAATCCCTATGATTGGAGCTTCTGAAATCAGATATGCCAGTTCAACTTCAGTTATAACTGAAATTTTCTTTTCCAATGCTCTCACTACCATAGGATTATCATATCGAATGCCAGGGTTTTTAACCATCAACTCAAAGTCTTCGTCCAAAAGCTCTAACGGATGTCCCCCTGTTACAACTTTAATTCCTTCTTCTAAGAGGGATTGTGCCGCAGGGTTTTCCTCAAATGGCTTTCCATCATTCACCGTCACAATCGCTCCTAGCTTATCTAGTAAACGAGCAGCAGATTCACCAGACTTGGCTAAACCTAAAACTAAAACTTTCTTATTTGTAAAATTTGTAATGTGTTTCATAACACGCCTCTTTTTTTATTCTTCTTATCTATTTTACCTTTTTTTCAGAAAATAAAAAAGCCTTTATGGCTTTTTATTCTTGTCTGTTACGAAGTTTTGAGCGAAACGATATTTTTTTATCTTTTTGTGATAATTTTGAAATATCACGTAACGAAAAATATGCTATACCAATCATTGCAATTCCTATAAAAAATTCAGATGGTAATTGAAAAATCTGAAACACTGCCAACCCCAATAAAATGATAAAAGCTACAAAGGCAATCACTAAAGTTACTATATTTAAAGTTCCTTTAATACTCTGTGGAGCAGCAAAAATGTAAAATAATAGAATGAGAATCCCAAAGATTAAATAAAACATTCTGCTCCTTTCTATCCTATCCACCCTTTGATATATTAGTAACAAAGTAACTAGCTTTTTTATTATTCAGCTGATTTTTTCTTTTTAACAGCTTTAGCACGTTGATTTTTGTCAAGAATTTGTTTTCTCAAGCGAATAGACTCTGGTGTTACTTCCATATATTCGTCATCATTCAAGAATTCGAGTGACTCTTCTAATGTCAAAATACGAGGTGTTTTAATAACTGCTGTTTGATCTTTCGTTGCAGAACGTACATTAGTCATTTGTTTTGCCTTTGTAATATTGACCGTCAAGTCATTTTCACGTGAATTTTCACCAATAATCATTCCTTCATAAACTTCTGTACCTGGATTGACAAAAATGGTTCCACGTTCCTCAATAGACATAATTGAATAGGTCGTTGCTTTTCCTGTATCAATCGAAACGAGAGCTCCGCGACGCCGTCCACCAATTTCACCTGGAATCAACGGTAAGTATTGGTCAAAAGTATGGTTCATAATCCCGTAACCACGCGTCATAGAAAGAAACTCAGTTGAGTATCCAATTAAACCACGAGCAGGAACAAGAAAAATCAAACGAGTCTGTCCATTTCCTGTCGATACCATATCTAGCATTTCCCCCTTACGCTCAGATAAGGTTTGAATAACAGATCCTTGATACTCTTCAGGTGTATCAATTTGCACACGCTCAAATGGCTCACATTGTACTCCATCTATTTCTTTGACGATAACTTCTGGGCGAGATACTTGCAGCTCATAACCTTCACGACGCATGGTTTCAATCAGGATGGATAAGTGCAATTCCCCACGGCCTGATACAATCCATTTATCTGGCGAGTCAGTCGGATCCACACGAAGCGAAACATCCGTTTGCAATTCAGCCTGCAAGCGTTCTTCAACTTTCCGAGATGTTACCCATTTCCCTTCACGACCAGCAAATGGAGAATTGTTCACCAAGAAAGTCATTTGAAGCGTTGGTTCATCAATATGGAGAATCGGCAATGGTTCTACCACATCCGTCGGAGTAATGGTTTCACCAACAAAAATATCTTCCATACCAGATACTGCAATCAAATCACCCGCTTTGGCTTCGTCAATTTCACGACGTTCTAGCCCAAAGAAACCAAATAGCTTGGTAACACGGAAATTTTTCGTTGTATCGTCTAATTTAGAAAGAGTAACTTGGTCACCAACTTTCACAGTCCCGCGGAAAACACGGCCAATCCCAATCCGCCCTACAAAGTCATTATAATCCAAAAGAGAAACCTGAAATTGGAGGGGCTCATCTGAGTTATCAACTGGTGCTGGGATATGATCAATAATTGTATCAAAAAGTGGCGCCATAGTGTGTTCTTGGTCAGCTGGATCATCTGACATAGAAGATGTCCCATTAATAGCTGAAGCATAAACAACTGGGAAATCTAATTGGTCATCATCAGCACCAAGTTCAATGAAAAGTTCAAGAACTTCATCCACGACTTCCGCTGGACGAGCTGATGGTTTATCAATCTTATTTACTACTACAATTGGTACAAGATCTTGTTCTAAAGCTTTTTTCAACACAAAGCGAGTTTGTGGCATAGTTCCTTCATAAGCATCAACAACTAGAACAACCCCATCAACCATTTTCATGATTCGCTCAACTTCTCCACCAAAGTCCGCGTGTCCTGGCGTATCCATAATATTGATGCGAACACTATTATAGGCAACAGCTGTATTCTTGGCGAGAATGGTAATCCCGCGTTCCTTTTCAAGATCGTTGGAGTCCATTGCTCGTTCTTGCAACTCTTTACGCTCATCCAATGTATGAGATTGCTTAAGCAACTCATCAACCAAGGTTGTTTTCCCGTGGTCAACGTGAGCAATAATAGCGATATTGCGAATGTCTTCTCTTAATTTTATCATTTTGTCCTCTACATCTTATGTTTTATTTCTAACTGAACAATTATATCACAGATTGAGGTAAAAAACACGGTTAAACCAGGTGTAAATGTTTTCATTAAAAAATCAATCTTCTTCAATTATATTTCCATTTCTTATCACAAAAAATTATGGTATGATAAGAAAAAATTCAAAGGAAATGATATGCGTTTAGATGTTCTATTATCTCGGGTCCACGTCAGCCGTAAAAAAATGAAACAGGCCCTTCTGAAAAAGGAAATTTTGGTGGATCATTCTCCTGCTCGAAAACTTAGTCAAAATGTTGATACTGGCTTGCAGACGATTACAATAAAGAAACAACCTATCTTCATCAATTCACATCAATATTTTATGATGAATAAGCCACCTGGTGTTGTGACTGCTAACTCTGATAGGAAACACCAAACCGTTCTGGATCTCATCAGACCTGAAGACTTCAATGAACACCTATATTCTGTTGGGCGACTTGATCGAGATACTTCTGGACTATTGTTAATAACCGACAACGGACCTCTCGGTTTTCAACTACTACATCCTCAATACCACATCGCAAAAACATATGAGGTTGAAGTGAACGGTCTCCTAGATAACCAGATGATAAAAGCCTTTCAAAAAGGGATTGTTTTTCTTGATGGAACTATTTGTAAACCAGCTCTACTTACAATTCATTCTTCTACTCCAAACAAAAGTACTGCGACAGTCACTATTTCTGAGGGAAAATTTCATCAAATCAAAAAAATGTTTTTGACTGTCGGTGTCAAAGTTCTTTCTCTTAAACGGACTCATTTCGGAGCTTTTGAATTGGACCAAAACTTAGCAGCAGGAGAATACCGAGCGCTGAACCAAACAGAACTCGAAAAAGTAAAACAATATTTAGAAAAAAGCTATTAAAAGTGAGCAATCCTTTTAGATTACTCACTTTTAACTTTTCCTTTCCAACCATCTAGTCCTGCAGAGAGGATGTAAATATCCTTATAACCTTCCTTTTTCAATAAGATAGCTGCATTCATCACACGTTGTCCCCGACTATTTTCATATAGTAAAACAGCCTTGTCTTTGCGAATCGCTCCTAAGCTTGTTTTTAATTGCTGGGACGGAATATTTCGTGCCCCTAAAATATGTTTGCGACGAAAATCGGTTGGGTCTCGCAAATCAATCAACTGACCTTGCCGAACCCTGTTACTGAATTCTGCATTGTCTACCACTTTAGCAGCGCGACGAACGCGCACATAGTTAAAGCCCATCCATCCTAACATTCCAACAATAATTGCTAATAAAATCCAGTTTAACATTTTTTCTCCTCGTTCTTTTTCAAATATTGCAGCTCTATTCGATGCTCTCTTTGTAAGATACTTTCAGCTTCTAGATAGTCTAGTTTTTCTATCAAGCCTGCATCGTAAATCCTCTCTAGCTCAATTTTCATCATTTCAATATCATACAAGCGTTTACCCATATAGATAATAATGCCAAAACTTTTGAGGTATTGCTGCACATCATAAAGTGTTTTCATGAGCCTTATTTTACCAGAATTTTAAGAGCATTTCAAGGTAAAAAGAAGTCCGTATTTGTCTCATATTTTGATCAGAATAGAAAAAAAGCCACCAATTAGGTGGCTCTTATAGGGAGATTATTATGAAAAAGAAAAGTTTAGGATTTTATCAAATAAAGTTAGGAGGTCTTCATCTGATGGTATTAGTATAACGCTATCTCCTTAAACTTATCTTAAACTCTAAAAAATTTTTTTAATTTATTTTCTACTTTCAAAATTCTATTTACAATCCTGGAACTTGTCCAATTTCTGCTGTCAACATCCAAATGTTCTTTTCCAAATCGGCTTTGGCACCAACAAAAATATCGTTCGTAACATCGTCTCCTTCTTCATCTGTTGCATCCAAAGCTTCTTGGTAAAGCTTCACCAAGTAACGGAAAATTTCGATAACACGTTCCAAACTTTCTTCTACACTCTTACTGAATTTTCCTTCTTTTTCTTCAATATTACTGTGTTGAATAAATTCACTCAACGTTGAATATGGAGTTCCGCCTAGAGTAATCAAACGTTCACTCACTTCATCCAATGTTGTATCCAAGTTTTCCATATATTCATCCATCTTAGGATGCCAAACCATGAAACCTGCTCCACGCATATACCAATGTACTTGGTGAAGAGCAATACGAGCAGTGTATAAATCTGCTACCGCTTGATTCAATACTGCTTTTGTTTTTGGAAGAGACTTATTCAAAGTCTCAACATTTGAGAAAGTTGCAACATCTTTAGCTGCATCGTTTTTTACATCAATCATATCATTACCTCACTTTTATTTAGAATGATTCTAATTTTTGTTATGATTTAATTATAATGTTTCTAAATAAGAAAGTCAACTAATTGAACTCATAAATTTCTTTTATTAGAGAAGTTGCAATTTTTTAGAATAATTTACGAATAAAAAAGTATGATTCATTTTTATTTTTTCTTAGTTGGAAGTATTGTAGCTTCCTTTTTAGGACTGGTCGTTGATCGCTTTCCTGAACAATCTATTATCGTCCCTTCCAGTCATTGCAATACTTGTGGACAAAAATTAACTCCACGTGATTTAGTCCCTATCCTCTCACAACTCATCAATCGTCTACGTTGTCGCTTTTGTGGTGAAAAAATTCCCATCCGCTACATTCTCCTAGAACTAACTGGTGGTTGTCTCTTTCTTGTAACGTCTTTAGGCTATCTAAACATCAACCAGCTCATCCTGCTTGTATCTGGGATGACCTTATCCCTTTATGATCAGAGACATCAAGAGTATCCTCTGCTTATTTGGCTATTTTCACATGTCCTTCTTCTCTTTTTAACTGGTTTCAATCTTTTGATGGCTATTTTTTTAGCCCTTGGAATTTTAACTCATTTCATTGATTTGCGCATTGGAGCGGGAGATTTTCTTTTTCTAGCATCCTGTTCAGCGATTTTTAATCTCACAGAAGTTCTCCTTGTTCTTCAAATTTCCAGCATCATCGGCCTGTTCCTTTTTTGTTTAAAGTCAAGAAAAGACAGGTTAGCATTTATTCCCTGTCTTTTTGGTGCTAGCAGCATTCTGATTTTGATAAAATTCGTTGTTTTCCACCAAAATATTTTATGCCTTATTTAACAACTGCTTTAAAAAAAATTTATAAAACAGAAAAGCGATATAACCACCTAATGTATTTGTCCATAAATCATCTATTTCAAAAACACGATTGGCATCAATCAAAAAATCTAGCAACATCTGCGTGCATTCAATAAAAAGGCTCATTGCGAAACTAACAACGAGCACGCGTTTAGTCCTCCGAAACTTAGGAAAAAGCCAAAGCAGTTGAAAAATCAACGGGCTGAGCAAAAAAACATTCATTACATTTTGTGCAAAAACCTTAACTAATTGAAGGAGAGATGTAATTTGTCCAAGATTAACAAAAGAATTGAAAGGAATAAGGAGAACTACGAGACGACCAAAGTGCTGAATTCCAGGCGTCTCCATTCCTTTTTCTGGCACTTGAGGAAGAAAACACATGAGGCACAATAAGATAGTGTAGAAAATAATTCCCGAAATAAGAAAAGCACGGCTCTTAACAGTTAATTCACCGTCCGATTTCAACAGATGACTATTCTTAAGCATGGTTAGTAAGAGTTTTTTCTTTGTCTTGCTTCATGGTATTTGACCGCAATTGACCACAAGCTGCATCAATATCAGTGCCATGTTCTTGACGGACAACACAATTGACCCCATTCTTTTTCAAAGTGTCATAAAAAGCCATTACACGCTCCTTGGGACTACGACTGTATTGATCATGTTCACTAACAGGATTATAGGGGATTAAGTTGACATAAGATAATTTCTTGATGTTTTTGAGCAATTCAGCCAATTCCAGTGCCTGCTCTACTCCGTCATTGACTTTATTTAACATAATGTATTCAAAAGTCACTCGGCGGTTGGTCGTTTCAATATAATATTCAATCGCCGCAAATAATTTTTCAATCGGAAAAGCACGATTAATTTTCATAATGCTGGAACGCAAATCATTATTAGGAGCATGAAGAGAAACTGCTAAATTAACCTGCACTCCTTCATTTGCAAAATCACGAATTTTATGCGCTAATCCTGAAGTAGAAACAGTAATGTGACGAGCACCAATGGCTAGCCCTTTGTCATCATTGACAGTTCGCACAAATTTGAGAACATTGTCATAGTTATCAAAAGGCTCTCCAATCCCCATGACCACAATATGACTAACTCGCTCACCTCGTCCTCTCTCATCAAAATATTTTTGTACCAACATAATCTGAGACATAATTTCTCCGTTATTCAAGTCACGCTGCTTTTTAATTAGTCCACTAGCACAAAATGTACAGCCAATGTTACAGCCCACCTGAGTGGTTACACAAACTGAAAGCCCATAATGTTGACGCATCAAAACAGTTTCAATCAGCATACCATCGGGTAGTTCAAACAGATACTTCACTGTCCCGTCTGCTGATTCCTGTATAATTCGTTGCTCCAGCGGATTAACGACAAATTCATCATCCAATTTTGTTAACAAATCCTTTGAAATATTAGTCATTTCTGTGAAAGATTGAACCCGTTTGCGATAGAGCCACTCCCAAATTTGAGTGGCTCTAAATTTCTTTTCTCCCTTACTTTCTATCCAATCTATCAAATCCTGACGAGTCAAACTATAAATTGATGGTTTCATTTTCTTCCTCTTCGTTTCCGTTCTCAGCCTCTATTATTTTTGCCGAATGACAAAATGATGCTGATTGTTTGTCTGTTGCTTCTCTTCACTTGTTCTTCTTGCTTTTTGTTTTTGATTTTGACGTCTGCTACGCTGACGATTTTCACGTTTAGGTTGTTCCTGCTCTTTACGGAAACGAGCTTGCTTAGAACGGCGTGGTTTTATCTCATTTTCTTTTTTGTGGTGAGATTTTTTATCAAAGGACGCTCGACGCGGTTTCAAATTTTCCAAAACAAAATAAGCACAGCCATAATTGCAGTATTCTAACAAATAATCTTCTAAGCGACTGATTTTTTCCTCGCTTTCATTTGCCTTGTCATCTTTATAAAATCCACGCAAACGTAGCTGCTCGTTCCCCCAGTCACCAACAATATAATCAAATTTTGTTAAAATATTGGAAAAACGCTGATTAAAAGCTGTAACGTCAAAGCCTTCCTTGTAGTTATCCACTAAGTCAAATTCGATTGTCTCAGTCAACACTTTTGTTCCTATTTGCCGAAATTCTGGCCCAGGAAATTTATTGTAATTATATAATTCAGGTGCAATTTCTTTTCGCATAGTTATCCTTTATAAAAAACGTTATTTACTTATCTTACATTATTTTACCATAAAAAGAAGTGTTTTTGATAGTTGAAATATGGAAATAGGAAAGGGAGTAAGACAGAAATCGATTTTGTCCCACTCCCACAAATTTGAGTAAATCTGTAAAAGCTGATAGCCTCAACACATTAGAAATTACTCAACTATTGCATTGTATTCTTTGAAACTGAAAACCTTCGTCTCAGCCTTGTATTGCCAACTGGTTCTTTTAGTTTTCTTCATTTTTAAGATTTCTTGGTGCGTTTGAGGTAATCAATAGCATCTTGCAAGTTCTTGACAGGTACAATTTTCATTTTGGTTTTAATTTTTTTAGCAGCTTCCAAAGCTGTTTCATAATTTGTTTTCGCTTTAGAATTGGCTTTTTTAGCTTCTTTGGTGACTGGATTATTTGGTGCAAAGAAAATTTCTGCACCATTTTTGGCTGCTGAGACCACCTTTTTATCAATGCCTCCAATATCGCCAACTTTTCCTTCACGGTCAATTGAGCCCGTACCAGCAATATTTCTACCGTCTCTTAATGTTGGTTCAGCAATCTGTGTATAAATTGCCAAACTAAACATCAAGCCCGCACTTGGTCCGCCAATTCCCGCAGTTGAGAATTCAATCGGTATACTACTCGTAACCTCTGTCCGGTCAATCAAGCTAATACCAATTCCATTTTTCCCATTTTCAAGTTTGATGATTTTACCTATAGCAGATTTTTTCTGACCGTCTTCAACATAATTTACTTTTACCTTACTACCAATCTTCTGTGAACCTACATAATCAATCAAGTCTTTTGAACTACTAAAAGTCTTATCATTCACACCTGTCACAGTATCTGCAATATTTAAAATGCCCTTAAAGGTTGAGTTTTTGGTAACTTGTAACACATAGACGCCCAAATATTTCAGGCTGATATCCTTTCCTGCTTTTTTTAACCCTTGATATTTGGCTAAGTTTTGTGATGTTTCCATATAAAATTGATTGATTCGCATATATTCTTTATCGGAAGTTCCGCCAGTCAAATCTTTCGCTGAATAAATATCTGTAAAAGGGGTCAGCCAAGCATAAACTAAATGAGCAAAGGTAGCATGCTGAATCCCAACTGTCACAAAATTGTAAGAACCTTTTTCCTTATCTTCTTTGTTATCCACACGCAAAACCTGACGGACGTCTGCTGCACTACCTGGTACTTCAATATAATAAGGCAGAGGAACTACAAAAGAGATAAAAAGAAGGACCAACCCTACCACAAATACTATCGGCCATTTTTTAAATTTATTTCTTGTTTTTTTCATCTTGTTTCTTTAACTCCTTTACGACAATTTCGGGCACATACTTTGAAATATCCTGCTCAAAAGCAATCAATTCACGAATCCTTGACGAGCTGATATGTTGATAATTTGGCTTACTCATCAAAAAAATGGTGTCCAGTTCAGGTGCCAATTCATAATTGAAAAAATTAAGATTTCTCTCATATTCCAAATCTTGACCATTTCGTAGCCCCCGCACAAAAGTTGTTACTCCTAACTTTCTCGCCACTTCCACTGCCAATTCGTCATGAGAAGTAACAATGTTTACATTCTCCAAATGAGATAGAGCATCTATAACCATTTTTTCTTTTGCTTCAATACTGAAAAAACTCTTTTTTTCAAGATTATAAAAAACACCAACATAAAGGCTGTCAAAGAGTTTACTCGCTCGCTCAATCAAATCCACATGTCCTTTTGTAATCGGGTCAAAAGAACCCGCAAATAATCCAATTTTATTTGACATATACCGTTACCTTTGAAATTCCATATATTTTCTGCTTCCAGATGCCTAACCTTGCAATTTCTTTCGGTAAATCCACCGACTTATCTGTTTCACAAACAATTAATGCATCATTGCTTAGAAGCTCTCGTTCAGCCATTTTTTCAATATCTGTAACAATCTGTTCTTTTGCATAAGGCGGATCCAACAGAACTAGATCAAAATGTCCTGTAATGCGCTCAAGCGATTGGTTAGCCTCCATTTTAAGCAGTTCAAATCGTTCTTCTTCCCTAGTCATCTTGAGATTTTGGTTAATAATAGCTTGCGCTCTGCGATCTTTTTCAACCAAAATGGCGGAAGTCATTCCTCGCGAAATAGCTTCAATCGCTAAACTGCCGCTGCCTGCATACAAGTCCAACACTCGTCCTCCGTCAAAATAAGGACCAATCATATTAAAAATGGCTCCCTTAACCTTATCTGTCGTTGGTCTAGTCGTTTTACCTGCTAGCGTTTTGAGAGGACGTCCCCCATATTTCCCTGCTACAACTCTCATAAAGAATATTATAACAAAATCTCTAAAGAATGTATCAGTTTTTCTTCTGTGATAGCTGTAGGTCATTTATTTTTTTCTGTTCAACGTTTTGATTGTAAGTCAAATAGACTAATTCTCAATATATTTTTACAGCCTCCTTAAGCAGATTGTAAACCAAATGAAAATCCTCTGATATAAAACCAGAGGATTGATTATTGCTTATCTTACTTCTAGCAAACCAATATCTCCATCTTCACGACGATACAGAACATTGGTTGTGTTATCTTCTACATCAGTATAGATGAAAAAGTCATGTCCCAATAAATCCATTTGAAGAAGAGCTTCTTCTAAATCCATTGGTTTCAAGTCAATTTGTTTCGAACGAACGACCTTTGCAGGCGCAGTTTCCACTTCTTCAACAACGGCATCTGTAAACAACTGGCTAGTTGATTTTTTATTACGGTTTTTACGTTCAATTTTTGTTTTATTTTTACGAATTTGGCGTTCAATTTTATCTGTTACCAAGTCAATAGAACCATACATATCTTGAGAAACATCTTCTGCCCGAAGAGTGATCGAACCAAGGGGGATAGTTACTTCAACCTTAGCTGTCTTTTCACGATATACTTTCAAGTTTACACGCGCATCCAATTCTTGATCAGCTTGGAAATATTTCTCGATTTTTTCAAGTTTAGAAACTACATAATCACGAAGAGCTTCTGTTACTTCTAGGTTCTCACCACGGATACTATATTTAATCATATAAGTACCTTCTTTCTAAGCATTTTGTTTTTCTTTACTTTATTATAACGCTTTCATTCTTTTTTTGCAAATTTTTCGTTACCTTGCCAATGAAAATGTCATAATTTCTTTCACTCCCGCTTCCACTAAAATTTCCTTTGCTAACTGTAGGGTTGAGCCAGTCGTATAAATGTCATCTAGCAAAAGAACTTTTGTCGGAGGCTGAACACTGCCTTTCAGTTTAAAACACTGCTGACTTTGCAAACGCTCCTTTCTTGTCTTACTTGATTGAGCAATCGTATCATACTTTTCTAAAATTTCTCTAAACGGCAACTTTGTCCCCTCAAGGAGAGCTGTTACTTGGTTGAAGCCTCGCTTCTGGTACTTTTCACTACTTACAGGAATAGGAACAAGTGTATAATCGCTATAGGCTTTTAATTCTTTTTGCAAAATCTCTGTAAATACAGAATAAAGAGCATAATCTCCTTGAAATTTATATTGACTAAAGAAGTCTTTCATAGCTTCATTATAAACAAAACAACTTTTATGAGAAACTTCTTTTCCTTTTTCCAGCCATACTTGGCAATCTACACAGATTTCACTTGTTCCATCCCGATAACACTTAGGACAATGCTGCTCTGAAATACGCTGAAATTTGTCAAAGCAGGCATCACAAGCCCTTATTTTTGGCTTAGTCAAGGACAATAAATCACAAAATGTCAGTTTTTCGCCAAGAGAATTGTCACATAAAACACATACATTCATAAACCAGCCTCCTGATTCATCGCCTTAATTTCCTGAATAGCTCGTTCAATAGCAAAATTGGTCCCATCATGAAAAAAGAGTAGCTCACCTGTCGGACGATCCATACTGCGACCAACGCGTCCAGCTATTTGTACCAGAGCACTGCGACTAAACAAACGGTGGTTAGCCTCCACCACAAAAACATCTACACAAGGAAAAGTCACACCACGTTCTAAAATTGTCGTTGTTACTAAAATTGTAATTTCTTTTTGTCGAAATTTCTCTACAATATCGAGTCGATTTTCAGTCGTTGAGGCTACAAAGCCAACGTTCTCACTGGAAAAATAACTTTGGAGAACCTCTGCCAATTCTTGTCCTCTTTTAATCTCAGAAGCAAAAATGAGAAGAGGAAAACCTGTTTTTCTTTGCTTTTTAACAAATTGTTCCAACTTAGGAACTAGCTTTTTTTGATTCAAGTATTTTTGAAAATTTTCCAACCAAACTTTTTGAGGAACAATTAAAGGGTTACCATGAAAACGTCTAGGGAGACTTAAGCGGTTCAACTCTCCCTTGCTAACTTTTTTATCCAGCTCATCTGTAGAGGTTGCAGTTAGAAAAATTATAGTACTTTTCTCTTTTACTGATTGTGCAACGGCATGGTAAAGCATCGGATTATCCACATAAGGAAAGGCATCCACCTCGTCAACAATAAGAAAATCAAATGCTCGGTAAAATTTGAGAAGCTGATGCGTTGTGGCAATCACAAGAGGACTGCGAAAATAAACTTCTGATTCACCGTGCAGGAGTGAAATATCACAACTAAAATCTTCTTGCAATCTGCGATGTAGTTCTAGACAGACATCAATTCGAGGGCTAGCCAAGCAAACTGCACCACCTTCATTGATAACTTGTGCCACCACTTGATAGATCATTTCTGTTTTTCCTGCTCCTGTGACAGCATGAACCAGGCTATTTTTTTGTTTGGCAACTGCCTCTACAAGACCTTGAGAAACCTTAGCTTGGTAATCTGTTAACCTTCCTTCCCATTTCAAAACATTCGTTTTTGGGAACTCTGCCTGTGGAAAATAGTAGAGTTTTTCATCACTTCTGACCCTTCCTAATCGCACGCATGGCCTGCAATAATAAGCACCTATTGGTAGTTGCTGTTTTTCTTTATGAACTACTTGTCCACAACGATTGCACCATAATTTCCCCTTTTTTTCTATCATTCCCGACAATGTTTGAGCTTGTTGCTGCAATCCTAATGGTAATTGGCTTCTTGTAAAGATACGACCTAAACAGTCTTGTAATTCTATCATATCTATTTATTCGGAAAAATTTTGGCAAAATACAAATTTTTTTGTAAAATGAAGATATGGAGTTTAGAACAATCAAAGAGGACGGACAAATCCAAGAAGAAATCAAAAAATCGCGCTTTATTTGTCACATCAAGCGTGTAACAACAGAGGACGAAGCACGAAATTTTATTCAGGATGTCAAAAAAGAACACTACAAAGCTACTCATAACTGCTCTGCCTTTATATTAGGAGAGCGGAGTGAAATGAAGCGAAGTAGCGATGATGGAGAACCAAGTGGGACTGCTGGTGTACCTATGTTAGGCGTTTTAGAAAATCAGCAACTAACTAATGTCTGTGCTGTCGTGACACGCTATTTTGGTGGTATCAAGCTAGGGGCAGGAGGTCTTATTCGGGCGTATAGCAGCAACGTTGCTTTAGCTATCAAAGAAATCGGGATCGTCCATATAAAAGAACAGCTTGGGCTGAGAATCGCTCTCTCTTACAGTCAATATCAAGAATTACCCAATTTTCTTAAAGCTAACCATTTACAAGAACAAGATACATCCTTTACAGAACAAGTCCAAACAACCATTTTTGTTGATAAAGATGATAAGGACAGCGTTATAGAGGAGTTGATTGAGTTGTTTAATGGAAAAGTCGACATTACTGATCAAGGGTTGCGGAAAGTCGAAGTTCCGGTACCTTCATCCTAACGATTAACATAAGCTATCGTATTGATAGTTTTTTTATATTTTACAAAGATTTCTTTTCGTTTTATACTGTTTCTATCACTATTATTGAGGTATCATTTATGGCACAAATTTATCATAACATTACAGAACTCATCGGAAATACTCCTATCGTCAAGCTAAACAAGCTGGTTCCAGAAGGCGCAGCAGATGTCTATGTCAAACTAGAGGCTTTCAATCCGGGGTCGTCCGTCAAAGACCGCATTGCTCTCAGCATGATTGAGACTGCTGAGCAAGAGGGCTTGATTCAACCAGGTGCAACCATTGTCGAAGCAACCAGTGGAAATACCGGAATTGGTTTGTCTTGGGTTGGTGCTGCAAAAGGTTATAAGGTTGTTATTGTCATGCCAGAAACTATGAGTGTTGAACGTCGCAAAATTATCCAAGCTTACGGTGCAGAATTGGTACTAACTCCCGGAAGCGAAGGAATGCCGGGAGCGATTGCCAAAGCTGAAGAAATTGCTAAAGAACGAAACGGCTGGCTACCACTTCAGTTTAACAACCCAGCTAATCCAGAAATACACGAAAGAACAACAGGAGCAGAAATTATCGCTGCTTTCGGTGAAAAAGGATTGGATGCCTTTGTTGGAGGAGTTGGCACAGGCGGTACTATTTCTGGTGTTTCTCACGCTCTCAAAAAAGTCAATCCAGATATACAAGTTTATGCAGTTGAAGCAGATGAATCCGCTATTCTTTCCGGTGAGGAGCCTAGGCCTCACAAGATTCAAGGTATTTCTGCTGGTTTTATCCCAGAAACACTAGACACTAAAGCTTACGACAGTATTGTTCGCGTTACTTCTGATCAAGCACTTGAACTTGGGCGGCGTATCGGTGGACAAGAAGGTTTTCTGGTAGGTATTTCTTCTGCTGCAGCTATTTATGCTGCACTTGAAGTAGCTCAAAAACTAGGAACGGGTAAAAAAATTCTAGCTCTTGCTCCAGATAATGGCGAACGCTATTTATCAACAGATCTTTATAATGTTGAAGTTTAAATGTCTGATCATCCGTAAATGCAAGACCAATCACAATTTTAAACTTGCAAATAGGTTAAAAAACAGCTCTACTGTTGAGCTGCTTTTTTGTTGAAGTAATGTTGACTTATTTGTTGGAAATATAGGGAACTTTATTATTTCAGATACTCTACTTCAGATATGTATAGTTGGAACCTTTCTGCCCTCAGATGTTAGTTTGATTCTCTATTTATCCAAACCTAACTTTCGGTACAGTTTCTCACTAGACAGGTCATTTTCTCCATCAAGTAAGAGAGTTTCGCAAAATGCAGTCAAAAACTCGAGACATCTCTGCAAAATTTTAACATCATCCAAAGCCAAGATATCTCGGAAAAATTTAGCATGTTTTTGAAAGAGTGTATTGTAGACTTCAAAACCGAATTCACGTAAACAATTGATTAGAAAAACTATCATCGTTCTATTATTTCCCTCTCAGAAAAGATGAATCTGCCAAACGCCTGAACTTTCCTTTGTTAAAATCAATACCAGACATTTTTATAAAAAAATTCTCCGCCTTATACTCAATAAAAATCAAAATTAGACTAGGCGACAATCCACAGACAATACTGAAGTATAGGATGTAGAAGGCAACAATGTATAGTTTTAATTGTTGAAGAGTATTATTACATTCTATTATACTAAAAACAAGCCAAACCTTGCAGTTAGACTTGTTCTAGGAGATTTGTTTTCGCCCTTTGCCTTTAAACTTATAAACATCTGAACGCTTAATCGCATGAACATTCATAATGACAAAATCCTCGTCATCAACTTTGGCAATGATACAGTAAGCCCCTACATGAAAGCGAACATAATCAGGCAAACTGCCTGTCAGATATTTTCCCAGTACTTTAGGAAAATCAACATTTATGAGAGTAGGTCACTTGCCCATCGTCAAGGCATTCTACATAACCAAATCAGCTTCTTGTATATCATAAAGCTCTTCCAATTTTTCCGCCAAAACCTGCGCAATAAATTCTGATTTACTGATGTTGTGAGAATTTGTCCATGAACTTAGCTTTTTATTTAACTCATCCAACAAACGGGCTGATGTTGGTACAGCCATGAAATCACTTCTTTTTAAATTTTTATTTTGTAGTTATCTTTTACTACATTTTGGAACAGGAAACAAGGTGGATGGGATGTTTGGCTTATTATTTGAAGAAGGTGCCAAAAAGAATATAAACCTTAGGGTAATTAACTATAAATAAAGTTTATTTTTTCATTAATTCATTAATAAGCATCCGCGAGCTACCAAATTCACATTCAAACATCTGATCAATAATATCTAGACACTGTTCTGCTGTATCATCTCCCTTATGCTCATCATAGAGATTCAGCATTAATTTAGAAAGATGTTCTTCAATTAACCTAGCATAATAAGGATCAGATTCTAATTTCGTATCTTTAGATATAATACTTGCTACCGTTTTAAAAATGATTTCTTCGTAGTTCGAAATGGATACTTGTTTTTCAAGAAACTCTAAGAAATAATAATATAGCTTTCCTTTATGTTTAGAAGTTAGTAAATTAAATATCAATTCCTTATCTTCTTCAACGTCTAATAAATTATCCATAAATAACTGTGGTAAAATCTTTCCAAAATCAATATTATCATATGATAAATAATGTAATATGATTTCCTTTGCTTTTTCTTTATAATTCTTCCCTTTTAAATAATCAATCGCCATCTGACAAATAGTTTCTGCTTGAAGTCCACTTCCACTATATACAGTTGATTCCATATCTCCTTTATTTAAGTAAATTTCTGTAATCAAAGAGGACGACTTTTTTACAAGGAGTTGATCCGTAGACTCAAAACCTAGTTTCAATAAGAACTGAATTCTTTCTCTATAATCATCATATAATCTATAAACAACGTAACCGCTATACCAATGCGCTAACATCCTTTTATCTTTATCAAAAACCAACTCAAATAATTCTTTAGCAAATTCTTTATCTAAATCTAAAATAGTAGAGATGAGAAAAATAGAATTCATTCTTATATAGTGTGTCTTATCTTTTGCCAATAAAAGAATTGTCTCCCTAAAATATGAAACAAGTGTCGGTGTATTTGTTATTAACTTGTCGAAAGCATGAATCGCATATCCTCTTAAAGTTGAATATGATTGTCTCACATAATCTTCCATTGTCTTAGCTTCATGAAATTTATCAAGAGCATCTAAATCAGTTTTCTTAAGATAATAATTAAGCCTTTCCAAAACTTTCTCGGACCATGCTATATCTGAGTGCTTCTCTATAACTTGGAAAAAATAATAAAGATTCTCCCAATTATTTTCATTTACAAAATTTAGTAGGATGAATTCAAGATCACTTAAAACAGTATCTGGAATTTTTTCTAAGTCTACAATCCCCCTCAGTAGACCATCTATATAATGTTCATTGATTTTATGATTAGACGATAAGTTTAAAAATAAAGAAACGTATTCTTTAGGATTTTTAGAAACAGCACTTCTAAAATCAGTAGCCAATTCTCTAGGAGAAGACTCAATAAATATGTGTCTCTCACTATCCCATCTACATTTAGTCTCACCTTTTGGACTGATGAGAATATTTCTCCAAGATTTAGCAGAAATATTCTTACCTTGTAATGGAGAAACTACACTTCCACAATGTGAGTCATAAAAAGAATCAGAAAAACTATTAGATCGTTCTAATACCTTTAGTAATTCGATAGCTTCTTTACTCATTCTTTCTTTCGGTAAAACTGATAGCAATCTATACTGTAAATCTCCCCAAAACGGCCAATAAACCCTAACATCATTTTGAGATTTATTTGTTTCAATTCTCCTTGCTAGTCTTTGTTTAGCCTCAGGTGATACATAATGAATAATTTGTTCTTCAAGTTTATCGTACATTTCTAATGAACATCTCTTTGAGACCTTAGAAATCAATCGTTTGGCCAAAATCAATTTTTCTTCATAACCTTGAGATTTTTCAAAGAGTGTTTTGTTAAAATCAATCAATAAGTATTCGATACAATTATCAGAATAACTCTCTGGTAAATTATACAAGGCATCTAAAATAACTTCATTATAGAGATAATCACCCTTTCCCATATAATTATTATAAGTTTCAAAAAAAATCTCAGGATGTTTTGAAATTAGATACTTATTTACTTCATGTAATAAGTGAAAGTAATATATTTGTAAGCTATCGCGTTCTTTCAGGGCTAGATTGTATTTAGTAGAATTATTCTCGGAATACTTTTTAAGATAAGGCAATAATATTTGGACTATTTTTATACAATTTTCATCTATATAATTATGGGAATCTTCATCGAATTTCTTTGATTCACTATAAAATCTATTGCTATTATCAGAGTCTTGAAATTTATCGAGCAACAAGCAAATAATCTTAATTTTATAGTTATTTAGATTCTTACGATAATCATTATAGAATACTATATTCCCCTTAGAATCCCCCGCATAATATCTCCAGTAATGTAATCTTAAATTAAAAAAGTCTTCAGAGTCATTATTATAGTTACTATTAAAACAACTACCCCATTCGCTCTTATCGTTAGAATTTTCTATAGAATCTTTTATAAATTGAGTAGTTTCAGTTGTGTAATATGGAGAAATACTACTTAATAAATTAATTACCAATGATTTATTGATATCTAAAAATTTTTGTAAAACTCTCTTTTTTATTAAAAAATTAACATATGCTGGGTGACCACTAATTACCGTTTGGAACAAATGATTTCTATACTCTGTTTCTTGAATCAGCTCTCCTATATAATTTAAAATCTTTTTAGATGGTTCTTGAATGCTTCCCAAAATTTCAAAGAAAACATATTTGAAATTAAATCTAGTATCGCTACCTTTTATTAACCCGTCTCCAAAATCTAAAAAATCTTCTTCCGACTCCTCTAACAGTAATTGAAGAAAAATTTGAAATTGATAGCGTCTTGTTGGATTTTGCTGTGATTTATTTCCAATAATGCTTTTTATATCCCAGTTATTGTAATAATCAATAAACATTCGATCTGCAACAAAACAGTCTAAAAATGATTGATGAACGAAAAAAATCTTGTTTGAACGTTCTATTAGCATCCCCTGGCTAATTAAATATCGTAAAGCCCTCTCGTTTCCTGCAACTCTTCTCTTACTAAATACGGTATTACCCATATCAGTAAATAAATTTACAAGCTTTTCTTTTAGTTTATTCAGATCATCTTCACTTAAATCGGCTTCCCGACATTTTTCTGATAAATCTCTCCACCATTTATCAACTAGGTTATATGTACTTGTTATTTGATAGTATTCTTCTTTGTTATTAATTTGCTCCCATATGTAGAGATTGCTAGGGGTTTTTAGCAACTGTCTTAATTTATTTGGATAACTATGATATTTACTTCCTAAGATTTCCTCAACTTCATTTTCCATTAATTCGTTAACTTCAACTCTTTTCCAAGTTTCAGTATTACTTTTTAGCTCTCTGTCAAATAGTGACTTAATTCCGTTATCGTTTTCTAAATCATAAGTTCTACAAACGAAAATAATTGAAATTTTGTTTTCTCTTTCCGAGTTAAGATTCCGTATTTCGCGAATCAACTCCAAACAAGTCGCAAGTGAGACTTTAGAATTTCTTGCTGTCCATCTTAATGCATCTAATTGATCTAATATAAGAACAGCATTTCCCTCTTTAGAAAAAGCGTTCAAACAATAACTGATACTAGCAGGAAACCCCAATCTCTCTCCCCATCTTTGTGTTGTATCCTCAGGAATATAACAATCTAGTTTTAAATCTAAGTGTAAAATATTACCTTTATCACACCAATCAATAATATTTTCTGTTAAACCACTTTTACCATTTCCAGCTTTCCCGTGAATGATCATCGATTTTCCTTCTTGAATATATTTCTTACATTCATCAAATTGTGTGCGAATTTTTAGACCAGAATCCAATGTTTTAAAGCTATTTTTATACTCATAATTTAAAATCTTTATTCTAGGGACTATCCTATCATCACGTGCCAAATTTCTTAGTTCAATTTTTTCTTTAGCTAAAAATGAATTTAAATCACTAAGAGTAAACCATCTTCCAAAAATCTCACCACGTGAAATTAAATCAATGAATTTTGACTTTATGCTAACAGTATCACCAATAAAATATTGACTAACTTTATCTCTAATACATTCTTCATTTTCTGGAGATGGCTCTTGTCTAATCACCGTTCTACTTAAGAAATTTATAATTTTTCGAATATCTTTTTCCTTAGAAAATCCCAAATGCTTAACATAGTTATCAAATAAGTTTTTAATCTCTGAAGATGTATTGACTTGATAATCAATAAAAGACTGAGCATTATCATTAGTCTTAGCTCTATAAATTAAATCAGAAAAGTTTGTAAACGGAAGTGGACTAACTAATGAAACTTTTGTTGTCAAGTCTCTGCTTAGATGCAATTTCCAACTTTTCAAAATTCCACGACTATTTAAATCTGACAAAGTCCAATAATCTTTACTAGCATTTCTTCCTTTACATTGTTGAGCTTCTGTTATTCCATTAGAGTATCTAACCCAAACGTCCACCCCCTCTTCTTCTTCACCTATAGCTTCTATTTTAATAGCCTCAATTTTTTCGGAAACAATATCAATTAATTTTAAAACAATCCAATTTAGTTCATAATTATTCCCTAATTTCCCCGCTCTTCCACCTGATTCGTAAGGCATACGACACCTCTTTATTAATGATATATTCACCTACATTATATCAAAAACAAGCCTAACTTTGCAGTTAGACTTGCTTATAAGATTATATAAATCAGTTAATCCATTTTTTCTTTAAAATAAATACAGCAGAGAATCAACCATCCTGTTATAAAAATTCATTATTTATAACGATATTTCCGTTTTGGCTTTAATTCAACCCATTTGCTCTGATAATGCAAAATATCATTCAGATTTAGGAGAATTTGTCCTTTCTGTAGAATTGAAATATTATTTATTCCAGAAATTTTCTTAGCAATTGACTCTACATATTCTTCAACAGTTTTATTCAATGAATTTAGTTGTGATTCTAAATGATATTTAAAACCATCTATAAACTCTCTATCTTGATATAAATCATGATAAAAATTATCAATAATTTTAACAATGTAAAATTCTAATATCCCATCTCCACCAGACCAATAATAGCGACTATTAGAAGTCATCGTATCAAAAAATGTTCTACTAGTGTAGTTAGACTCCCTAGTATATTGATAATAGTTCCATCTTAAAATCCATTCCAAGCGAAATAAACTGACTACAGATATATTATCTATGACATCTGATAAATTCACTTTACCACTATGCAAAAGATATTCAACTGATATTTGTACATTATTTTGTTTATGAGAATAAGATTCTTTTGTAAAAATAGTCGTTAATTGATCTGTTAATAATAAATAGTCTCGGCAAAAACAACTAATCCTTTCTTTTTTATATCTAATTCTCCATTTCAAATCTTTAACTGAAATCTTCCGATTTTCTTTTCCTTTTATTTTTCCAACAAGTGATTTGCATACTTTAATAGGAAATTCCCTTTCAATATTAAATCTACTCTCCGCACGGGGGTATTCTTTTCTTGTTAACAACCATTGGACGTACAAAATTTTAAAATCTGACATTAAATGTTGTTCACCAAATTGGTCAAACCAAGAAAAATCTTTAATCATATTATCTCTCGTATCCCATAGCTTTTTTAAGAAGCTTTCAGTAATACGATGATCAATATCTGTCTCAGAAATAATAATCTTTTTCGCTTGATTAAATAAATAATAGTGATATTGTTCATCATAACTCATTATTTGTGTGATTCCTATATCATAAAATCCAAGATTACCATCCCACTGAGTATGATCTGTATAGAATAGTTGATATAACATAAAAGCTAATCGGTATTCTTCATTCATACTTAAGATTAAATTTTTAATTTTTTGTTTTCTCAATTCAACGTTACCCGATTTTTCAATTTTACTTTGATTAAAATCTTCAATTCTTCCTCTATCTAAGTAGTTGAAACAAATTTTAGAATAAAGCATACTGTTTTCATAATCATTTCGTTGACCATTTTGAAACACATCGTAATCGGACAGTCTTTTAAATTCTGATAAACTTATGTTTACATCTCCATTTTCATGCTTATCTAGAATTGTTACTAATCTAAATTTTAAAAAATCATATGTATATCTATAAAAATGATCGGTCTTATTTTCTTTATAATTTTGTATTTCCTGTTTTACATCTTCAAAAAGACCATCTAAATTTATATCTTCTTTGTTAATTAATACTTTAAACAAAAACTCTCTAACGTTATTGTTCTCATCTCTATGAAATCGTACAAATCTAGTCTCTCCTTTTTCTGGATACTCAATTTTTAAAGACTCTAATGTTGGATCATTTGTTACAATCCTATCAATGATTTTTAAATCTTCTAAGATTAGATTTTTCCAATTTTCAACAGAAAAATTATCTCTATACTGTTTTAAAAATTTCCATTTCTCAAAAATAAATGTTCTAAAGTACTTATAAAAACTTTTCCACTCCTGTCTTAAGTCATACTCGTTCTTATCTTGATAAGTTTCCAACCATGATCTATCATCAAGTAAAAGCTTATTACGAAACCTCTGAGTTCTCGTTAATTCAAACCCTCTCTCTGTTTTGTTTAAAATGGTCCAGTATAAATTCCTAGTATCAAAATAATCCAAATTAAAAATATTTGTCACAAATTCTTCGTATTCATTTACATCTAATTTAGCAAAATCTCTTGTTAACTTATTTTTAAGAAAATCATTCACATATACACTTCTATTGCGATAAATCAACCAAAAGGTTTCTGTATAATCTTCCTGAATCTGTTTCCTCATGTTGTATTTTAGATTTTCATCATCCTTAGTTTTCATCAGTAAAGCAACTCGGATAATATATAGACTCATGCTTAGTAAAAAAATATAAATAACTAACAATAGCATATAAGAAGTCTGCCACAGTATGGTAAGCTCCTTTATAAAAGCTGTATTTAATTTTACTGTTACTGGAATAATTATGGCGGCTAGTAACATCAAAATAAATATTTTTGATTGTGTTACATGATACCAAAATGATTGTCCAATAAGATAATTAACTTTACTTTTCCCTAGATAGGTATCTGATTTTACGTCACCAGCTAGATACTGCAAGAAACCAATATAGATTCCATACATACCAAAAATGCTTACAATAAAACCTAGTAATTCCACATTACTTTTATTAACCAAGCTTATAGTTGGAGTAGCGTAGTTGATTTGGATATACATAAGTCCAATTAAAACTATAGCTAGCAAGAATTCTGAAACATCTTCTAATTTCTCTTTAAATAGATATCTTTTTATCTTATCAAATCTTTCAATAGATTTATTTCCAACTCGCAATTGGCTTATGAAATATCTCAATCCTCGGAAAAAGTCCTTATAAATTGAAATAACAAAAAAGAAAAATACTACAAAACCAATAAAATTAAATCCTTGAACATTATCTGGCAGTATAACGACCAAAAATAAATATATAAAATATAAAAATGGAAACCAATCTTGAAAGGTTGTACGAATTTCATTCCATCTCAACTTACCAAATAACCACGCAAAGAAAAAAATAAACCATAATACTATTTTTACTAAACTAAACACTAATCAACCTCCCGTTTTTATTATTATACCAAAAAACACAGTCTTTCAACTGTGCTTATAAAAGTTGCTAACCAAGTAACTTTCTAAGAGATTCCTCTGAAATTCTTTTATTAAATCTCTGCAAATCTATCCTCATGAGATTGATTAGTTTTAAATATTCCAAATATTTTTGTTCATTATTTTTAGCAAAATTTATAGGTTCAATTTTCCTTGCTAATTCTACAATTTCTTCAGGAGCAAAGAGAACTAATTCTTGTTTTGAAAGGATGTGTTTTTGTTGTAATTGAATTTCCCTTTGCTTTTCTGGTGATAAAGTTGACAATGCAACTACTGCAAGATAGTTTTTATAAACTCGCAGTTTTTCATCAAACCTTTTTTGCCAAAAACATTGTAAAATTCCAAAAAATAAAGTAAATAATCCCAGTAAGATTGTTATCATCTCAACTAAATTTTTCATTTAGCCACTACCCCAACTTTTCCATCTCTTTAATCCGTTCCACTGTGGCATCGTATTTAGCTTGGTAGTCAGCTTGTTTTTGTCGCTCTTTCTCGACGATTTCGGGTTTGGCGTTGGCGACGAAGCGTTCGTTACTTAGTTTCTTGCCAACCATATCTAGTTCTTTTTGCCATTTGACCACTTCTTTGTTGAGGCGGGCTAGTTCTTCTTCGACATTGAGCAAATCTGCCAGCGGCAGAAAGATTTCTGCACCTGTGATAACTGCTGACATGGTTAGTTCTGGGGTGGCAATGGCAGAGCTGATTTCAAGTGTTTCTGGGTTTGTGAAGCGTTTGATGTAGTTGACATTGCCCTTGAAGAAGTCTTCCAAGTTGCTGTCGCTTGTTTTGACAAGGATGGTGATAGGTTTGCTTGGAGCTACGTTGACTTCTGTACGCGCATTACGTACAGCTCGAATCAGGTCTTTGAGACTTTCCACGCCAGAATGCGCCGTTTGATTTTCAAAAGCAGGATTAACAGTTGGATAAGCTGCTGTCACGATCGAACCATCTGCGTATTGACCGAAGATTTCTTCTGTTACAAATGGCATGATAGGATGGAGAAGACGCAGGATTTTGTCCAAGGTGTAAAGGAGGACCGAACGCGTAATAACTTTTTCAGCCTCATCTTCGCTGTAAAGGACTTCTTTGGTCAACTCCACATACCAGTCGGCAAATTCATCCCAGATGAAGTTGTAAAGAATATGACCAGCTATACCGAATTCGAACTTGTCGAAATTTTCGGTGACTTTGGCAATGGTTTCGTTGAGGTTATGAAGAATCCAGCGGTCCGTCACATTACCAGCTGTACCAGCAACAACTTTTTCAACGTTTGCGCTAGCTTGATCAAGGCTAAGACTCTCATTGTTCATGAGAATATAGCGGGAAATGTTCCAAATTTTGTTGATGAAGTTCCAAGAAGCATCCATCTTTTCATAGCTGAAGCGGACGTCTTGACCTGGTGCAGAGCCATTTGAAAGGAACCAACGCAAAGCATCAGCACCGTATTTTTCAACAACATCCATAGGGTCAATGCCGTTACCGAGAGATTTAGACATCTTGCGCCCTTGTTCGTCACGGATAAGTCCGTGGATGAGAACATTCTGGAAAGGACGGCGACCAGTGAATTCCAAAGATTGGAAAATCATACGAGACACCCAGAAGAAAATGATGTCATAACCCGTTACCAGCGTTGATGTTGGGAAATAACGTTTAAAATCTTCTGAGCCCGTGTCAGGCCAGCCTATGGTTGAGAATGGCCAAAGAGCAGAGCTGAACCAAGTGTCAAGGACATCTTCATCTTGCTTCCAGCCATCACCTTCTGGCGCTTCTTCACCCACATAGATTTCGCCATCTGCATTGTACCAAGCAGGGATTTGGTGACCCCACCAGAGCTGACGAGAAATTACCCAGTCGTGCACATTTTCCATCCATTGAAGGAAAGTATCGTTGAAACGTAGCGGATAAAATTCTACCTTGTCGTCTGTCTCTTGGTTAATAATAGCATTTTTTGCCAATTGATCCATCTTAACGAACCACTGGGTAGACAGACGTGGCTCGACCATAACGCCAGTCCGCTCTGAGTGACCAACACTGTGAACACGTTTTTCGATTTTGACAAGAGCACCAGTTTCTTCTAACTTAGCAACGACTGCTTTACGAGCTTCAAAGCGGTCCATGCCAGAGAATTCACCAGCCAAGTCGTTCATAGTTCCGTCATCATTCATGACATTGACTTGTGGCAGGTTATGACGTTGACCAACGAGGAAGTCGTTAGGGTCATGGGCAGGTGTGATTTTAACAACACCTGTTCCAAATTCTGGATCAGCATGTTCATCTGCCACAATTGGAATCGGCTTATTAACGATTGGTAAGATTACATTTTGTCCAATCAGATCTTTGTAACGATCATCATTTGGATTGACAGCGACAGCCGTATCTCCAAACATGGTCTCTGGACGCGTGGTCGCAATCTCTAAACTGCGTGAGCCATCTTCCAGCATGTAGTTCATGTGGTAGAAGGCACCTTCCACGTCCTTGTGGATAACCTCGATATCAGACAAAGCTGTGCGGGCCTTAGGGTCCCAGTTAATGATGAATTCGCCGCGATAAATCCAGCCTTTTTTATAGAGTTCTACGAAAACCTTGCGGACCGCTTTAGACAAGCCTTCATCAAGAGTGAAACGTTCACGTGAGTAGTCAACAGAGATACCCATTTTACCCCACTGCTCCTTGATAGTTGCAGCATATTCGTCTTTCCATTCCCAGACCTTATCCAAGAATTTCTCACGACCAAGATCATAACGGGAAACGCCGTCTTCAGCCAAGCGAGCTTCTACCTTAGCCTGCGTAGCAATCCCAGCATGATCCATTCCTGGTAGCCAGAGCGTGTCAAAGCCCTGCATGCGCTTCTGACGGATAATAATATCCTGCAAAGTCGTGTCCCAAGCGTGACCAAGGTGCAATTTCCCCGTCACATTCGGCGGTGGAATCACGATTGAGTAAGGGTGCGCTTTTTTGTCCCCTGATGGCTTAAAAACATCCTCATCAAGCCATTTCTGATAGCGCCCAGCTTCTACTTCTGCTGGATTGTATTTTGGTGATAATTGTTTTGACATAATATATCCTTTCTAATTTATCTAATTAAAATATCTATTTGAACGCTCTATATAGGATCTTCGTATTAAATATATCATTATTTTACTGAGTACATAAGCAACAGCTATTGAACATAGTAAGATAATAAACGAAACAAAAATACCTAATGTGAAATTTGAAGATGTTCCTCTATCAAATACAGAGATGAGAAATTTTTTTAAGATATTAATCTGTTCTATCTGTTCATTTTTTATTATTTGTTTCGTAGATAGGGAAGACATTATATTAAACACAAATAATGTATTAAAACTCATTATTTGTAGCCAATAAATATGCTTCTTCATAGCAGGTGTAGGAGACTTTAAATAACCTCTTGGTATTATGCTATTCACTTCTCCAATAAAAATTGGCAACAACATGGGCAAGAACCATGTCAAAATCCCAATTATATCGCTTTCAATCTGATCTAAAAGAACCAAAAAGATTAATACCAAGCCAATTAAAGCCCAATTTGATATGACTCCTTCTTTATCCTCCCCTCCTCTATCAATTCCTTCGTAAACAGTTATCCAAAAGTAAACCGTAAAAGACATAAGCATCAAGTAAATCAATACCGTACTTAGGTTTAGAGAATTGGTTTGAAAAAACATGGATATATATAGATATATAGATATAGCTGATGTACCATATGATTTAATATTAGAATTCCAGAAAACTTTGCCTGTTTGTGCAAAAATTCTGTTTTGTTTTTTATATATCCAAACAGATAAAAACCCTCTAAATATCGATATAAATATAAATAGTAGGAAAATAATAAAAATGAGAGAAATTAAATCTAGATCACTTCGAGATATTGGCAATTCATTTACAAAACTATCTATTTTATTCATATTTTCTTTGATAATATATTTTAAAAGAAAATATGAACCAATAAAAAATGCATCGAATAAATTGAAAGCCACAAGGGTATCCCTACTTCTTTGAAAATAAGTTTTAAAAGATCGCATCCTTCGTTCAAGTAGAATACTATAAACTATAAATAAAGATGGCTGTAATAAAATAATGAATCCATAATTTAAAAATAATAATATTCCGGTTGATATCCCTAGAAAAAACCAATAAATAATTTGAAAAGTTTTAGATATCTGTAACCTTCTTAATCTGAATCCATATAAACCCAGTAAAATTCCTACAACAATTTCAGCAATATATATAGGCTTAACTGGTAAAATATTTTCTGGAAGCAAAGTTATTGGAAAAATCAAAGAAGCTAACATTAGAATAGAAACTATAAATATAACAGGTAGTAACGCTAACAGATACAAAAATATTTTTTTCATCTCTCCTCCCACTCACTCCTCAGCAATCCATATATCAGATCGTCACAGCGATTGCCTTGGGCATCTTTACGGTCTCGGATGCGAGCTTCGAGGGTAAAACCCAGTTTTTCTGCTACGCGCTGGCTCTGTTTGTTATAGTCATAGCAACTAATTTCAACTTTGTGAAGGTTCAAAATGGTAAAAGCAATCTCAACCAAGGCACTAACAGCTTCCGGAACATAGCCTCGTCCCCAATAATCTGGGTGTAAGACATAGCCAATCTCCAGTACATCATCTTCATGCCGATGATTAAAGTCAACAGAACCAACGATTCTTTCCGTCCCTTTGACAACAATTCCGTAGCCAGCTGGGAGATTGTCCTTTTGATTGCGTTCAGGAAGGACATGCTCCAGATAATAAATCTCATCTTCCAAGGTTTTGACGGGAGGAAAGCCTGCTGGGTAGGAGACTTCTGGCCGACTGGCGTAGTCAAAAATATCCTCGGCATCAGCTACCGTTCGCTGACGTAATATCAGGCGTTCCGTTTCAACTTTTGGAAGCTCTTTACCATTATATGCTTCAAGAATTTTCATATTCTACTTCCTTACGTTAATCAAATTATCTTATCGATTGGCTTATTTATTTTCTGACCATGTAGTTTCAATATAGGCAAGCTGTTTGACAAAAGCATCGCTCTTTTTATTTCCTTCAAGTGAAATGAGATAGACGCGATCACTCTTCTTCGTCTTAAAAATCCATGCACACAGTATTTTCCCATCAGACTTGAGAGCGCCATAGACTTGATAAGCCCGATAAGAATCCTTTGTTCGATAATCTGTGATAGTTGCCCTAGATCCTGTCAAACCTTGAAACTTCCCAGTTTTATCCATCATTCCAAAATAATTGTCAGCTACCTGTTTAACTACTACATCATCAATCGCATCGATGCCAAGCTTTTGTTTTGTATAGCCATTCATGGTGACAATTGTATAAGCATCTGTTGCTGAGTATTGATAGGCAGCACTTCCATTTAAGTCTTTAAATCTTACCCAATCCTTTGGAACAAAGACATAGCCGACCTGATCATTTCCAATCTGTTGCATATCCTTTAACGGATTATCTTGCTCTTTTTTAGAGACTTTTTTGGGGGTTGAGGTTGTTGTTTCTGTAGTCGGATGCTTCTTGACTTTCCCAGAATTCCCTTGCGAACTACAGGCTACAAGACCTGGTATGAGTATCACTGTACAAACTAAAACGAATAATTTCTTTTTCATAACTGTTCCAAATGCTCTCAATTAAATCGAGCACCTTTTCCTTTCAATTTATCGTTTGGTATCCTTAACCAGAAATGAGTTCTCCTATCTGCATCTACCAGTCAGATCCAAACCTTTCATTTTTGATTGATTTTTATCGTCATATTCTTCTAAACTCGGTTCACTGTCCTCCTTTACTCTTTGTCTTTTACAAATGGCAAAATTGTCTGATAATACTCCATACTACTAAATGTTTGGTAGTAAAGCCGACTAGTATCAAGAACAAACCACCGCTGATTTTTATTAAGTTCTGCAACACTTCTTTTTAGCTTTTTCACCTCATTAACTGAAAAACCATTGACGTGGTAATAAGCAAGAGTGATGTGTGGCGTAAAGGGATAAGGCAACCTTCTGACGCCATCAACCAACTGGTACAATTCCATCAATATTTTATAATCTGACTCGCTTACTGGCACCAAGCCCATTACCAAACTCGTATTGCACATATTAAAAATAAAATGATTTGTCATCTTAATCGTTTTGTGAGCCAATGGCTTATCATCCAATCTCTTTTCGATCCGTTGGCGATTCTGTTCTAAATCACCAGTTAACTCACTGAATTGCGAACCACTTGACAAATCATGTAAGGTCATATGATAGCTAGAGACAGGAAGCTTTTCTGCAAAGCAACCAGGTGCTTCATCATAAAGTTTTTTGACAATTTCAGCTAACCAAATCTTATCTTCAGTCGCCAAATCAAAGACAACTGTATCTCCATAGAAGGCACCAAAAGTATTATCTGAATTGACCTTCTCTGTTACACAAGAATTAGGCAGAAAATTCGTTTCTGCTATAGACAATTCTGCTTGTTCAAATGAAGCTACCCTCTTTAAAAATTCTGCGTAAGTCTCCATCAATCAGCCCTTTCCAAGCTACAAATAAAAATTCGCCCCTGCCATATCTATGACAGGGACGAATGCAACTCCGCGGTACCACCCAATTTCGGGCAGATGCCCGCAGCTTTGTTTATTTCATTGTATCTTATCATCACATCAGCAACCAGTTTTGACGCATTCGTGGACTTCTCAGCACCGCCACTTTCTGTAAAATGCTTGACTCAAAACACCTCTGATGAACTTATTCTAACACCTTTCCAGTGAAAAATCAATAATTTCTCTCTCCAAAAAGTCCATCTGGCAAGTCATGAAATCCTTTACCTTCTTGATAGTTGGCAAATTTCCCTAATAGAAACTGATAAGCATCCAGGCGACTCTCGTAACGAATAGCTGCTTCCTTAGCTCGTTCATCTTTGTCTTCTTCATAGACCTTCTGACTTTCTTCAAGAGCCATTTCATTAATTGTTACTTGAGTCTTGACCCAAGTTTCAAAATCCCTTAAAAATTCCTGTTCGTATGTCATCATACTCCTTCTAATCTACTCCTCGGTAGAAGTCTTCTTCAATATCACGGAAAGGCTGAATATCTTGGACATATTCCAATACACCTTGAAACTCTCCTGCTTCATCTCGTACTGCCGCATAAGTCACATGAACAAACTTACCTCGCGATTCTGACTTGAACCACATAACAAACTTATCTCGTTTGCCTTCGCGTAATTCTTTAAAAATAAAGCGCACCTTCTCTAAAAATTTAGGTGGATGACACAGTTCTACATTGCGTCCAACCTGACTCGGCATCCGCTTGAAGATCATCTCCTCAGCTGGAACGCTGTCATTATAATATTGGAAAATATCTTCCTTATTGACAAAAGTAATTTCCATCGGCAAATGATTCAGAATCAGATTTGCCTGGTTTACTGATAAATAACCATTGCCAAATGGCAGCTGAGTTTCTCGGCTCATTGCTGCTGCATTTTGTTCTTTTGGCTTAAAGGAAATGGTGAACTGTCCCTCAGGTGTCTCAATAACTTGCTGAATTGTGCCATCTGACACCAACTCATCATTTGCTACCGCTTCGCTTTTATTCTTCTCAACAGTCCTCTTTTCTTCCTCCGAGAATGATTGGCGAACTGGTATCCATTTCTCAGTCGGCTTGATAATTGCATAATCGTAAACATCACTTCCTTCTGCCACTTTCAGCCAATCGTCCTGTGTGAAGGATTCCAGCAAAATCATAAGTAGGATTGACTCTTCCTTAAAAATCATCGCTTCGAACTCAGCTGCAAAATTTTCAAATTTCTCACGAACTTGCTCAATCCCTAGATTGGTCAAATTTTCAACAGCAGTTTTTGCCTCCTGAAAAAGATCTCGAATCTGGTCGTCTACCCCCCACATCACCTTAGGTGGAGAATCATGTCCATAGCTCTCCATGATTGGAAACATTAGTTCTTCTTTACGCTTATAGTGCCGATCAAATTGTTCTACTAAGCTCAACTGCCGCTTCAATCCTTTACGAATCTCCATCAGCATTTCTTCATCATCAGACCGCTCATAGGTATCCAGTAGCCTACGTACCCGCATGAGAGCTGCCCGTAAAGCTAAATTTTCCTGCTTGAAAATCTGGACTGGATGTCCCGGATGATCCGTATCAGCAATTTCAACCTCTTTGACTACTCCTTTAAACAGATTTGCATGCACATTACAAAGAGACATGACATCCTCAAAAGTCACACCTGTATCTGAAGTCATCAACTCATGCTCCATCAAGCTAATTTCAATGGCCGAAACACCTGTAAAATGCTTATTAAATTCTTCTTGAACGGCTTCTGCCTTTGCGCCATGATGCAGATCAAGCAAAATATTCTTTAAAATTTCAATTCGTTCATCTGCCATTAGTCAAGCCCCACTACTTCATAGCCATTGGCTTCTAAAGTCAGAACAATTCTTTCCATCGGTGTACCTTCCAGCTTAGAACCTTGCTTTAAGGATACTTTCCGACCAACCGTATTGCGCATAATTGGGTTGGCAAGCGGCTTAAAGCCGAGCTCCACTAAAATTTCTAACACTTCTGGGTGCTTATCAATTACTTCTGCCACAGGAATTGATACATCAATGATGTTATCCATTTTTCACCTCATGAACATTTTTCTATTATTATAACACAAAAAGCGGTTGCTTTCTCAGCAAAATCAAAGCGATCTTTCTCTTTGCTCGATTCTATTTTTTAATCAATCATCTATCAGTTGGCTATTCCTGATTCAGAAGCAGGCGGTTTAGGGATTATCGCTTCAGTTGGCACAGATAGATAACATCACATTTATAGCAGCAACTTTGCTAATTTTATCTTCAAACTCCAACAGACCCTCGAGCTGTTGAAGCAAAGTAAATAACAGTATACATCTTTCCATCCTCTGCTTTAAGAGCTACTACAACATGAGTTGCGTAAACAAAGAGTGATTCCTCTGCAAATTATAGAGTTTCTTAGCTTCTTCATACATTTTTTTCTATCCACAAATTATCTTTCCTTACCAATTTAACCACAGCCTCGGTTCGAGCTGTGTGCGGAAACATATCTACTGATTGGATATAGTAGACATTATAAACCTTGCTGAGTGTGACTAAGTCCCTTGCCAGAGTAGAAACATTACAGGAGACATAAACCATTTTCTTAGGTGCATAACGAACAATCGTCTCTAGTAGCCTTTCATCCAAGCCTGTCCGAGGTGGATCCACAATCAAAGCATCTGCCCGATAGCCTTCTTTGTACCAGCGAGGAATAATGCTTTCAGCAGTTCCAGCCTCATAATATGTATTATCAAACCCCATTTTCTTAGCATTTCGCTTCGCATCTTCAATTGCTTCTGGTACGATATCCATCCCACGAAGAGATTTTACTTTTGTAGCAAAAGCAAAGCCAATCGTTCCCACGCCACAGTATGCATCAATCAAATGATCTTCCGAATTAACATCCAAAGCTTTAAGTGCTTCACTGTAAAGCACCTCTGTTTGTTCTGGATTGAGCTGATAGAAAGCCCGAGGTGACAGGGAAAACTCATAGCCTAATACACCTTCTTGGATAGCCTCCTTACCCCATATTATCTCGGTCTTATCCCCATAAATTTCGCTCGACTTACTCGTATGATAATTGACCGCTACTGTATCTACTTCTGGAAATTCTGAGGTTAAATCTCGAATAACTGGCGAAAAATCCAACTTTTTTCCTGTAATAAAAATTATCTGTACTTGACCAGTTTTTCGAGCCCTGCGAATCATAACCGTCCGAACGCCTGCTCTCTTACGCTCATCGTAGATAGGAAGATTGTACTTCCCCAAAAGGAGAGCCACTTTATTGATAATGCTTTGCGTTACTTTATCTTGTACCAGACAATTTTTCAAAGAAATCAGATAGTGAGAATTTTGAGCATAAAGACCCGTTTTGACGCTCCCCTTAAATTTCCGTGTTTGAAACTGCAACTTAGCTCGATAATATTGGGGAGTTTGCATACCAATCGTTGGGCGAATCTCGTAGTTTTCATAACCGGCTGGTGCAAATTTTTTCAAAGCCTGCCGCAATAAATCCGTCTTAAACTCTAACTGTTTATCATAATGCAAGTGCATAATTTGGCAGCCTCCGCATTTTTCATAAATCTCACAAGGCGGCTCTACTCGATACTTAGAATGCTTATTAATCGTCAAGAGCTTTGCTTCGACAAAATTGCGCTTAACCGTCGTAACTTGACAAAAAATATCCTCACCTTTTAAAGCACCTGGTACAAAGACTAAGGTCTTTTTATAAAATCCAATCCCTTCCCCATTAATTCCCATTTTCTTAATTTTTAAAGGGATTCTTTGCTTTACTTTCAAACTCATAAGCCTATTATACCATGCCAACACGATAATGTTGAGAATATGGTACAATAATCAGTATGAAAAAAGAAAAAGTAACTCTCACAATTTCTCAATTCCCAGAAGAATTACGAATATATACAGAGAAAGCCACTTTGTATGACAGTTCTTCCCACTCAGGCGCAACCGTACTTTATCTAGATACAGGCTACTATCTTAAAATAGACCAAAAAGGAAAGCTAGCACGAGAGGCACAATGTGCTAAATGGTTTGACAAACAAGGGATCGGTGTTCCTGTCCTGACATACATCAGCCAAGACAAGGACTACTTGCTCACTAAAGAAGCCTCCGGCTTATCAGGATTGGAAGTGCTAGACCAACCAGAAGTCCTCTGCCAAACCATGGCAACAGCGCTAAGACAGCTCCATAACCTCCAACCAGTCCACTTTCCCACAAACTCACTTCTAAAGAACTATATTCAGCTAGCGGAAGAGAACTATCAAAAAGGGCTTTCCTATGAAAAAGCTCTCCTGCCACAATTTCAGATTCGCAGCCGAGAAGAGGCTTATCACCTCATTCAAAAGCTAGGGCATTTGCTGACTGAAGAAGTCTTTATCCATGGAGATGCCTGTCTTCCAAATTTTATCTTCACTGATGCCAGTCATTTTTCCTGCTTCATTGATGTTGGGCTATCTGGCTTTAGTGATCGCCACATTGACCTTTACTGGGCTATCTGGTCACTGAATTATAATCTAGGCAATCCAAAATATGGTGACCTATTTTTGGACTACTATGGTCGAGAAAATATCAACTCCGAGAAATTATGACTTATCGCAGCTTTTGAAGCATTTGGCTAATAGTCACACTTACTATCCCATCCATTAGCTCCAAATTTCACACAAGTTATCGAAAGAATGATTATGAAAATCACTAAAATTGAAAAGAAAAAGCGTCTCTATCTTTTAGAATTGGACGAAACTGACAAACTTTACATCACTGAAGATACTATCGTTCACTTTATGTTATCAAAAGGCATGAATATCAGTGAGCAAGAATTAAAAGAAATTCAGGACTACGCACAGTTTTCTTACGGAAAAAATCTAGCTCTATATTATCTTTCTTTCAAGCAAAGAACTGTCAAAGAAGTGCGGGATTATTTGACAAAATACGAGATTTCCTTAGATACCATCGAGAAAGTGCTAACGATTCTCATAAAAGATAACTGGATAGATGACAGACAATATGCTTATTCCTTTATTCATTCCAATCTTCTATCTGGTGATAAAGGTGCTTTTGTCCTCAAGCAAAAATTGACTCAAAAAGGTATCACAGCTTCTATTATTGATGAAGAATTATGCAAATTTGATTTTACAGAAGTAAGTCAAAAAGTCGCTGCAAAACTACTCCGCAACTATCAAAGCAAACTACCAAGTAAGGCCCTGCAGGATAAAATTCTTCAATCTATGATGAACAAAGGCTTTTCCTATACCGAAGCTAAGGCAGCTTATCAAACCTTAGATATCAAAGAAGATGAGGAAACTCAGCAGAAATTACTGTACAAAGAATTAGATAAGCAATACCACAAATATTCTAAAAAATATGACGGATATGAGTTAAAACAACGCCTCACCCAAGCACTCGCTCGCAAAGGCTACGATTTTTCTGATATTGCGAGCGCTCTCAAAGAATATCTATAAAAAATGTAAGGTTTATTTATGTTTTTTCATGAAAATATGTTACAATAAGAGCGATAGCCTGATTAATTGTAGAAAGTTGGTAGAAGATGAAGCTTCCAAAAGAAGGCGACTTTATTACAATTCAAAGTTATAAGCATAATGGAAATCTGCACCGTACTTGGCGCGACACCATGGTACTAAAAACAACAGAAAACGCCATTATTGGTGTCAATGACCACACCTTGGTCACAGAAAGTGACGGCCGACGCTGGGTAACGCGTGAGCCAGCTATTATCTATTTTCACAAAAAGTATTGGTTCAATATTATCGCTATGATTCGCGAAAACGGAGTTTCCTACTATTGCAATCTAGCCAGTCCGTATTATCTTGATGCAGAAGCATTAAAATACATAGACTACGATTTAGACGTCAAAGTCTTTACCAATGGTGAAAAGCGATTACTTGATGTAGATGAATACGAGCGTCACAAACGGCAGATGAACTACTCTAATGATTTAGATTATATCCTCAAAGAGAATGTCAAAATCTTAGTAGATTGGATTAACAATAAGCGCGGACCTTTTTCGCAAGCCTATGTTAATATTTGGTACAAACGTTATGTAGAGCTAAAGAGTCGCTAAAGTTTCCAAAGGACCAGTGGTCCTTTTTGATTTTCAAAGAACAATTTCTTGCAATTCAAGGTTATTTTATGTATTATATAGAAAATCCTTTGATGAATAAGTACAGAAAGGAAGAGACAATGGCTTTTACAAATACACGTGGACGCTATGCTAGCTTTGGTGTTGTAACAAGTTTACCAGATAATATCATTGATTCTTTCTGGTATATTATTGATAATTTTCTAAAGGGTGTGTTTGAGCTAGACGAACTGCTTCAGTTTGAACTCATCAACAATAAAGGAAAAACAACTTTTCGATTTTCACAAGATAGTCTAACGACTGTTGTCACTTTTGATTTCAATGATACTTTCAACCCATTTTTTCCACGAGAAATTTTTGTAACTGACAATAATGGTAAAGAAACTATTATGCTACCAGACGAATATACTTTGATATGATAGCACAAAATAGGAAGCATACGAGATTGATAGCTGCTTAAAAATATCTGAGAATAAGTACAATCCCTCAATAATTTATTGAGGGACTTTGTTATTTTTAGTAGGATTCTTTTGTGTGTTTATTTTTCTGTTTCTCCGTCAGTTTCTTCTTTTGCCTGATTCTGACTCAGAAAATTCATCGCTTCTTTTGTCCAAGTTGGCAAACTTTTAGCAAGTGGTGCAAAACCAAATTTGTACCGATCATTTGAAAAACGATGGCGTTTAGGTAGATGGTGCTTTTCTTCTTCCAGAGTTCTCATCGACAAACTAGCCTTACCTGAAAATTCATCATAGTCCATCACTTGCACCAAGACCGGATCATTCACATGCAGAATATCACGGATATTTTCGATGTAACCTGTCCGAATCTCTGAAATATGAATTAAGCCTATTGTTCCTGTTTCCAATTCCACAAATGCACCGTAAGGCTGAATTCCTGTAATTCTTCCTTTTAATTTTTCGCCAATTCTCATTTTAATCCTCAATTTCAATGGTTTCAATCACGACATCTTCAAGTGGTCTATCCATCGCACCGGTTTCAACAGCTGCAATCTTATCTAATACCTGATAAGAAGATTTATCTAATAATTGACCAAATACAGTATGGCGGCGGTCTAAATGCGGCGTTCCACCATTGCTTGCATAGCTCTCAGCAATTGGTGTCGGCCAACCACCACGCTCCAATTCCTTTTGTGCATAAGGAATCTTGCTGTTTTGCACAATAAAAAATTGACTGCCATTTGTGTTCGGACCAGCATTGGCCATCGAAAGTGCACCACGGATATTGTACAGTTCCGGAGAAAATTCATCTTCAAACTTTTCTCCATAAATAGATTCGCCACCCCTACCCGTACCAGTTGGATCACCACCTTGAATCATGAAATCCTTGATAATCCGGTGAAAAATGATTCCATCATAGTAGCCATCTTTTGATAAAGCGATAAAATTAGCCACTGTCTTCGGTGCCTGTTCTGGAAATAATTGAAATTTCAAATCACCGTGGTTGGTTTTAATAGTCGCTTTCGGTCCTTCTGTTGTTTCCATCGTTACTTGTGGAAAATGTAATTCTTTTTCTATCATTCCTAATTCCTCCAAAGCATAAAAAATGCCATCTTCTTCTACTTTTTTTGTCACAAAGTCAGCCTTGGCTTTTATTTTTTCATGTGAAATGCCCATAGCAATACTGATACCTGCATAATCAAACAACTCTAAATCATTGAGCTCGTCTCCAAAAACCATCACATTCTCAGGCTTCAACCCCAGATGCTCCACAACTGTCGCAACTCCAGATGCTTTTGAACCATTTGTTAGAACTACATCTGATGAATGTGGATGCCAGCGAACCAATCGTAGATGTTCTTCTAACTCTTTAGGCAATTGCAAGCTATCTCCAATATCTTCAAATGTCCACATTTGATAAACGTTGTGATCTTGATACAAATCCGGCTGAATAGGTAAATTAGGATAAACAATATCAATGGCTTCATCAATAAGCGGTGTTCGCGTCGAAAGCGCTGCCTCATGACTACCAACGAGACCAAAGTCAATCCCAACTTCCTTCGTCCAAGCGATATAAGTTTCTACCACATTTCGAGCAATCGGAGTTTGCGCAATAACCTTTCCTGCCTTATCTTCAATATAGGACCCATTCAAGGTGACAAAAAAATCAGGCTGCAACGCTTTCAGTTCTGGAACTACACCAAAAATTCCTCTCCCCGAAGCAATCCCCGTTAAAATTCCTTTTTCTTTCAGCTGTTTAAACACCGTTTTAATAGAGCCAGGAATATAGCCAGTTGCTTTTATTCGTAACGTATCATCAATATCGAAAAAGACGATTTTAATTTTCTTAGATTTGTATTTTAGTTTTGCCTTCATAATCTCCCTTTGACACTTACTCGCTTTCTATTATACCACTTAAATGTCATCTTGTGGGACAAGGTGGTGCTGAAAGGCGTAAACAACAGCTTGTGTCCGATCACTTACTTCTAATTTTGATAAGATATTAGATACATGTGTTTTAACAGTCTTCAACGAAATAAACAACTCATCTGCTATCCGTTGATTTTCATACCCTTTTGCTAATAGACCTAAAATATCGCGCTCACGCGCTGTTAGCTCTTCATGTAATTCAATATGATTTCGATGGTATTCCACTTTCTGACTGACCTCTGTTTCAATAGCAAGTTCACCCTTGGCTACCTTTCGAACTGCTCGTAAGATATCGTCAGCACTAGATGTTTTAAGCATGTATCCTTTAGCCCCTGCATCTAAAACTGGGTAAATTTTTTCATTATCTAAATAAGAAGTCAAAATAAGAATTTTAGCTTCAGGCCATTCTTTTAAAATAGCAAGTGTAGCTTCAATCCCATTCATTTTAGGCATGACAATATCCATCATTATCACATCTGGTCGTAATGACAGAGCCTTTTCCACCCCTTCACAACCATTTGAAGCTTCTACCACCATATCAACATCATTTTGTACATCCAAATAGCTCTTCAAACCAAGTCGCACCATTTCATGATCATCTACTAATAAAATCTGCATCCTAATCTCCTTTCAATAGTGGCACACGAATATCAATCGCTACTCCTTGCTTCGGAGCTGTTAAAATCTGTATCGTTCCTGCCATATCATTTACTCTTTCTTCCATATTTTTCAGACCATAACTCAACTCATCAGACGAAGTGGGTTCAAAACCAATTCCATCATCTGTCATCTTCAACTGTAATTCATTCTGAGTTTGATACAGATATACATCTAAATGATTCGCATTGGCATGACGGAGCGTATTACTAATAATTTCTTGAGCGATGCGGAAAATATGCTCCTCAATTTGTTTCGGTAATTTTTGAACATCATGATGAAAACTCACCTCAATATCACTCTTATCCGATAGCTCCTTCAAAATAAGATTCAGCCCTTCAACCAAGCTTTTTCCTTCCAACTCTGTCGGTCGTAAATGAAGTAACAAGATACGCAAATCACGCTGAGCGGTATTTAAAATCCCTGATACACCAGACAATTGTTTCGATAATGTATCCTTATCTAAATGCTCCACTTGCCCTGTCACGCCGGACAAAATTATATTGGCAGCGAAAAGTTCCTGACTGACCGTATCATGCAAATCACGTGCAATCCGCTTTCGTTCCTTTTCAATAACTGTTTCTTCGTTTTGCAAGGCACGATTCTCTGACTTTTGCAGATTTTCTGTTAAATGAGTTAATTTCTCTGATACCTGCTGAAAAGAAGCATCAATTTCTGATTGATGTGTTTCTTGCAGTTCTCGACCTTCCAAAATATTTTTCAAATTTATCTGAATCGTCGACAAAGTAACCATTTGAATCACTTTGATACCTAAAACCATCAACATCGTCAGAGAAAAAGTCAGCACAATCACAAAGAAACTAAAACTTTCCAAGCGCTCAACATTATTAAGAATCAGCTGCCAATCAAAATTAAATAAGCCAAAAATATAATGAATAATGATACCTAAAATAAGTATGGAGTAAAAGCTAATCAAGAGGTAGTAGATTTTTTTCATTTCCGAACCACCTCAACATTCCCAACAAACGTTGATAGGACAATTTTGACACTTTTGTGTGCTCGCTTAAAGTCTGGTGTTGTCAGGCTGAGACTTTCATTTCGCAACTCATAGACAGGTTGACCTAAGAATTGTAATTCCCCATATAGATTATTCACTTTGAGACTAACTGCTACATCAACTGGCACAATGATTTTTGTGTTACCAAAAAATTTACGCAAAATAATCACATTATCATGGTTTGTGATAATGACCTGTTCCAAGTGAATCGTATCTTTTCCCACCAGCCGAAATAGATTAATGTCATCAAATCGGCAGGTATCTAATGGGCCAAAATGATGAAGATTTCCTAGCCATTTATTTTTTTCTCGTTTTGGATTCACTGTATCATCAAAAATGAGATTTGTCACTCCATTTTCCTTATAAATATAGGGGTAAGCCACAATCATGCCATAAATAACCGCGAAAAGCAAAGCAGCAATAACATAGGGATTGAGCATAATAACGAAAAAAAGTAATATAGTAGATGTCACTAGGAGGAAGTTTCCTCTTTGTTTTCCAAAATAATAATAAAGCAACAACAAGAAAAGCACCAAAAAAAGAATAACACGTGAAAAATGACCAGATAAAATCGTCACTAATGCAAATGTTAGTAGAATGGATTCAACAAAAATAAAAAATTGGAGCTTTTTCATAGTCTCGATACCTTTCTAATCTTATTGTATCAAAAACTTTCAAAAATTCCTCCGACTAAGGTATGAAAATAAGACAGCGAAATAAAACTAAGTATTTCCAATACTGGTCTGTAGTCCCAGCCTCTTAGCCAACATTTTTAATAGCAGTATACTGGACAAACTTGAGGAACTAAAAACAATACTTCTCTATCATATAAATGAGCGCAAAAAGAGTGAGGGAAAAATCGGTTTAATAAAACCACGAGTTTCTTCCCTCACTTTTTTAATTACTTGCACTAGCGCTTGTGTCTGGTGTTTTCGAACTTGATCCATCGTTACCGCTACTCGACGAACTACTAGATGATGGACTATTTTTATTTGAACTGCTTCCAGATTGCGAACTACTTTCAGATGTAGATGATTCTTCAGTTTTTGGCTCATATACATATAAGACAATACGATCATTTTTTAAATTTAGAGGCCTCTTTGCTTCTGGGCTTTGTTTAATAATCGTATGTGCCTGTGTTCCTGCTGGAGCTGTTGTAACTATTCGTTTTTCAACATTAGCTCCTTGAACGCCAATAACTTCGGTAAGGTTATTATAGGCAAATTCATAAGTGGAACCTATATAACTTGGCATTGTAACACTTGAAACCGTCTTCGCTACTTTTAACGTAATCCGATTTTTTGAAGTCAAATCATACGTACTACCTGCTGCTGGCGTCTGACTAACAACAGTTCCTGCTGCATAGTCACTACTTTCGACTTCTTCAATTTTAATCAAGCCCTTTGAAACTTTGTATTTTTGCACCAAACTGTTGATAGCATCTGCTTTTTTCTGACCGCTATAATCTTCCATAGTAAATGTTTTCGGCCCTTTTGAGACAATCAAATCTACTGTGCTTCCTTCGCGACGTTGTGTTCCCGCTTGTGGATTCGTACGAATGACAGAATCTTTCTTAGCAGAATCACTGTATTCGTCTTTCTCCTTGCCAACTTTCAAACCTGCAGCTTCAATCGCGGAACGTGCTTGCGCGACGGTTTTTCCAGTAACATCTGGTATTTTTACATTTGAGGGACTCAAATAGACTAAAGCTACCAAAGCTGCAATAACTAAGACTACTGCCGACAACAACACTTTATAACGCGTTCTTAAACGACGTTTTTTCTTTGGTTTTGGTTTAGGCTTAGTTTGATTATCGACAGCTTCTTTTGTAGATGTAGCAGTCGGTTTAGACGCTGAAGTCAACGTATTCTGTGATACTTTAGGAAGCGTCTTAGTGTCTGCTTTAACAGTATCATCAAAAACTAATTTCTTCTCATTTCGACGATCAGCAGATAAACAACTAGATAAGTCAACATACATTTCTGCAACAGATTGATAACGATCTGTTAATTTTTTTGCCGTTGCCTTGATAACCACATTTTCTAATGCTTGTGGAACATTTGGATTTTCAGCAATTACAGAAGGAAGGGGTTTTTGGAAATGCTGCAGTGCAATCGTCACAGCACTATCCCCATCATAAGGAATGTGACCTGTCAGCATTTCATAGAAAATAATCCCCATAGCATAAATATCACTTTGAACTGTTGCTTTTGATCCACGTGCCTGTTCTGGTGATAGATAATGTACAGATCCCAGCATTGAATTTGTCTGGGTTAAACTCGTTTCTGCAAAGGCTACTGCAATTCCAAAGTCAGTTACTTTTGCATCGCCATCTGGAGTTAGAAGGACATTTTGAGGTTTTAAATCACGGTGAACAATCCCATGCGTATGCGCCAAACGCATCGCCAAAAGGATTTGTCCCATGATTCGCACCGCTTCTTCATTGGACAAAGGAGCATGCTCTTTGATATAGCGTTTCAAGTCAAGTCCAGCCACATACTCCATTGCTAGATATTGCTGGCCTTCTTCTTCTCCAATGTCGGTAATCCGGACAATATGAGGATGATCCAAATCTGCCATGGCTCGCGCCTCTCTTTGAAAACGCGCTACAGCAATCGGATCTGTCTGGTAGTTGGTTCTTAGAACCTTAACTGCGACTTCTTCCCCGTCTAAAATCAAATCTTTCGCCAAGTAAACATCTGCCATGCCTCCTCGACCGATTTGTTTGATGATTCTATATCGTCCGGCAAATATTTTGCCGACTTGAATCATTCTGCATCCTCCTTATGATAATGAATCAGGGCAACTGTAATATTGTCCAAACCACCTGCATTATTTGCAAAACGAATCAAGGTTTCTGCTTTCTCTAAAAGAGAGAGATCGCTTGTCATAATATCATAAATTTCACTTTCGGAAATCATATTGGACAAACCATCACTATTTAAAATAATATAATCATCATCCTCGAGACTGATCATACCAACATCAGGTTGCACTTCACTTCTTTGACCGATGGATTGTGTAATGATGTTGCGTTGTGGATGACGTTCTGCCTCCTCAGGCGTAATTTGTCCTGCTTTGAGTAATTCATTCACCAAAGAATGATCGCTCGTCAACTGTCTGTAGCTGTCCCCACGCACTAAGCCAATACGTGAATCCCCTACATGGGCATAAATGGCTTGAGTCCCAATAATTGCTAAAGCTTCAAGTGTCGTGCCCATTCCTTTGTATTCTTCATCTTGACCAAATTGGTGAACCTTTTGGTTTTCTGTTTCGAGATGTTCTGCGAACCACTCACGGACACCGTTAATAGAATCAATCTGAGTGTCCACCCAAGCAGCACCGAGATCTGTGACAGCCATCTCGCTAGCTATATTGCCAGCCCGATGGCCTCCCATCCCATCTGCTAAAAGAATCATTATCATACCAGCACGATTAACAAATTGATTCGCGTAATCTTGATTATTTGTACGCTTTTGACCAACATCTGTTAATAATGAAATTTCCATACTGTCAATTTCCTCCTGTTAAGATATTCGTTTGAATTGACTGATAAAAAATCCGTCACTTCCATATAATTCCGGCGTAATTAAGATACAACCGTCTTGTAGAATATCCCGTCTATTCTGTTCTAGTTTTACCTGTTCAAAATTTGGATGAGCAGCTAAAAATTGCTCGACCACTTGAAAATTTTCTTGCGAAACGATTGTACAGGTACTGTAAGTTATTATACCACCTTTTCGCAAGCTTTGACAAACACTATCTAATATCTCTAGCTGAATTTTTTGTAAAGAAGTAAAATCTGCATTTTCTTTATTGTATTTAATATCTGGTTTGCGACGAATAAGACCAATTCCTGAACATGGTGCGTCTACTAAAATTTTATCAAAGGCATCCACTCCAAAAGTCTCAAAAACCCTTCTGGCATCTAGCTTTTTCGTAATAACCCTATCTGCTACACCTAAACGTTTTGCATTCTCTTCAATTAAACGCAACTTATGGTCATACAAATCTAAGGCTATAACCTGACCTGTCGTCAAATAAGAAGCAATGTGTGTTGTTTTCCCACCAGGTGCACTACAAGCATCCAATACTTTCTCACCACCTTGCACATCCATAATTGGTGCCACTAACTGACTAGACTCATCCTGAATGGTGATTGCACCTTTTTCAAACAAGTAGTGACTTGCAAAATGGCCATGACTTTTCACCAAGGCAGTCGGAGCTAATAGTGAATCTTCTGCCTGTAGTCGTTCCTTTAACTCTTCTTTACACTTTAAGTCGACTACTCGAATACTGGCCTTGTTCCGAAGAAAGAGACTCTCAAAAATGGCTAGAGCTCGTGTTTCACCGTATTCTTCAATAAGCACTTTAACTAACCAAACTGGTAGAGAATACTGAACAGAATAGCGTTTGTTCTTACGCTTAATACTGGCTATGTCTGCCACGCCATCCCGTAATAGCCCTCGTAGCACTGCATTGACGAACTTTTCACTTCCTTTTTTTCGTGCTTTTGCCAATTCTGCTGCTTCATTGACAACTGCATGCGCTGGAATTTTATCAAGATAGTGTATTTGATACAAACTCAGCAACAAAAGGATGTAAACCCAGGAATCTAACTTTTCACGATCTTTAATGACATGAGATAAGTACCATTCTAAGGTCATTTTGCGTGCAACCGTTCCATAGACAATTTCGGTTACGAGAGCTTGGTCTGCAGAACTCAAAGGTATCTCTAACAACGCTTGATTGAGGGCAATATTGGAATAAGCTCCATTTAAAAAGACTTCTTCTAATATGGTAAGAGCTGCTTGCCGTGCTGTTTTTACTTTATTTACCAAAGAAATCACCTATCGACAAGTGTCGTCCTAGACCATTCAAAAAATCAACGATACTCATTTTGGGTTTTCCAGCTGGCTGTACTGTTTGAAGAGAAATTGCACCTTCACCAGTTGCCACAATCAATTCTTTTTTTCCGATAACAAGGATTTCTCCAGCTTGCCCCGAACCCTCTACTGGCCTAGCTTCACAAATTTTAAATCGCCCTCCATTTAACAGCGTATGTGCTACTGGCCACGGATACATACCGCGAATCTGATTAAAAATCTGTCGATTGGTTTTGGTCCAATCAATCCGCTCCTCTTCTGGTAAGATATTTGGTGAAAAGGTGACTTGATTGTTATCTTGTGGAACAGGTTTTAGATCTCCTGCCAGATACCTTGGCAAAGTTTCTAACAATAAATCTCGTCCCACTAATGCCAGTTTCTCAAACATTGTTCCAACATTATCAGTTTCCTCAATGGGAATTGCACGATGCGCAATCATATCGCCTGCGTCCATTTCCTTGACCATTTCCATAATAGTCACACCTGCTTCCTTATCGCCATTGATGATGGCATAGTGAATAGGTGCTCCTCCACGATACTTTGGCAAAAGCGATGCATGCACATTGACCGCAAAGTCAACAGAATCCAGCAAGCGGTTTGGTAAAAATTGACCAAATGCGGCAGTCACGATTCCATCTGCACCAAGAGATATGATTTTTTCCAATTCTTCACTTCGAGACAATTTTTCCGGCTGATACACAACTAAATCATACTCTAAAGCCACCTGTTTAACAGGAGTCATACGGATTTCTTTTTTACGTCCTACTGCGCGATCTGGCTGTGTTACAACCGCCAAAATATCGTACTGATTGCTTTTTAATAACCCTTTGAGTACTGTTGCAGAAAAATCCGGCGTTCCCATAAAAATAATTTTTGTCATGTTTTCCTCATATTCTTTTTTCTATTATATCAGAAGACAGTTTGCATTTCTCCAAAAAAGTCACATAAAATTTTGTGGTTCCTTGTCTATAATTAAACGTAAGTTTTGATTGTCCTTTTCTTGTGTCCAATCTAAAACCTGATTTAAAACATCTTGCAAATGCTCTTCAAAACGATATTTAATAATCAATTGGTAATGATAGAGATTGTGAGTACGAGCAATCGGCTTAGGAGTTGGGCCCAATACCTGAACCTTATTTGATAAGCCAGAACGTATCAGATTTAACACTTCGTATGACTTTTTAATAACCTCAGCTTCTATTTTGTGTGATAAAGTAATCCCCACCGTAAAGTAATAAGGTGGATAGGATAATTGCCTTCTGACACCCATTTCATAGGCATAAAAACCCTCATAATCCTGATTCTTTGCAAAGACAATCGCATAATGTCTTGGATTGTAACTTTGAATAATCACATGTCCTGCTTTTTCAGCTCGTCCTGCACGTCCTGCAACCTGAGTTAAAAGTTGAAAGGTTCGCTCAGATGAACGAAAATCTGGTAAATTTAACGCTGTATCTGCATTTAGCACCCCTACAAGAGTCACATTTGGAAAATCGAGACCTTTTGCAATCATCTGTGTTCCCAGTAAAATATCAGCATGTCTTTCCTCAAATTTTTTCAAGATTTGTTCGTGACTACCTTTTTTACGAGTAGTATCAACATCCATTCTTAAAATTCGAGCTTGCGGAAAAGCTTCTGCTAATTCATCGTAAGCCTTTTGCGTCCCCGTTCCATAATAACGAATGCTCCGACTGGAACAATTCGGACAGCTATGAGGAATCACCTTTGAAAAACCACAATAGTGGCAATTCATACTTTTCGTATCCATATGCAAGGTCAGAGAAATGTCACAATTTGGGCAACTATCAACCGCACCACACTCACGACACATGACAAAACTAGAATAGCCTCGTCGGTTCAACATCAAAACAACTTGCTCTTTTTTTTCTAATCGGTCTTTAATTGCTTCTAAAAGAACCGGAGTAAAATCACTAGCTTCGTTTTGCCCAATATAATCACGAAAATCCACAATTTCTACTTCAGGAATCTGAGCTTGCGGATTGGCTCGTTTAGTTAATTGTAAAAAATGATAAACTCCCTTGCCAGCTCGCGCTCTACTTTCTAAACTCGGGGTCGCTGACCCTAGCACTAAAACGGCTTGATTGTACTTTGCACGTAGCAAGGCAACATCTCGTGCATGATAGCGTGGATTGGAGTCTTGCTTGTAGCTTGCCTCATGCTCCTCATCAACGATAATCGCACCAATGTTTTTTAATGGAGCAAAAATAGCAGAACGCGCACCAACAACAACTTGTGCTTCTCCTCGCTCAACCTTGCGCCATTCATCATATTTCTCACCGTTAGAAAGTCCCGAATGAAGAATAGCAACTTTCTTTCCAAAACGCGAAATAAAGCGATTAGTAACTTGCGGTGTCAAAGAGATTTCAGGAACTAACATAATAGCTGTTTTACCACGGCTGAGTGCTTCTTGAATAACCTGCAAATACACTTCCGTTTTGCCACTCCCTGTTACTCCTTCTAGTAGAAATGGCTTCCCTGTGTGCCCGATTTGCTGAGTAATAGCTTGAACAGCCCCTTTTTGCTCTTCATTTAACACCAATGCAGACGTCGCTGAAACATTCTCAAAATATGTTTCAGAGCGACTCACCTCTTTTTCAATGACTTGCAAAACGTCTTGTTCTATAAAATAGTGAATAACCTCTCGTGAAAACGTTTCTTTCAGATCTGCTAGACGTTGCAAACTGGTCTGATTCTGTAAAAGCGATCGCAAAGCTTGCTTTTTTTTCGCCCGATTAGGAATGTCTAACTGACCTAATCTCTCATGATGGACTCGATACCATTTTTCTGTTTTTATATGCTTTTGATCAGTTGCCTGATACTCGAGTTGAATCGCCCCTTGCCGTGTTAGACGCATTACCTTAGCTTGGAGTGTTTTATCAAGCGATGAAAAATGCCGCTGATCTACATTGCCAAAAATAAGCATTCGATCTTCTTTCGTCAAAGCGGGCTGAGCATGGAGAATTTTATCATAACTGGAGTTTAGAAAACCAGGCAACATAGCTTTTAAGATGGAAATTTTGTAAGCAAAGACAGATTTTCTCAATTCTTCTGCTAGCCACAGTTGCTCCTCATTTAAAACTGGTGTAAAGTCCAATACCTCTACGATTTCTTTTAATCCTATCGTCCTTTCTTCTAATAACCCTACAACAATCCCTTGAATCAGGCGATTAGCTTTCCCAAAAGGCACATGGACACGCATACCAATTTCTAGCATAGTCGAAAATTCTTTCGGAACTGCATAACTATAAGGTCTATCCGTTTGCATTAGAGGAACATCTACAATGACCTTTGCAATCCGCATTTTCTCACCACCTCTCATTTCTCAATAAAAGAAAAAATAAGATTGGGCTGACCCAATCTTAAATTTTTTCGCCCTCTTCTTTTTCCTTGGCAATTTGTTCTTTGATTTTACGTTCTTCTTCTTCTTTGCGTAAGCGTTCTTCTTCAGCACGTCGACGAACTGCTTCCCGCTTGCCCTCAGGATCTGGGTGAATCCCAACGTTTCCAGATTCGATTTCTTCCAAAGCACGAAGTGTTGATTTGACGGACTTAAATTCTTGGGTTGGAGCTGCTCCTTCTTCCAATTCATGAGCACGTTTGGCTTCAAGAATCACCAAAGAATATTTTGAAGGCACCTTATCAAGCAAGGTGTCGATTGAAGGTTTTAACATCATAATTTTTTACCTAATTTCTAAATTCTTATCTTACTGAAAGTTGTTCTGACAACATATCTTGATAGTGGCCAATGACACGTTCCACTCGGAAATGTTCAGCTTCAATCACACGTTTAACACGCTCAGCAGCCAAAGGAACCTCATCATTGACAATTGCATAGTCGTATTCACGCATGAGAGCAATTTCTTCTCTCGCTTTAGCAATGCGTTTTGCAATCACTTCTGCACTATCTGTTCCACGTCCTACTAATCGATCTTGCAATTCTGCTAAATCAGGTGGTGTTAAAAAGATAAAGACAGCATCTGGCACCTTTTTCTTCACTTGAAGTGCACCTTGAACTTCAATCTCAAGAAAAACATCAATTCCTTTATCTAACGTTTCATTCACATAGGTCAAAGGAGTTCCATAATAATTACCGACGTATTCTGCGTACTCCAACATCTGACCTCGTCGAATCAATTCTTCAAATTCTTCCCGCGTACGGAAGAAATAGTCCACCCCGTCCACTTCACCAGGACGCTGAGTACGAGTTGTCATGGATACAGAGTATTGAAATTGATTGTCTGAGCTTTCAAAAATCTCACGTCGAACCGTTCCCTTTCCCACTCCTGAGGGGCCAGAAAAAACGATTAACAAGCCACGATCCGCCATCATATCTCCTTCATTGTCTTTCTATCTAGTGTAACAAAAAAGCAGTATTTTTTCAACTGCTTTTTTGCATAGATATCGGTTTATTTTTTGAAAATCGATCTAGGAAACTTGTCGTCCATAGAGACTGGGACGAAGTTCTCTAACGTCGGTACGGTGCAATAAGACAACTTTCAGCACTGTCTATTTTGCATAATCTACAGCACGCATTTCCCGAATAACCGTTACTTTGATATTTCCTGGATATTCGAGATTGTTTTCAATCTTTTCACGCACATCATGTGCTAAGATAGTAATCTTGTCATCTTTGATTTGACCTGGATTCACCATAATCCGAATCTCACGGCCTGCTTGTAAAGCAAAACTGTTTTTCACGCCTTCAAAGCTATTGGCAATTTCTTCCAAATCTTGGAGACGTTTGATATAGCTTTCCAGAGATTCACTGCGTGCGCCTGGTCGAGCGGCGCTGAGAGCATCTGCTGCAGCTACGATAACAGCAATAACACTTTCTGCTTCCACATCACCATGGTGACTAGCAATCGTGTTAACCACAATTGGATGTTCTTTATACTTACGAGCCAATTCTGTTCCAATTTCCACGTGGCTACCTTCCACTTCACGGTCAATGGCTTTACCAATATCATGAAGAAAACCAGCACGGCGTGCTAAGGCAGCATTTTCACCAAGTTCACTTGCAATGACACCAGATAATTTCGCGACTTCAACAGAATGACGCAGTACATTTTGGCCGTAGGACGTACGGAACTGTAAGCGTCCCATAATCTTCATTAAATCGGGATGCAAATTTGGTGCACCGATTTCATAAGCCGCTGCTTCACCATACTCACGAATCTTATGATCAATTTCCAGACGATTCTTTTCTACCAATTCTTCAATACGAGCTGGATGGATGCGACCATCTTTCAATAGTGCTTCCATTGTCATACGAGCAATCTCACGCCGAATTGGATCGAATCCAGATAGGGTCACCACTTCTGGTGTATCATCAATAATGACATCAATACCTGTCAAACTTTCAAAGGTCCGAATATTCCGACCTTCCCGTCCAATAATCCGCCCCTTCATCGTATCATCTGGCAGATGAACAGTTGAATTAGTTTGCTCGGCAACGTAGTCACCTGCAATTCGTTGCATGGCTTGGACCAAAATATCCTTCGCTATTTTATCAGAACGTTCTTTGACCTCTTGCTCTGCTTCACGAATCCGTGTCGCAATTTCCTTCGATAATTTATCTTCAGTCTGAGTGAGAAGGATATCTCGGGCTTCTGTTTGTGAGAGTGCGGCAACACGTTCTAATTCTGCTTCTTTGTGTTGCTCCAACTCTGTCAGTTTGTTTTCACGCGCCTCAAGGTTTTTAGTTCTATCAGAAATACTTTGCTCTTTCTGTTCGAGCGTTTTTTCTTTGTTGGTCAAATTGTCATCTTTACGATCAAGGCTTGTCGCACGTTCTGTCAAACGACTTTCCAGTTGCTTCAATTCTTGACGATCAGATTTAAATTCTGCCTCAACTTCTTCTCGATATTTTCTGGCTTCTTCTTTTGCCTCTAACAGTGCTTCTTTTTTAAGGGATTTACTTTCGCGCTTCACTTCTTTTAGTAACAAATCCGCTTCACGCTCAGCTTGTCCACGTAAATTAGTTGCTTCTTGTTCAGCATTTAAAAGAGTAAGTTCCGCAGCTTCTTTCGCTGATTTCATGCGAGCTGAGATACTTACATATCCAATGACTAAACCAATGACGACGGCAAAAACACCTGCAAAAATCATTTCCATGTTTTTACCTCAAATTATTGATATTGAATTGTAAAATTCTTAATTATTTTATCATAAAAATCAATTTTTCACAAACTAAATTATTATCGAAAGTGAACATTTTCACATATAACTTTTTATCTCTCCTTTCTCAGCCAAGTTTTCTCAAAAAGATAAAATTTTTCTTCACCAAAGTAAAATATGCTATAATTTATTAAAAGCAAAGGAGTTTTCTGATGGTAAAAGAAGTAATAGTTGAAAGTTTTGAGTTAGACCACACGATTGTCAAAGCCCCTTATGTGCGTTTGATTGGCGAAGAAATCGGTCCAAAAGGTGATATCATCTCGAATTTTGATATTCGTCTTGTCCAACCTAACGAGGATTCTATCCCAACTGCTGGACTACACACAATTGAACATCTCCTAGCAAAGCTCATTCGCACTCGGATTGATGGCATGATTGATTGCTCCCCTTTTGGCTGCCGTACTGGCTTTCACATGATCATGTGGGGACGACATAGTACAACCGAAATTGCCAAAGTCATAAAGGCCTCTTTAGAGGAAATAGCTGGAGAAACCACCTGGACTGATGTCCCTGGCACAACCATTGAATCCTGTGGAAATTATAAAGACCACAGTCTCTTTTCTGCCAAAGAATGGTGCAAGCTAATTTTAGATCAAGGAATCTCTGATGATCCTTTTAAACGCCATCTTGTATAAAATAAAAAAATGAGTAAGAAATTCCAGCTTTCCTACTCATTTTCTTTATTATTGACGAATCAAATAATCAAATGCTCCTAGAGCCGCTGTTGCTCCTGATCCCATTGAAATAATGATTTGTTTATAGGCACTATCTGTACAATCACCTGCTGCAAAAATTCCAGGAACATTTGTCGCACCATGTTTATCAACAATGATTTCACCGCGCTCATTGAGAGCAACCGAACTGTTCTTCAACCAGTCTGTATTAGGCAAGAGGCCAATTTGAACAAAGACACCACTAAGCTCAATTTTATGCTCTTCATTATTCTCACGGTTAAGATAAGTAATAGCTTCAACTTGATCGGAACCATGAATTTCTTTTGTTGCTACATTGGTTAAAACAGTCACGTTTTTAAGTTGGTGCACTCGATCTTGTAAGACTTGATCAGCTTTCAAGGTTGGTAGAAATTCGAACACATAAACATGTTCTGCAAGGCCCGCTAAGTCAATCGCTGCTTCAATCCCAGAATTGCCTCCGCCGATAACAGCTACTTTTTTACCAGTAAAAATAGGACCATCACAATGAGGACAATTGGTGACACCTTTGGTTCGGAATTCTTCTTCACCAGGAACATTGACATTTCGCCAACGAGCTCCAACAGAGAGAATAGCCGTTTTTGTTTTCAGAATGGCTCCATTTTCAAGCTCCACTTCAATCAAATCCTTTTTCTCAATGTTTTGCACACGTTGATTCTTCATGATATCAATCGGATATTTCTTGGTATGTTCTTCTACTTGCGCCATCAGTTTAGGTCCTTCTGTATAGGGAGTACCAATCATATTTTCAATACCAACGGTCTCCATTACCTGGCCACCAAAGGTTTCAACGACCATACCTGTACGAATTCCCTTACGAGCAGCATAAATGGCTGCACTGCTCCCAGCAGGGCCACCCCCAACAACCAACACATCAAATGGTTCTTTTTTATCAAATTCTTCACTTGAAGCAGGGCCAGAAAGTTTATCAAGCAATTGTTCAATAGTCATTCGACCATTTGCAAATTCGTCTCCATTGAGAAAAACTGTTGGAACAGCCATGACTTTTTTATTTTCAACTTCTTCTCTAAACATACCTCCTTCAACCATTGTGTGACTAATGGTTGGATTCAGAATAGCCATCATATTAAGAGCTTGTACAACATCTGGACAATTATGACAGGTTAAGCTGACATAAGTTTCAAAATGAAGTGTCTGTTTAATCGCTCGAATTCGATCTATAACAGCATCTTCTACTTTTGGTGCACGACCAGAAACTTGCAGCAAAGCAAGCACAAAAGATGTGAATTCATGTCCCAAAGGAAGACCTGCAAACTGAACACGTCCCGTTTGTCCTGCTTGAGCAATAGTAAAACTTGGCTGACGGCTAGCTGCTATATTTTCCAACGATAAACGAGGAGACATTGCAACGATTTCTTCTAAAAATGCTTGCACTTTTGCAGAACGTTCATCTTGACCTAAAGAAGCTTGAAACACAACATCAGATTCTAGAAGACCCAAATACTGCTTAAGTTGTGCTTTAATTGTTTTATCTAAAGTCATGAGAAGTCTCCTTAAATTTTACCAACTAAATCAAGACTTGGTGTGAGTGTTTCGATTCCTTCTTTCCATTTAGCTGGGCAAACTTCACCTGGATGATTCCGTACATATTGTGCGGCATGGATTTTGTCAATTAAAACAGAAGCATCACGCCCCACACCATCTGCATTGATTTCAAGTGCCTGTACAACCCCATCTGGGTCAATAATAAAAGTACCACGTTGAGATAGTCCGCTTTCATCTAATACATCAAAACCTAGTGAAATAAGATGAGACGGATCACCAATCATGATGTATTCCAGTTTTCCAATGGCGTCTGAATGGTCATGCCAAGCTTTATGTGTGAAATGAGTATCTGTTGAAACAGAATAAACTTCTACACCTAGTTCTTTCAGAGCTGCATACTGCTCTTGCAAGTCTTCCAACTCAGTCGGACAAACAAATGAAAAATCAGCAGGATAGAAACAAACTACACTCCATTTCCCTTTAAGATCTTCATTTGAAACAGTGATAAATTTCCCGTTTCCAGCATGATAAGCATCTGCAGTAAACTCGATAATTTCTTTACCAATAAGTGACATAAGGGTTACCTCCAAAATAGTTTAATTATAAAACAAAAACCTTATACGTTTTATTATAGCGTATAAGGTTTTTAGAGTCTAAGAATTTGCTTGAAAGCGTTCCCTAATAATCTAAAGCATCTGCATAACCTGCACCATTCCCTACAAAATAGCCTGTTTTACAGTTGATGCTAAACAAATAAGTACCATCTTTTCGGAAAAGGTTGTAGTACCCATTCCCCTTGATAATGTTTACTTTTTCCAAAATATAGTCATCTCCTGCAAAATAGCCACGTTCACGCGAAGTAGCCAAAATCTTCTCTAGCACACCAGGATTAAAATTCCAAGAAGGATTACTAGCATCATTGATTTTTGCTTGGTCATACGGAACTCGACTTAAATGGCGCTGCAAAGTTGGACCAGAAGCTGCTGCAGGGGCTTGAGCAGGACTTTGAGATGGAGCAGTAGCTGCACTTCCTGTTTTAGTCGTCCCTTGTTGGCTCTTTCCTAAACTGATGGCAGCTTTCAGTACTTTATCTAAATCTGTATTTCCTGTTGTAATATCTGTGAATTTGGCATCACTTTTAATCTTTGCCTTAGTATCTAAAACGCCGTCTGTGATTGCCACTGAGGTGAACTGTGCATTCACATTTTTAACAGCCTCAACTTGTTTGACCAAACTATCATATTTCGCTTTTGCAACATTGTACTCATTGGTATTTTTTAATTTTTCCAAGGCTGCTTTCAACTTATCTAAATTGCCAAAGCTACTATTTTTCAACGCTAATTTGTTTGCATCAGTAAAAAATGAATCATAAAGACTATTAAAAGCCTTCAAATCCTTATTTTCAGAGCTAGAAGCTGTAGAATATTTACTTGTTTGGCTCGTTGAATTTGTAGTTGGTTTCGCTTGTTTTCTATTTAAAGACAGATAAACAGTCCAACCAATTAAAGCCAGTAAAGCGACACTTACTACCGAATACAGAACTTTCTTATTTTTATAAACTGGAACTGTCTCTGTTCCCATTTCTTCATTAGACGCTATAACAGTTGAATTTTCTTCTGTTGGATTAGCTGAGTACACAGGAATAACGTCTATTTTAGGCTGAATTACCTCCACCACTTTCGTCTCAGCCTCTGGCTCTTCTAGAGGCTGGGTATGGTTTCCGTCTAGAATGTCTTGCGGTTCTACATCACTAGTTGAAAGTGTACCAACCGTTTCATCAAAATCTGACTCCTCAGACGTTACATCAGTAGATTCTAGGGCTTCTTCCCTTTGAATATCATCATGCACCTCTTGGATAAGTTCTGCCAAATCTGACTGGCTCAATTGTTCTTGGTCCTCTATTTTAGCCCATTCTTCGGCAGATTGAGCCGAAAATTTCCCCGCTTCAATTTCCTGACGGTGCTGTTTAATGTATTTATCTAATACATTGTCCTCTTCTGTCACTCCTGCTTCAAGTTCTTCGCTTTTTCGAGCAGCTTGACCAATTGTCATTTCTTTAGCTGTCTCAAAATCCAGAATTGATTCTTCTTGTTCTGGTAAATGTTTTTCGTCTTTACTCACGGCAAATCCTTTCTAATCTAACTGACGTTTGACCCGCTGGCCAAAATACTGATACAAATCAACCTTTAAAGTTCCATTATAGAGTTTACGTTTTTTAGCGGCTTGACTGCCGTATTTTGTTTCAAATGCTTCATCGCTAGTCAAGATAAACTTGCTCCAGGTTTTGAGCGGAGAAAAGGTTTCCCCCATTTCCTGATAAAGTCGTGTCACAGTCTCATCATCTAGGAGGCGTTCTCCATATGGTGGATTAGAAACAATCACACCATTGATTTTCTCTGTATGCAAATCCTGCAGCCGCATCTGCTTAAAGTGAATCTGTTCTGCAACTCCTGCTTGCTCAGCATTTTTTCGAGCTAGCTCTACCATCCGACCATCGATATCCGATCCAGAAATATCCAGCTGAATCGTTCGATCCATCTGCCTGAGAGCAGCAGTTCGAACCTGGGCTACCAGGTCTTTATCCACCCAATTCCAGTCTTCAAAGGCAAAGGATCGATGGAGACCAGGCGCCATCTTCATCCCTATCATGGCTGCCTCGATACAAAACGTACCAGACCCACAAGTCGGGTCTATCAAAGGTTTATCGGGATACCAATTGGACAAGAGCAAAATCGCAGCTGCCATATTTTCTTTAATTGGAGCGCCACCCTTATCGGCCCGATAGCCACGTTTGAAGAGGCTGGATCCTGTTGTATCAATCATCACCGTCGCTATATCTTTCAGAATAGAAACCTCTATTCTAAACTCAGCTCCATTTTCCTGCAAGGGCACTCCTTCTGGACGAGCGTAGTGCTTTTGCAACTTCTTGACAACTGCCTTTTTAGAAATAGCCTGCACACTAGGCTCGTTGTGGAGTTTTGATTTGATACATTTTGCCTTGGCAATAGGAAATTTAGCTCCAAGCGGTAGATAATTCTCCCAATCCAGTGCAAAAACTCCCTGAAAGAGTTCTTCAAAGGTCTTAGCTGGAAAACGACCAACAATAATCTTGATACGATCTGCAGCACGCAACCAAAGATTGGTCTCAATAATGGTCTCGACAGTTCCTTCAAACTGAACTCGTCCATTTTCCACCTGACATTCTATGCCAAGATTTCTGATTTCACGACCAACCACAGCCTCTAAACCAGCCGCAGCAGTCGCAATCAACTTAAATTTTGTTTTCATTTGCCCTCTCAAAATAAAAGCTAGCATAATACGCTAGCTAAACCTATATGCAACTTTCTATAAGCCATGTTTTGTTCCAGAAATAACTAGGTATCATTTCCTTCGATAATCATCTGTCTACTGTTTCCAGTCAGAATGCTATGTTCGTTTCCACGCACTCCGTGCCCCGACCAAAGTTTGGGTTGCTAGCTTGAGGGGTTTACCGCGTTCCACTTCTTGTGTTTCCACAAAAACTACGTCACTGTGGCACTTTCAGACCTAGTTTGACTTATCAGAGAGACTTAGCCATTTCAGTCGCCGTAACGGATATTTCCGTCCCTAGGCTTATTGTTTCACCTAGCACAAACACTACGGGCGTCACAGCCCGTGCTAGCATGGACTTTCCTCATGAAAATAAAATATTCTCACGCGATTATCCAAAAATTGCACATTACTTATTATATTTCATTATTTAAGATTTGCTTACCAAAGACTTCTTTTTCCAAACGATTTAAACGTTTTAAAATATCAAAATTTGTCAGCGTAGCAGAAGCCGTCTGAGGAGTTTCCATGATAGACTGTGTTAAAGGGGAAGTTGCCGACTCAGTTGACTTTTTAGCGAGTTCAGCCTTTAAACGAGTATTTTCTTCACGAAGTTCCTTTACCAAAGCAGCATACGTTTCATAATCTTTAATGACATCATCTAAAAATTCGTCCACTTCAACTTTGTTGTAACCACGGACGCCAACTTTAAAATCTTGCTCAAAAATATCTTTTGGTGTGTAAATAATACTAGCCATTTCTCTCTCCATTCTCGTTCATTACTTTAATTATATAAAAAATGAACCACAAAAATCAAGGTTAAACATCTAATTTCAGGAAAAATTTTCTGCGACTTCATTTAAGTCATCAAATGTTAATTTTTTGATAAAATATTGTTCTTGACTTTTCATCATTTGATAAAGATATTTTAAATTCGTCTCATTTTCTTCATCGTAAAAAATATAGGCACCGTCTGTATTGTTGAGTAGAAAATGATTGTAATCACGAAATTGATTTGGGCTTTCATAATGCGGATAAGCATATTTTACAAAGTCGACCTGTTTGAAACGGTTTAATTTTTCTTGATTGACTTCATTCCAATTTTCCCCCTGATTCTCAAAAGTGAAAATTGTTGCAATTTGAAATGTATAGTCTTGCTGTAATTCTTTAGCAACTTCTAATGCCCAAACTTCAAAGCCTAAGTTTCCAGTGAAAATCAACCACTCTGCTCCTTCTTCTAATACATGAGTTAAATCACGTTGAATCGCTTTTTTAATAATCTTTATTCGATGATCTTTCTCATTGAAAATTCCCAAATCAAAATTTCGATATCCTACTACCAATACACTAATCACTTAAATTATCCCTTTATTTCTTTTTTATGTTATAATAGAGTGATGTTATTGTACCAATAAGGAGATATATGGTCAACTATCCACATAAAGTTTTCTCGCGCAACTCATTGAATTTTCCTAAAAAGAAATCAGTTGATTTTGCCAATCGAGGAATGTCTTTTGAAAAAATGATCAATGACACAAATGATTATTACCTTAGTCATGAGTTGGCAGTTATTCACAAAAAACCGACTCCCATTCAAATCGTAAAAGTGGATTATCCCAGACGTAGTCGGGCAAAAATCGTAGAAGCCTACTTTCGACAAGCCTCTACAACAGACTATTCCGGTGTTTATCAAGGACATTATATAGATTTTGAAGCAAAGGAAACTCGTCAAAAGGCTTCCATGCCCATGAAAAATTTTCATGCACATCAAATCGAACACATGGAACAAGTCGTCAAACAAGGAGGAATTTGTTTCGTTTTATTACACTTTTCAACTTTAAATCAAACATACTTGCTTCCTGCTCCTTATCTGATTAACTTCTTCAAGATTGACAAAGGGAAAAAATCCATGCCACTTGATTACATTCAACGACATGGATATTCTATCTCACAGAATGGCCTTCCTAGCATTCCTTATCTTGAAATCATTCAACAAAACTTACTAGGTGGTAAAACAAATGAATAAGCAATCTTTACTGACAGCTGCAAAATATGCGGCTATCGGTCTCATCACGTTATTTTTTCTAGGAATTATTACTGGCGGAGGAATCTTCCTCTATCAAGTCCACAAGGCGCCTGCCTTGTCAGAAAAGAAACTAGTTGCCACAACTTCCAGTAAAATCTATGACAGTGAAAACAAGCTTATTGCTGACTTAGGTTCCGAAAAAAGAGTAAATGCAGCAACAAGCGATATTCCGACAGGCTTAGTGCAAGCTATCGTAGCAATTGAAGACCATCGTTTCTTTAATCATCGCGGTGTGGATTCTGTTCGTATTTTGGGTGCTTTTTTGAATAACTTGCGCAAAGGAAATCGGCAAGGTGGCTCCACTCTAACACAACAGTTGATTAAATTAACTTACTTTTCTACTTCAAATGCGGATCAAACATTAGCACGTAAAATCCAAGAAGCTTGGTTAGCTTTCCAATTGGAACGCAAAGCCACTAAGCAAGAAATTATTACCTATTACGTAAATAAAGTTTACATGTCAAATGGTAACTATGGTATGCAGACTGCTGCACAAAGTTATTATGGCAAAGATTTAAAAGATTTGAGCTTACCTCAGATTGCCTTATTAGCTGGCATGCCACAAGCACCAAATCAATACGATCCCTATACACAACCAGAAGCTGCTAAAAATCGTCGGAATCTTGTCTTATCAGAGATGTATAAACTCAAGTACATCTCTGCCGCACAATACGAAAAAGCAATCAACACTCCCGTTACTGATGGTCTACAAAGTTTAAAAAATTCAGTTTCTTATCCAGCTTACATGGATAATTACTTAAAACAAGTTATCGAACAAGTTCAACAGGAAACTGGTTATAATTTGCTGACGACGGGAATGGAAGTATATACGAACGTAAATAGAGCTGTTCAAGAACGCCTTTGGAATATTTATAATAGCAATGAATATGTTGCTTATCCAGATGATGAACTACAAGTTGCTTCTACCATTATGGATGTTACAACTGGTAAGGTGATTGCTCAATTAGGAGCCCGCAAGCAGGCTTCAAATGTTTCGTTTGGTACCAACCAAGCCGTTGAAACTAATCGTGACTGGGGTTCAACCATGAAGCCAATCACCGATTATGCTCCAGCTATTGAAAATGGAATTTATTCTTCAACAGCCGCATATATTAGTGATGCTCCTTATCATTATCCTGGATCAACTACTCCAGTTTACAATTGGGATATGCGTTATTTTGGGAACATTAGCATTCAGTATGCCCTTCAAGAATCTCGTAACGTTCCAGCTGTTAAAACACTAGAAGCCGTTGGTCTCAACAAATCTAAGAAATTCCTTAATGGACTTGGTATTGATTATCCAGAAATGATGTATGCCAATGCCATTTCAAGTAATACTACCAAATCAGATAAAAAATATGGTGCCAGCAGTGAAAAAATGGCTGCTGCTTATGCAGCATTTGCAAATGGTGGAACATACTACAAACCTCAATATGTCCGGCGTGTTGTCTTTAGCGATGGAACTTCAAAAGATTTCTCTAATCAAGGTACCACTGCAATGAAAGAAACAACAGCTTACATGATGACACATATGTTAAAAACAGTACTCACTTCAGGTACTGGGACTAATGCAGCAATCTCTGGCGTCTACCAAGCTGGTAAAACGGGGACTTCCAACTACTCTAATGATGAATTAGCAAAATTAACGAAACCTTATGGTGGATCTAGCGTTGTGACACCAGATGAACTCTTCGTTGGCTATACACGGAAATATTCAATGGCAGTATGGACAGGTTACACGAACCGTCTCACTCCTGTTTTGGATAACGGCGTGAAAGTTGCAACAGATGTTTACCGCGCTATGATGTCTTACTTATCCGAAAGTGGAACAGAAGATTGGGAAATGCCTAGCGGTCTCTATCGTAGCGGACATTATGTCTTTTTAGCCAACACAACTAACAAATATCAACAAAATTATTATAATTCGACTTCAAGTTCTAGTCTTGAAGAATCATCTTCAACTTCAAAAAATAAAGAAAACTCTTCTCAAGAGTCGTCAAACAGCTCTTCTTCAGCGGATAAGAAGTCTAGTGATTCTACATCTACGAATACTCCTAATAATGGTGGAAATTCAGAAACTCCTCCTTCACGAAATCGACAATGAAGAAATATCTGAAAATCAAGCAATTCAACAAATAGCAGTTTGCAAATCCTAGGTTTGTAAATATAAAAAACACGAACAATTCAAATCAGTGGTAACTGGTTCTAAAATGTTCGTGTTTTTCTATTTCTTTTCGGATTACTGTGGAACTATTTTAACATTTTTTTCGTATCTTATTTACTTGCTAAAGCTCCCATCGGATCCCACGGAGCAAGTACTTTAGGCTCTGCTTCATAGGCAGCTAATTCTTCAGCGGTTAAAAATTCTTTGCGGATAACAATTTGATAAGTGTATTCATCCATCCAGTCATCGCTGGCAACAAAATAGCCTTTGTCCCCAACTTTATCACCCCAAGAATTTTCCACTTTCCATTTTGTTGATTTTCCATTTTCATCCAAATCAACACCGGTCAAGACCATTGCATGAGTCATGAGACTTTCACTGTAATCCAAGCGCCCTGCTTTGTCTTGTGTCAATTCAATATCCATACTTGAAGTAAAATCATACATATTATTGACCATAACTCCAGCTTTGCGATTGCTAGATTGACCCACATCAGAGCCAAACCAAACCGTTTCTCCTGCTTGCATTTGAGCAATGGCCAGTTCTTTCAAACGATTCATATCGACATTCAAATAGCGGACATCACGTGCTCCTACGACATTTCCTAACATCTCGACAGTGTAAGATTTGCCATAAGGTTTGTCAGCTGTTGGGGCATTGATGATGGATACATAGTCATCTAGCTTAATATCCACATATTTCTTGTAAAATGCTTGTGGTGTCAATCCACTTTCGCCATGGAAGTTATTGTCTTTATCACGATAAGCAAAATCAAAAGTACGAGGAGGGAGTCCTAGGGTCATTGCTAAGAAATTAAAAATTTCTTGCAAAAGTTCTTCTTTCTTTTCTTGAGCAGCTGCTGCATCAGCTCCGCTAGTAACCAAGTCACGTAAAATTTGTGCATCCTGGCGGAGTAATTTGTTTAGATATTGATTAAGTTCACGACTGTTACTTGATGAAATAGATTCTGGATAAACAGATTTTGGCACCACACCATATTTTTCAAAAAGTGCCACAACCATATCCCATTGACCGCCGTCTTGTTGAGGTGTATCAAGTAAGAATTTGACCTTGCGACTGGTTAATTCTTGGTCTGCAGTTGCTAATACTTGTTCCAAGAACCAGTTCGATTTTTCATATTTATCCCAGAAAAATGTATGAGCTTGTGACAATTCAAATTCTTCTAATTGAAAGCCTGCAATCATTTTGTGGCGAAATGTATTGAGCGCTGCAAACATCCAGCAGCGACCAGAAGCTTTTTGATTGCTGACCTTATCTTTGGTCAAATCAATTGAAAATACAGGATTGTTTTCAGCAGCGCTGTTGCGTTTTTCCAGTGAAGTTAATAAACCATTGTGACTAACTGCATTTTCAATTGCAGCATATTTCATATTTGCTTCATAATTAGCATATAATTTATCTGTAAATTGTTGATCTAATGAATTCATAGATACCTCCTTTTAATTCTACACACTATTATAGCTTATTTTTAAAATTCTTCAAATAAAAAGTTAGGCGCGCCTAACTTTTTCGTTCTACATCTGATTTTAATAACCTACGGATTTAAAAAACGTAAGTTAGAACAATTCTTCTGCTTATTTCCAAAAATTATCAAAGATGGTGATTGGCAAATGACGTTTATGTTCCCCTTTACGCCACCAGGATTCAATGGTCGCCTGTGCTTCTTCCGATACAGTTTTACCTTCCAGATAATCATCAATTTCATTGTAGGTAACACCGAGAGCAACCTCGTCTGCAATCCCTGGTTTTTCTTCTTCCAGGTCTGCTGTCGGCACTTTCTCATAGAGAATAGGGTCCGCACCCAAGGCAGCTAATAGCTGTTTCCCTTGACGTTTATTGAGACGATAAAGTGGTAGAATGTCTGCACCACCATCACCAAATTTCGTAAAGAAAGCTGTCACATTTTCTGCAGCATGATCCGTTCCAATAACCGCCCCATTATAGGAGCCGGCTAAAGCATACTGCGCAATCATACGACTCCTCGCTTTGATATTGCCTTTATTGAAGTCTGAAACCTTAGCACCAGTTGCTCCCACAGCAGCTGTCATCGCATCTGCAGATTCCTTGATATTTACTACAAGGCTGACATCTGGTTGGATAAAAGCGAGCGCTCTTTGGGCATCAGCTTCGTCGGCCTGCACTCCATATGGTAAACGTACTGCGATAAATCGATAGTTATTATCGCCAGTCTCAGCTCGCATTTCTTCTATTGCCAATTGTGCTAAACGTCCTGCCAATGTTGAATCCTGTCCACCTGAAATCCCTAACACATAGGACTTCAAAAAGGAATGTTTTTTTAGATAAGCCTTTAAAAAATCAATAGATTTACGGATTTCTTCTTGTGGGTCAATGACAGGTTTCACACCTAATTGTTGGATAATTATTTCCTGTAAGGTCATTTTGTTTCTCCCATTTGGCTTGCTTTTTTGCGCATTTGATCAATTAAATCTACCTTGTCTTGCCATACATCACGTGCCAAATCCACAGGATAATCTTGCGGATTGAGAACCCGTTTGTACTCGTCCCACAACTTATCAAACTCTTTGCGAGCATATGTTTGGATTTCTGTTAAGCTTGGCAATTGATACACAAGTTGGCCTTGTTTAAAAATATCTACCAACAGAGGTACTGCATCAAAATTTGTCACAGTTTTATTAATGTAAGTGTAGGTCGGATGGAACATTTCCAATTCGGTGATAGCATTCACGTCTACACCGTCATAAGTGATGTAATCCCCTTCCGACTTTCCTTTTGCACGGCTAGTAATACGCCAAACTTGCTTTTTACCTGGCGTTGATACTTTTTCCACATTATTAGAGAGCTTGATCGTATTGCGCAAATTGCCATTTTCATCTTCAATAGCCACAATCTTGTAAACGGCTCCCAGTGCTGGCTGGTCGTAAGCAGTGATGAGCTTCGTTCCGACGCCCCAAACATCAATTTTGGCTTTCTGCATTTTCAAGTTGAGGATTGTATTTTCATCCAAATCGTTTGATGCATAGATTTTCGCATTTGGGAATCCAGCTTCATCCAGTTGCTGCCGGACTTTTTTAGAAATATAAGCCAAGTCACCTGAGTCAATCCGTACACCGAGGAACTTGATTTTGTCTCCCATTTCACGTGCCACCCGAATAGCTGCCGGCACCCCCAGACGAAACGTATCATAGGTATCCACTAAGAAAACACAGTCATGGTGCGTTTCAGCATATGCTTTGAAAGCTTCATAATCATTACCATAGACTTGAACAAGTGCATGAGCATGCGTTCCCAAGACTGGAATATCAAAGAGTTTTCCAGCACGCACATTACTGGTTCCATTTGCTCCCCCAATGACAGCAGCTCGTGTACCCCAAATAGCTGCATCCATTTCTTGTGCTCGGCGGGTACCAAACTCCATTAAGGGCTCATCTTCAATCACCGAGCGAATCCGAGCTGCTTTTGTCGCTACCAAAGTTTGATAGTTGACAATATTTAATAAGGCTGTTTCTACCAATTGGCATTGGGCAAGTGGGCCTTCTACTTGAACAATCGGTTCATTAGCAAAGACCAAGTCGCCCTCTCGTGCAGAGCGTACTGTTAATTCCAATTTTAAATTGGCTAGATAAGCTAGAAATTCTTCATCATAACCAAGAGAACGAAGATAGGCAATATCACTCTCTGAAAATGTCAAATGATTTAAATAATGAATTATCCGTTCCAAGCCTGCAAAAACAGAATAGCCACTGTGAAAAGGCTCTTTACGGAAATACACTTCAAAAACTGCTCGTTTATTATGAATATTTTCCCTAAAATAAACCTGCATCATATTAATTTGATATAAGTCCGTATGCAAGGTTAAACTATCATCTGGATACATAAAATTCATTACTCCTTTACCATGGATACTTTACATTATAACACAAATTTAAAAATCTAAGAATAAATATCCATCAACAGTAGCAACTGGAATCATTTAGTCTTAGATTTTCATTTGAGAATTTGATCCCTGCGAATAGCCAGTCAGCTGGGTCACTTCGTACTTGGGGTTATCTTTTATTTCTTTTACAAATTGATCCGCAACCTCATACTGGGGTGACAAGGGATAGAGAGCATTGACTACATCACGCGACAAGGGACCCACAGAATTCGTCTTACTATTAGGATCTGTCCCTGCTGCAACCACTGCCACATTCTTATAATCCACCCTGCCATTGACAATTGGTGCGACTGCCATGCCATCAAATCCAGTCTTAGGATCTGACTTGGTTGCTATGACGCGGAATCGTTGACCGTCAGGTGTGGTGAGAGTGTTGGTTTCTTCTAAATCCGAAGAAGATAGATTAGGATTAGGCGAAGAGGTTACCAAAGGCTTATTCTTTCTTTCAGCATACTCAGAATTAACACTGTAAACTGCTTCCCCGCGATTCAAATAATTAAGCTGTTCGTCAGTATAAGCATAACTCATTGAATCCCCTCCTCTTTATCAGAATAAATTACCTTAACTGTAAAAGCTGTTTTACCTTTTCTATGATTTAGAAAATCACGTTGTCCATAGGTCATACGTCCATTATAATTTTGCTTATCATTTAAGTAATGATAAATACCATAAGTTATTTTTTTACCATCTTTAAATTTAATTTCAATATCGCACGACCAATCTCCCGGCGGACTAGTATAATTTGGGTTGGTAATCTTAATCTCCTCAATTCCTGCATAAGAATTTTTCAAAGCCTTAACCAAGCTCATCTCATACTCTCGATTGCGCCGTTCTTCTCCTGTTTTAAATAAAAGCATTTGGAAACCTCCTATTGCTAATAATGCTACACTGATGATAGATATGATCACCCACTTTTTGGAACGTTTTTCCATCAATATCCCTCCTTTATCTCTATGCTACTATAAATTATAACTCATTTATAAGCATCCACTGTACAATAAAAAAGCTATTCAGCTTGATGTGCTGAATGCTCTATAATCTGATTTATTTACTTTTAAACTTCCATTGACTGTAAATTCCAAAAACAACTATCCAAATGGTTGAACCAATTGCTCCTACTACGGTTGATTTTTGTAAAAAGAGCGTTACAAACACAAAAGCAAAAAAGAGTAAGGTTAGTGGATTGAGGAATTTATAAGCTGGCATAAGATAGCCATCAGATAGAAATTCTTGTGACTTTCGGTATTTTAGATGCGCAATCATCGTTAGGGCATAAATAGCAATATAGACACCCGATGAAGAAGCAGTAATCAAAGCAAAGGAATCTGATACTCCTGGTAATACCTGAATAAAAGCAGCCAAAGCAATGACTACAGCCGAAGTCAATATAGCATTTTGTGGAACATTTTGTCTAGATAATTTTGCAGCACCAAGTTCATTCAGAAAACGATTTGGTGAGTCATGTGCAATTTGATACAAATGACGCCCTGTCGAATACAAGGTTGAATTTAATGCTGAGGCAGCTGAAGTCAATACGACGAAGTTAATCAAAGCTGCAGCCCACTTTAGACCAGCCAGCTTAAATACGATCACAAAGGGCGAATCTGCCGTTGCTAAATCTTTCCACGGAATAATCGCCATGATTGCCAACAACGATCCACCGTAGAAAAGAACAATTCTCAAAGGAATCTCTTTAATAGCTTTTGGCAATACCTGACGAGGATTCGCTGTTTCAGATGTTGTTATTCCAATAAACTCAATAGCTTGATAAGCAAAGAAAACCATTTGGAAACCCATGACAAAACTCATAAATCCATTTGGAAAAAGTTGAAACTCTTGACTAATATTGCTTATGCTAGCTACACCATTAGGCGTTTTAAAACCGGTCAACACCATAAAAATCGCAGTTACAACTAAGGCGATAATAGCTACAATCTTGACCATAGCAAACCAAAATTCAACTTCGCCAAATACTCGAACGGCAATCAGATTGACCATACTTAAAACAGCTAAAAAGACGATTTGAATCAGCCAAGCCGGCCAAGTTGGAAACCAAAATTGAACATATTGTGCAACTGCTGTGATTTCTGCCATACCGATAAAAACAAGAGAAATCCAATAGGACCAACCAGAAAAATAACCCCATCCATTCCCAAGATATTTAGTAATGAAATTAATAAACGTATGTTGATCTGGATCATAGTACAACATTTCTCCAATCGCCCGCATCATTAAATACATAAAGACACCCGTCAACATATAAATAAGAATAATAGACGGTCCTGTCAGACTAATCGAACGCCCTGCTCCTAAAAAAAGTCCCGTTCCAATTGTCCCAGCAATAGCGATGATTTGAACATGACGATTTTTTAAACCACGTTCCATTTTATTTTTACTATTTTCGGAATTATTTTCACTCATACAAAGCCTCCTTTTCACATGAACTTTTCCATTGTACCACAATTCTGACAATTTCACTAGTTATTTATGAGAGCATAAACAAGGAACACAAGGATAAGATGAGCTAAACGTTTATCTATAGTCCATCACCACATCAATATACCTATATTTACAAAAAAGACTGGGGGCGAATCCAGTCTTAGCAATTCTCTGTGATATATTTATAAACTTCTTGCCCTGCGATCGCTCCATCACCAACAGCAGTCGTTACTTGACGAAGGTCTTTTTCCCGAACATCACCAATAGCATAGATACCAGAAATTGCTGTTTTCATATGATGATCAGTCACGATCCAACCAGATTCGTTGGTAATGCCTAAGTCTTTGACAAACTCACTAACTGGATCCAAGCCCACATAGATAAAGACACCGCCAAATTCATGTTCTGACACTTCACCTGTTTTGACATTTTCCACGACAACACTTTGAACACGATTGTCCCCCTTAATTTCTTGTACCACTGAATCCCAAATCAAATGAATCTTCTCATTTGCAAAGGCACGATCCTGTAGTAACTTTTGGGCGCGCAACTCATTGCGGCGATGAATAATGGTCACTGTTTTTGCAAAACGAGTTAAAAAGACCGCTTCTTCTACCGCAGAATCACCACCACCAACGACAAGAAGATCTTCATCTCGGAAAAAAGCGCCATCACAGACAGCACAATAAGATACCCCGCGGCTGTTTAATTCTTCTTCACCCGGTACTCCCAGATGACGGTGAAAGGCACCCGTCGCAATAATAAGTGTCTTACTTTCAAAAACGTTATCTTCTGTATAGACTTTTTTGATAGTGCCCTGCTGTTCAATTTTTTCAACAGCCCCAAACAAATGCTCCACTCCCAAATTTTCAAGTGGTTCAAACATTTTTTCTGCTAGTTCTGGACCACTGATATTAGTATATCCAGGATAATTTTCAATATCTGAGGTGTTATTCATTTGTCCACCTGGAATGCCACGCTCTATAAGAGCTACTTTCAGATTGCTACGAGCAGCATAGAGCGCTGCTGTTATTCCCGCTGGTCCTGCTCCAATAATAATTGTATCGTACATATCATCACTTCCTTCATTGTAATCACTGTTATTCTAACGTTAGTAGAGCTTTTTTTCAAGAATTATGCCTTTAGGACAAGCAAAATCCCCATCATTGCAAAGGATAAAATTGGAATCGTCATCACTGCAATCAGCAACATATCATACAAATGTGCTTGTCGATTCTTGATAGTTTTATCAACACGCCGAAGAGCACGAAGACCAATCCATAAGCCTAGAAAACTTCCTACCAATAATGTCGTAATTAGCAAACTCTCTAGATAGAGTAAAAAAACTCGAGATAGCATGTCATTCTCCTCATCAGATTAACTTTTACTTAACATAAATTCGCCCGAAATAAACCCAGCTAGCAAGGCCAACTGGGCTTCTTTTTCTATTATATCAAATATATGTCCGTTTGTAACTGGCAAAAAATTCTTTTGTGCGCTCTTCCTTAGGATGGTTTATCATTTCATCAGGAGTCCCTACTTCAATAATGTGTCCCTTATCTAAAAACAATACCTTGTCTGCCACTTGAGACACAAAAGACATATCATGACTGACTAAAATCATGGTCTGCCCGGCCTGGGCTGCATCTGCAATGGATTTTTCGACTTCTCCTACTAGTTCAGGATCAAGGGCTGATGTTGGCTCATCTAAAAGTAAAACATCTGGCTTCATCGCAAGCGCACGTGCTAAAGCAACTCGTTGTTTTTGCCCACCTGATAAATGCCGTGGGTAGTGATTTTCACGATCTGACAAACCAACCTTTGCTAGTTCTTCTTTAGCAAGAGTCGTTGCTTCACGGTCTGAGAGTTTTTTTACAACCAATAGACCTTCTTTGACATTGTCCAAAGCTGTTCGACGCTCAAAAAGATTAAACTGCTGAAATACCATAGCCAATTTTCGTCGCAAGGTTAGAATTTCTTCTTTGCTAATCTTGGAAAAATCCACTGTAAAATCATCAATCGCTATCATCCCGCTATCTGGTTGCTCTAAATAATTCAAGCTACGCAGAAAGGTTGATTTCCCTGCACCAGATGAGCCAATCAAGGCAACAACTTCCCCCTTTTGAATTTCTAAACTAAGATTATTTAAAACCAGTTGTCCAGAAAAGGATTTGCTGAGATTTGAAATACGCATCATTAACGAATATCTCCTTTCGCCTCTAGTCTTGGGTTGAGGTTATCAGGCGCTTCAATCGCCATTTTCTTTTCGATAAACCTCCCCAGTGCTTCAATCACTATATTCACACCCCAATAGACAAGAGCTACCGAGATAAATCGCTCAAAGTAGCGATAATCCGCACCACCCAAAATCTGTGCTTGAGCAAAAACTTCGACAACTCCTGCGCTGAAAGCTAAAGAAGTACCTTTAGTCAAACCAATCAAAGAGTTAATTAAGGTCGGTGTAGCAACTACTGCTGCATTTGGAATAATAATACGGCGGTAAACCTGACCATTTGTCATTCCTAAACTACGAGCCGCTTCAACCTCACCCGAATCTACTGATAAAATCGCTGCTCGAATAGTTTCGCTGGCATAAGCTGCTTCATTAAAGGCAAAGGCTACAATTGCAAATAGATAAGCTGGAATAGCATTAATATTTAGCCCTGTCCCAAATCGTAAGTTGATTGCTTTCAGGAGCAAAGGAATCCCATAATAAGTCAGCATAAGCTGAACAAGCACAGGTGTCCCTCGCAAAAAACTCACGAAAAATGTCTGTAGGGGGTATAAGATCTTCACCCGACTGATTTTGACAATTGCAAAAATGAGAGCCAAAATCAATCCAAAAAAAGCTCCCCCTAACGTCAACATCAACGTTATTGGCAATTTTTCAATAATTCTTGGTAATCCATCAAATACTGATCGCCAACTAAAAAGCTGACCGTCTGGAATCTTCTGAACTAATTCTTGATACCAATTAGAGGTTAACATCACTGTTGTAACAATCATAGCAACCTTCCCTTTCTCAATAATGCCTAATTTTATCACAATTTTTTTATTTCACCAATTATTTGCTACGATAAAAATAGACTAGCAAAACTAGTCTATCACATTCGTCTTCTAAAGAAGAATTGTTTTTATTTATGGAAGCAATAAAGAAATGTAAAGGCTAAAACTGTTGGCGCTTGGCTTTTCGTTCTGCACGCCCGCGTGCACGCCTTTCCGCACGTTTAGTCTTACGGCGTTTTTCATTGACGGCCCATTGAATCTTCTTCTTATAGCCCGGTTTAATTTTCTTCTTTTTCTTTTTGACCAAGCCAATCATTTCTGTGTCCAATTTCTCCGGTGTTTTTTCACGATTCGCACGACGATCCCGATCATAGGTATCTTGAAACTCGCCATTTTTAATCATTTTAGGAATGAAGTGGATACCCAATTTCTCTAACTCGCGGATATCTGAATCATCGCTTGGCTGATAAAGTGTAATTGCTGTCCCTGACAGTCCATTTCTACCTGTTCGGCCTACTCGATGAACGAAGAAAGATAAATCTTGTGGAATTGCATCATTGATGACATGACTGACACCTTCAATATCAATGCCCCGCGCTGCTAAATCTGTCGCCACAATATATTCAAAATCTAGTTTTTTTACCTGATTCATAATCCGTTTGCGTTCTCGCGGTGCAATATCCCCATGAATCTTTGCCACTTTGAGCCCCTGTGTTGTTAGATAACTATACAATTCATCCGCTCGTGTCTTAGTATTGACAAAAATCATCGCTAAATAAGGCTGCAACAGCTGTGTTATCTCATAAATCTGCTCATTCCTATCACGGCCTTTTGTGGAAATCAACCAATTGTCAATAGTATCTGAAATAACTGTTTTGGTCTTGATTTGCTCGATAACAGGATTTGATAGGTATTTTTTTAAAAATGGTTGCAATTTTTGCGGAATGGTCGCAGAAAAAACAAGAAATTGCAAATCTTTTGGCAGACTGGAAGCAATCTTATCTACTGTTATCAAAAATCCCATATCAAGTGTCATATCAGCTTCATCCACTACAAATGTATGTGCCTTATGAATAGCTAGATCACCTGATGCTACCAAATCATAAATGCGACCCGGCGTGCCAATGACAATATGCGGCTGACTAGAAGTTAATTTCCCAATTTGACGACTTTTATCAGTCCCTCCAACATAATTAGCCACTCGAATTTCCTTATCAGAAAAAGCAGCAATCTGACATGCGGCTTGATAAATTTGCCTAGCTAATTCACGACTGGGAGCTGTAATGACAGCCTGAACGTTCTCTACATCCTCATTCATCTTTTGAAAAATTGGTAATAAAAAAGTGTGGGTTTTCCCTGAACCTGTTTTGGACTCTCCAACTAGATCTCGACCCGCAAGTACGATTGGAATCAATTTTTCCTGTACTTCTGTCGCTTCGACAAAGTTCAAATCTAATAATGCCTCTTGAATATAATCTTTAAACTTAAATTCTGTAAATTTCATGTTTTCCTCTATTCGTTACTTATCCTATCTATTATACCAGAACTTACTTTAAAAATAAAAACGAATCATTTTTATCTTTTCTAATATCCTCCCTTTTCTATGAAGCTCTCCTTATTTTATGATACAATAATAATAAATTCACAAAAAGGGATCACTATGAAAAAATATATTATGACACTTGTCACGACTCTCTTATTTACCTTAACTCCTATTGTTTGGGCTGATAATTTTGACGTAGACGCCAAGCACGCTATTGCGGTTGATGCTACAACTGGAAAAATCTTGTATGAAAAAGATGCTAATCAGCCAGTTGAAGTTGCTTCTATTACTAAATTGCTAACAGCTTATTTGGTCTATGAAGCCATTCACCAAGGAAAGTTCACTCTCCAAACCTCAGTGGATATTTCTAATTACCCTTACCAATTAACCGTTAATCCAGCTACTAATAACGTTCCATTAGAGGCTAGAAAGTACACTGTTAAAGAATTGTTAGAAACTTCCTTGATTGCAAGTGCTGATAGCCCAGCGATTGCTTTAGCAGAGAAGGTCGCAGGTAGTGAGAAAAAATTTGTTGACTTGATGAAAGCTAAATTGCAACAATGGGGAATCAAAAATGCCACTATTGTCAATGCTTCTGGACTTAAAAATTCTGTTTTAGGAGAAGAACATTTTTATCCTGGTTCAAACAAAGATGATGAAAACAAATTGAGCGCTTATGATATTGCAATTATTGCTCGTCGTTTAATTCTTGATTATCCAGAAGTTTTAGAAATTACCCAAAAAGCTACATCTAACTTTGCAGGTATGACACTTACATCATCCAATCATATGCTTAAAGATATGCCGGCTTTTCGAGCTGGAGTGGATGGTCTAAAAACCGGTTCTTCTGATAAAGGAGGAGCTTCCTTTGTCGGAACAATCCAGCAGAGAGGCATGCGTTTGATTACAGTCCTTCTCAATGTCGATCATGCAGATAAAGATGAAAACGCCCGTTTCACAGCCACTTCTAGGTTTATGTCTTATATTTATCAGCAATTCACTGTCCAAACTCTTGTAAAAAAAGGTGAATCCTATGATAAAAGCTCTGCTCGCATTATCAACGGTCAAAAAGATGAAGTCACTGCCATTGCAAGTGAAAGACTCACCATTGTGAGGAGATACAACCACAAGAAGCCTACTGTACATTTTACAACTAATAAAAAAGGCTATCCTACTCCTTTAAAAAAGGGTACCCTTGTTGGAAAACTAACTTATACAGACAACGATTTAATTGGAAAAGGCTATCTTGATAAGCGACCACCAACGATTTCTATGCTTTCAGCAGAAAGAATCGAACGCCCCTTCTTTCTCAAATCATGGTGGAATGAATTTGTCCAATATGTCAATGAAAAATTATAAAAATCGCGATAATGTACCGCACCCCAAAAATTAGATTTTTTTGTCTAACTTTTGGGGTGCGGTACATTTTTTATTTAAGCTCAATTATTAATTTTTTTCAGACTTTCCAGCTTCCTCAATTGCCTTTTTAAGAGCATTCCAGCCTAAAGTTGAGCATTTGATACGCTGTGGAAATTTGGCAACACCAGCCAAAAAAGCCGCGTCTCCCAATGCCATCTGCTGCTTGTCTTCCTTACCTTGAACCATTTGGGAGAAAATCTCTGCCAATTGGAGCGCTTCACCTTTTGTTTTTCCTAAAACTACATCAGTCATCATACTAGCTGACGCTGTAGAAATACTGCAGCCAGAATTTAGAAAGGCAATATCTTCAATCACTCCTTGTTCATCAAACTGAACCGACAGACTGATGACATCTCCGCAGGTAGGATTATTGAGGCTAACTTGTTCTACTCCATCCAAATGACCTTGATGATGAGGGTGAGCTGAATGGTCCGTCACAACAGCCTTATAAAGACTATTGAGTTTAGAAAGTGCCATTGAAAAACTCCTTTGTTTTCTTCAAAGCTTCAACGAGCTTGTCGCAATCCGCTTTGGTATTGTATATATAAAAACTAGCTCGAACAGTTGCTGGTACTCCTAGGTAACTCAACAAAGGTTGAGCGCAGTGATGACCAGCCCGGACAGCCACACCTTCATAATCTAGAGCGGTTGCTACATCATGAGGATGAAGCCCCGTTAGATTAAAAGAAATGACACCTGATCGCTGATCCACGTTTTCTGAACCATAAATAGTAAGACCCTTAACAGCTTGTAATTTTGGAAATAGATAAGCTATCAAGTCCTGCTCATACTGATGAACTGTTTCCATCCCGATGTTGTCTAAATAGTCAATGGCTGCAGCCAGGCCAATAGCACCAGCTATATTAGGTGTACCTGCCTCAAATTTCCAAGGAAGCTCTTTCCATGTCGCATCCTGTTCATAGACAAAATCAATCATTTCTCCACCAAATTCAATCGGAGACATTTTCTTCAGGAATTCTTCTTTACCATAGAGAACACCAATGCCAGTAGGACCTAACATCTTGTGACCTGAAAACGCAAAAAAATCAACATCCAAGTCTTGAACATCAATCTTTATGTGTGGGATTGATTGAGCACCATCCACCACCAAAAGTGCTCCTACTTGATGAACCATCCCAGCTATTTCTTTTATAGGATTCATCACACCTAGTACATTAGAAACATGAGCCAGCGCAACAAACCGTGTCTTTTTAGTTAATTTTGATTGAAGGTCAGCAAGGTCTAGCATGCCATTTTTTAGATAAGCATAAATCAATCTAGCACCTGTTTTCTTACAAGCTTCTTGCCAAGGAATAATATTAGAATGATGTTCCATAACGGAAATCAGCACCTCATCCCCTGGTTGTAACACACTTTCGGCATAGCTCGCTACCCAATTGAGGCCAGTCGTCGCACCTCTCGTAAAGAGAACTTCCTTCGTTGAAGCAGCATGGATAAAGGAGCGAATTCGTTCACGCGCAGCTTCATAAGCCGTCGTTGCTCGCTCAGCAAGTGTATGAACTCCACGATGGACATTAGCATTATCCTTTTCATAATAAGCCAAGACCGCTTCTAAGACCTGCCTTGGCTTTTGGGTCGTTGCTGCATTGTCCAAATAAACTAGTGGCTCATCATTGACAATTTGATTCAAAATTGGAAAGTCCTTCCGAACAGCTTCTACATCAAGTTTAGACATTTCTTTTCCTATCTTTTTATTTCTTAGCCAAAATTTTATCAATATTTTCAATCATTTCAGCACGGACTTCTTTGACCGGAATTTCAACGATCACAGAACCTAAGAAACCACGCACTACTAACCGTTCTGCCGTTGCCTGATCTAGCCCTCGACTCATAAGATAGTACATATCTTCTGGATCTACCTGACCGATAGACGCCGCATGCCCAGCTGTCACATCATTTTCATCAATCAAAAGAATAGGATTAGCATCTGAACGTGCTTTATCAGACAACATGAGCACTCGACTTTCCTGTTGAGCATCTGCTCCCTTGGCTCCCTTGATAATGTGACCGATTCCGTTAAAAGTCAACGTTCCCTTTTCCAAAATCACTCCATGTTGGAGGATATTACCAATCGAATTGCAACCATAGTTCGTAACACGACTGTCAATTCCTTGAGTCTGTTTGCCACGAGAGAGAGCTACCACTTTCATATCTGCATGACTTCCACGGCCGAACAAATCGCTGTCAAAATCAGCAATCACATTGCCTTCATTCATAACCCCAATCGCCCAGTCAATCATCGAATCATCTTCCAACTTACCCCGACGACTGATATAAGCTGTGACATTTTCACCCAATCGATCAATAGCTGAAAACTTAATCTGTGATCCTGCTTGGGCAACGACTTCCACCGTGATATTTGCTGTTGCAGAAAGACTGCCAGAACCATAGGTCTCCAGACGCTCTAAATAGGTAAACTTGGAGTGTTTCCCTGCAATAATTAGAATGTGCTTATTAAATGGTACATCACTTTCACTGTCTTGGTAAAAAATACCTTCAATGGGTTGACTGATTTCAACATTATCTGGAATATAGAGCACCGCTCCACTATTGAAATAAGCTGTATGGTAGGCTGCCAGCTTATCTTCATCATATTTAACTGAAGACATAAAATACTTTTCCATGATTTCTGGAATTTCCTCAAGAGCAGTGTAAAAGTCTGTAAAGATAACTCCTTGCTCCGCTAGTTCAGCCGGCAATTGCTCTAAAACAGTCTGTGTTCCAAGCTGCACCAATGTTAAATGGTCATTCAGAGTTGTGAAATCAGGCACGTGAGCAAAAGCTTCATTTTCCGAAAGTGTACCATCTCCCAAGTTCCAGCGGTGAAATTTCACGCGCTCAATAATCGGTAAGTTCAATTCTTCTATTTTATCAAAGGCAGCTTGTCGAAGATTTGCCAACCATTCAGGCTCCGCATGCATTTGTGAAAAGTGTTTAATGGTTTCTTTTGTCATTTCATCCTCCTATTTTTTATAAGTAAAAAGAAGGGTTGACTAGGCGTCTTCTTGGTAATCAAAACCAAGTTCTTCAGCTAATTTAGCGTAGCCTTCCTGTTCTAAACGAACAGCTAATTCTGGTCCGCCCGAAGCCACCACATGCCCGTCCATCATAACATGAACCACATCAGGCTTAATGTAATTCAACAAGCGTTGGTAGTGTGTAATAATCATGGCACCAAAATTCTCTCCACGCATAGCATTGACACCCTTCGATACGACTTTCAAGGCATCAATATCTAGGCCAGAGTCTATTTCGTCCAATAGTGCAAATGTCGGCTCCAGCATCAATAATTGTAAAATTTCATTGCGCTTCTTTTCACCACCAGAAAAACCTTCATTCAGATAACGTTCTGCCATTTCCTCTTTCATATTGAGCAATTCCATTTTTTCATCCAATTTCATGATAAAATCACGGACAGAGATTTTTTCATCATCTTCTTTACCTGCATTCATGGCTGCACGCAAAAATTCTGCATTGGTAATACCTGGAATTTCACTTGGGTACTGCATAGCAAGAAAAAGTCCCATACGAGCTCGTTCATCCACATCCAGTTCTAAAATATTGACACCATCAAAGAGAATCTCTCCCTTGGTCACCTCATAATTTGGATTTCCCATAATCGCCGCCGATAAGGTGGACTTCCCTGTACCATTCGGCCCCATAATGGCAGCAACCTCTCCTGTTTTAAGAGTCAAATTGACTCCCTTCAAAATTTTCTTTCCTTCAATATCTACATGGAGGTTTTTGATTTCTAAGACAGACATGGCAAACTTTCCTTTCTTCCTATCCATTATATACTTTATAAGTATAGCAAAAAAAAGCCAAAAAGGCTTTGATTTTGTTTTCCTCAAACTCTATTTCTTTCTTCTATTTCTGAACCGTTTACGAATTTCTTCCCGATAGGCAGAATTGCCAATAAATCGGAGAATCTTAAGAAGTGGTGTCCGATTTGACCCCAAAATACCAATGAGCTCCGCTAACAGCTCCACTCCAAAGAGCAATCCAATCACCAACAGCACACCACCGATACGACTTGAGATATTTAACAAAAGAGAAATCATGGCAAAAATCATAGAAATCCCATAAATAACTAAGACTGTCCCACGGTGTGTCAACCCCAAAGATAGCAAACGGTGATGAAGATGACGCTTATCTGGCGTATAAAATTTTTGACCAGATAAAGTTCTGCGCACAATCGCTAAAAATGTATCTGTAATTGGTACCCCCAGAATAATCATCGGAGTAATCACAGCAACAGCTGTCGCATTCTTCAAGCCTTGCAATGACAAAACTGCGATCATAAAGCCGATAAATAGTGCCCCCGTATCACCCAAATAAATAATCGCTGGGTGATAGTTGTAAGGAAAAAATCCTGCAATAGACATGACCAATACAAAAATAGTTAAGGTTAGAAAAACATTGTGTTCTGGCAAGAAGAAGTAGGAAACGATTCCCATTGTTACCAATGAAATAATAGATACACCACTCACTAATCCGTCCAGCCCATCAAGCAAATTGACAGCATTGGTAATTGAAATAATCCAGATAACCGTTAAAATGAAAGATAACCAAGGTGCAAAGTGTAGCAACGGACCGCCAAAAGGAATTTTAAAGTGATTCAAACGAAAATCCGTTAATAACCAAATCAAACCGGCAGCTAACACAATCCCTGACATCTTTGCTAAGGGTTTCAACTCTTTCACATCATCAATCAGCCCGGTTAGAGCGATAATACCGCCTCCTAAAGCAACAGGCCATATATAATCAAAATAGGTCTTTCCAGAAAAAGTTGCCTGCACAATCATCGGCATTAACACAAGCGTAGCAACTAAGAAAGCAATAACGATAGCTAACCCACCGCTACTTGGCATTGGCTTTTTATTGATTCTGCGAGCATTTGGATAATCTACTGCACCTATCTTAAATGCTAACAAACGAACCAAGGGCGTGAGAATCACACCAATGAAAAAGGTTCCTAGTAAAACCAAAATAAATTTTAAGGGAAAGGGAATCATAATCATTTAACCTTTTGAAGATTGGAAACCGCATCGTTGACAAGCAATAAGTAACCATGCTCTTGCAAAACAGCTCTTGTCACAGCTGTATCTTCTGCATGTTCACGCATAGATGCAAGAAGCCAAGCCGGATATCGCTTAGGATGGCCTTCAATATCAACCAAAATTGTCAAATAATAGTGACTGTCCATTTTGTATAACTCTGAAGTATTGACGGTATAATCTACCGTTTTAGCAAAAACAATCACTTCTCTTAGGTTGGCAAACTTCAAAATGTAATATATATATTTTTGTGTTAGCTCGTCATTATCTTCCTCTTGTTCTTCCACATCAGAAGTGCTTCTACTATTTTCTGCTTCTGCCGTTTCTAAAGACCGAACAGCTTCAATATCGTCTTTGCTTTTCTCAAAAATATTTTTTTCTAATGTCTTTAAAAATTCATCTGGAGACATTTGAGACAGCTCTTCTACATCTGGTAAATCTGCTAAATCATCAAAGTTCAGATTCTTATCAATCTTAGACTTGGTGACAAAAACATCCAGTCGGTCTGGTTTAGGGGTTACACGAAAACTGAGCATACCGCTATCCAAAAAACTCTCTGGCATTTCCAACTCATCTAAAATTGCATAGAAAAACTCTTCTGTCTTTTCTTGCGGAACGAGAAAATCTGCCATCTCCATTCCACGTTCTTCTAAATCTTCTAATTTTATTGTGATTTTAATCGTTGTATCACTAATTTGCTTCATTTCCATCGCATTACCTCATACTTCTAGTCTTCTCATTATACTAAAATTTGGTCTTTTTTACAAAAAATAGACAGCTTTTGTTTTCTTTGACGAACTAAAAAACTCAACAAAAGCTGTTGAGTTTTGAATCGGTTAAAAAATAGCTTTAAAAATTCCGTAAACAATCAGCAAGACTCCAAGGCCAATACGATATTTCCCAAAGATTGTAAAATCATGTTTTTTCACATAATCTGTCAAGAAACGAATCACATAGAGACTGACCCCAAATGCAACACCCATTGCCACAAGCAAAAGAAAGAGCTGCCCAAACCCCAGTGTATGTCCTTTGATGATAAACTTCAAGATTTTCCAACCACTAGCTCCAAACATAACGGGAATTCCCAGAAAGAAAGTAAATTCTGTCACCACAGAACGACTAGTACCATTCAAAAGCCCACCCACAATGGTTGCCCCTGAACGACTGGTACCTGGGAAAAGTGACAATACTTGGAACAATCCAATGTAGAGAGCGGTTTTATAAGGTAAACGCTCTAAATTAGTAATCGCTGGTTCCACACTTTTATTGCGTTTTTCCAACAAAATAAAAGCAACACCATAGATAATCAACATACAGGCAACAGAAATGAAGTTATAAAAATGAGCATCAAACCAATCATCCAAAGGCAGCCCGATAATGGCAGCCGGTGCAGCTGCAATCACCACTTTGGCCCATAATTGCCATGTTTTCTGCACTTCACGCGCTGTCTTTTCAGGTTTAAACGGATTTAATTTATCAAAATAAATCACTACAACCGCTAAAATCGCTCCTAATTGGATTACAACATTGAACATCTCTATAAAAGCAGCATTCTGATTTTTATATTTGAGAAATTCTTGAACTAAAATCAAGTGACCTGTACTCGAAATTGGCAGCCACTCTGTAATTCCCTCCACAATCCCAAAGATAATGGACTTCAAAATTTCAATGATAAACATTTTCGTCTCCTAAGATTGATTTGTTTCATTATAGCATAATTTCAAACAAGAGAATAGGGCATTTGGTTAAAAGGCACCGCCGCCTCCGCCTCCGCCACCACCAGAGAAGCCACCACCGCTACTTCCACTTGATGAAACGGAGAAACTGCTAGCCGAATTAGCTGCTGTTCCATAACTCACAAAAGCGTGCGAACTAGTATGAAAATCATACGACATATCCTGATAAACAAAAGCATTCATCGATGGATTATCAATTGTGATTTTGCGTAATTTCATCGTCTTGGATACCTTATCTGCACAATTAAACATAGCAGCATAAACCAATAATCTGTTCCACAAAATCACTCCTTCCACTTCTGTGTCCTTTAAATGAGCAATCTCATGCAACATATTAGCAAAACTCTTCCAGTAATAATGGTTTTCTGCCCCTTCTTCATTTAAGACGCCATCACGCTTCACCATTTTACATTTTCTCAAAAGGTAATACAGCATTCCACCGGCAATGAAAAAACTGACTGCAAAGCGATAAAAAACAAGTCCATATATCAATAAAATCCAAGCTAGGACACCAAAAGACCCTATCGCAATAAGCTCCATAAGAAACATTGCCAGATATAAATACAAGAATTCCTTTTTAGTAACTGAGCGATAATTATTCGGTAATTGTTCTCGCTCAATGATTTCATGGATATCTTCTGTAATAGTTGTTAAATAATGTTGCAACAGATTTTTCACTCTGTTTCCTGCACTACGAACAGCCCGCTCACCTCTGCTATATATCTTATTGTCAATTTTAAAATCTGAAAATAGATTTTTCAAAAGGATCTGGTTGTTGTCCCCCATAGCCATATTTAAAAATTCTTGTTCAAAATCCGATAAACCTTTGTCTGTTACTCTTTGCAATTGTGGTTGTTTTGTATCATCTGTAAAAACAAGATTCCCTCGATCAATCAAATCCAGCAAAGTGGCTTGGATAAGGTTTTCAAATTTCAGAGCAGTTTCTTGTTTCTTAGTAGGATTCAGCTCTGTCAAATCTACCGAAAAAACATTTGAAGCAATGACCATTGGTGGTAAATCTTGCGGGATTTCGTACAAACGAGCATGCTTAGGAAATGTTGCACGAGGTTTCGTACTAAGATGAAAAGCAATGTAAAAAGCCAAACTAATCAGACCAACCAACACCAAAGCAAGTGGTAAATCCCAGTCTACCAATTTCTGGTATCTTTTTGTATCAGTAGCAACTTCCCTTTCAACTCGACGAAACTCTTGCAACCAATTGCGTTTTATAACAGCTAAACTATTCTCCGGAACAGTTATTAGCGACCGATTCCAATATGCATGAAATTCTAAGTTACTATTTCTAGCAATACTTGCTACACGAATCAGATAGCTATCTCCCTCTCGTGTCACTTGAGCTGGCTTCATAAAATAGCCTGTATGAGCATATAATTCAGTCTGTTGTGAAGTAGCCGGAGGAGTAATTCGAAATTCCACATTATTTAATTTTTTATCCCAATCACTAATCGGAATCCAATGCAATTCTACAATATCATTGTAGACAAACAACATATTTTTCAGTTTCCAAGTAATCTCAATCCTTACACGATCCCCTTTGTTGCCAGCATTATAAATTTTATATTTATAACCACCTGCAATACGCTCTTGAACAGCAGTAATATTGGTCTTGGGCTGACCATTTTTCAAAGCCCGAATCGTTGGTTTTCCCTCTACATCAAAGCCACGAGGAACTTTTCCAGATGTCCCTAAAGTAATAACTTGTCCATTATAATGGCTTGAGAAACGGTAATCGACTATCTCAACAAAAGTTGCCGTATTATCTGAATGAATCTGTAGATCCCCTTTGTAAGATTCGATGTCATAACTCACAGCTAAAACATGCTGACTAAAGAATAAACATGAGAAAAAAATCACTATACCCCAAAAGAACTTTTTCATCTGACACCCTCCTTTTACTAGTCAGATTTATTATACCATTTTTTTAAGTACGGGTTTACTAATATTGAAAAGCATTTCATTTTTCGGTACAATGGAAGGAAGATATTTTTAGATGAGGAGAAAAATATGAAAAAATTATTCTTATCACTATTATCACTTCTGTTACTTAGTTTCGGATTTGCAAATAGAACTCAAGCTGATGAATACTTGCGTATCGGAATGGAAGCGGCTTACGCTCCTTTCAACTGGACACAAGATGATGACAAAAATGGTGCAGTCAAAATTGAAGGTACCAACCAATATGCCAACGGTTACGATGTCCAAATTGCAAAACAAGTCGCAAAGGCACTAGGCAAGAAGCCTTTAGTGGTCAAAACTTCTTGGAATGGTTTGATTCCTGCATTGACATCAGGAAAATTGGACATGATTGTAGCTGGTATGAGTCCAACAGCTGAACGGAAAAAAGAAATTGCTTTTTCAAAGAGTTATTATACCAGTGAGCCAGTAATGCTGGTCAAAAAAGATGGCGCCTATGCAAATGCCAAAAATTTGAATGACTTCAAAGGAGCAAAAATCACCTCCCAACAAGGTGTCTATCTCTATAATCTGATATCTCAATTGACTGGTGCTAAACAAGAAACCGCAATGGGAGATTTCGCTCAAATGCGCCAAGCGCTTGAATCAGGAGTGATTGATGGTTACATCTCCGAACGCCCTGAAGCTCTCACAGCTGAAGCAGCTAACTCAAAATTTAAAATGATTCAGTTCAAAAAAGGTTTTGAAGTGAGTGAAGAAGATTCCACAATCGCAATCGGAATGCGCAAAAATGACTCTCGCCTAGAACAAGTCAATGCTGCCATTGCCAAAATCAGCTCCAAAGACCAAGCCTCCTTAATGGATAAAATGATTCAACATCAACCTGTCGAAACAAGCTCTAGTCAAGATAAGACCAGCTTCTTCGGACAAGTGACAAAGATTTTGAAAGATAACTGGCCACAATTTCTGCGCGGAGCTGGTTTGACTCTTCTCATCTCCATTACTGGTACAATTGCAGGACTCATCATCGGGCTCTTAATCGGCATCTACCGCACAGCCCCCACAGCGAAAAACAAAAGTCTAGCTATTTTACAAACCTTATTTGGTTGGATCCTGAATATCTACATCGAAATTTTCCGTGGAACACCTATGATTGTTCAATCTATGGTTATTTACTATGGAACAGCGCAAGCATTTGGAGTTTCTATTGATCGTACAATTGCCGCCATTTTTATCGTCTCTATCAACACAGGTGCTTATATGAGTGAGATTGTCCGGGGAGGTATTTTCGCTGTTGATAAGGGACAATTTGAAGCCGCAACTGCTCTGGGAATGACACACAATCAAACCATGCGTAAAGTTGTCCTTCCACAAGTCGTACGTAATATCCTACCTGCAACGGGAAATGAATTTGTCATCAATATTAAAGATACTTCCGTATTGAATGCTATCTCTGTTGTGGAACTGTATTTTTCAGGAAATACTATTGCCACCCAAACTTACCAATATTTTCAAACCTTTACAATTATTGCCGTTATCTACTTTATCTTAACTTTTACAGTAACACGCATTCTCCGTTATGTAGAACGTCGCTTTGACACAGATGAGTATACAACAGGTGCTAATCAAATGCAGACGAAGGGAGCTAAGGCATGAGTGATACTATTTTAGAAATCAAGCATCTAAAAAAATCCTACGGACAAAATGAAGTTTTAAAAGATATTTCTCTTACTGTTCACTCCGGAGAAGTCATCTCTATCATCGGAAGCTCCGGTAGTGGAAAATCAACCTTCTTGCGCTCTATCAATCTCCTTGAAGAGCCAAGTGGAGGAGAAATTCTTTATCGTGGCGAAAATGTGCTAGCAGAAAACTATAACCTCACCCACTACCGCGAAAAACTTGGCATGGTTTTCCAAAGTTTCAACCTTTTTGAAAATCTCAATGTTCTTGAAAATACCATTGTCGCACAGACAAGTGTTCTCAAGCGAGAACGAACAGATGCTGAAAAAATCGCCAAAGAAAATCTTGAAAAAGTCGGTATGGGCCAACTTTACTGGCAAGCAAAACCAAAACAGCTTTCTGGCGGACAGAAGCAGCGCGTTGCTATTGCACGCGCCTTATCCATGAATCCTGATGCCATTTTATTTGACGAACCAACATCAGCTCTTGATCCTGAAATGGTTGGTGAAGTACTGAAAATCATGAAAGACCTTGCTCAAGATGGTTTAACTATGATCGTCGTCACCCATGAAATGGAATTTGCACGAGGTGTTTCAAACCGTGTCATTTTCATGGACAAAGGTATCATTGCCGAAGAAGGTAAACCAGAAGACATTTTCACTCACCCGAAAGAAGAACGTACGAAAGAATTCCTACAACGTTACCTTGAATAACTATGAAAAAGACGAAGCTGAAAGATTTTCTCTGGCTTCGTCTTTATTTTCTATCTTATAATCTCAAACTTCTTCCGAAACAACTAATTTTTATTCAAATAAAAATAAATAGTTTAAACACACATTTTCTTTCAAATGCTTACAGAAAAATCATATTTCTAATTTTTCAGAATATTTTTCCAAAATAAATCCACTCTCAAAATAAGTTTATAATATTTTTGTAAAATTATTCATCATAAATAGATAATAAAAATCAAATAAACATGTTCTTTTTGTCTATAATTATTCATTTTGATTGATAAAAATTCTACTATTTTATAAATATAAATAAAAAAAGCAGGTTAGTAACCTGCTAAAAATTCATCAGTTAGTTTTCGAATTTTTCATGATTTTTATCGTAAAAATCAATCAAACCAAGAGCGGTTTCAAATGAGATATTTTTCACCTTAGCACGTCCTTGAGCAAGGGCAATGATAGACATTTCACGAGCGTTCGTTTCTTTACTGATGCGATAACCCGTGATTTTTTTATCACGAACCCAACCAACAACTGATTCTACTTTTTCAAAGTTAGATTTAGCCATTTCCTTCTCCTATTTATTATTTCTAATTAAATATTTTAAATGTTTTTATTTGTTTTGTCAACGGAAAAGGCCATTTATTTTGACGAATAAAACAATTCAGAATATTCTTTATTTTGCTTTGAGAGCTGATAAAATTTGCGTTCTTATATTTTCAACTCCATCAGGGTTAGCTGGCAAGAAAACTGTATTATTTCCCTTACTATCTGCAAAATTATTCAATGTATCAAGATATTGGTTAGTTAAAAGAATTGACATAATTTGTTCTTCTTTCAATTCAATATTGGCACCTTTTAACTCCTTGATAGAGTCTGCTAAGCCATCCACAATTGCTTTCCGCTGTTCTGCAATACCCACCCCATGAAGGCGATCTTTTTCAGCTTCAGCTTCTGCGGCAGTAACAATTTTAATTTTGTCAGCTTCAGCCAATTCTTGAGCAGCAACACGTTTCCGTTGAGCAGCATTGATTTCATTCATCGATTGCTTAACTTCTGCATCCGGTTCAACTTTTGTAATCAAAGTTTTAACAATAATATAACCGTAGGTAGACATTTCTTCTGCTACTTGCTTTTGGACTTCAAGCGCGATTTCATCCTTCTTTTCAAATAATTCATCCAATGTCAATTTAGGAACAGATGAACGCAAGGCATCTTCAATATAAGACTTGATTTGAGCTTCTGGACGAATCAATTTATAGTAAGCATCTGTTACATTATTTTCATTCACACGATATTGTGTCGCAACGTTCATCATGACAAATACATTATCTTGCGTCTTTGTTTCAACAACAATCTCGCTTTGCAACAGGCGTAATTGCACACGTGCTGCGATATGATCAATACCAAATGGCAAGCGTAAATGAATTCCGCTATTACTTAGCTTTTGATATCTTCCAAAACGTTCTATAATTGCCACAGACTGTTGACGAACAACATACAACGAACTAAAAAGAACGATAATAAGGACGATAACAACAATCGGCATTACTAAAAATAACATAATATAAAACTCCTATCTTCTTTTTCAAGATTATAACATATTTAAAAAAGTTTATCAAACAAAAGCGATAAAAAACTAGTTAAGCTATTATATTCAATTTCTTTGCATCCATATCTCACAAAAACTTATTTATATCCAACCATTTTCTTGAGCAATTCGAACTGCTTCCAAACGATTTTCTGCTGTTAATTTCATTAAAATACTCGACATATAATTGCGAATGGTGCCATTTGATAGATAAAGCTTTTGCGCAATTTCTTTACTAGATAAGCCTCTTGCTGCTGCTTGCAAAACTAAAATTTCTTGATTGGACAAGGGATTCTTACTTGTCATCATGACTTCCATCAACTCAGGAGAATATTCTTTTTTTCCGTCTAATACTGTTTGAATCGTTTTCATAAGATCAGCTATGCTGCGTTCTTTTAAAACATAAGCATCTACATTAGACTTTACAGCACGTTCAAAATAGCCCGGACGTTTAAATGTGGTGACAATGATAACCTTGATATTTGGTCGATTTGCCTTGACCCATTCGAGAACGTCTAGGCCTGTTTGATGAGGCATTTCCACATCCAAAATAGCCACATCAACAGTTTCTGAGCTGAGACAGTCAATAGCCTTCTGCCCATCCGCGGCCTGATAGACTTCTTTGACATCTGGCTGCAGCTGCAAGAGCTGAGCTAGAGCATCTCTCAGCATACTTTGATCTTCTGCTAACAAAAGTTTCATGCTTCCTTCCCTCCGTATGGCAATGCAATCCGAATCCACGTCGGATCTTGGCTGCTAAGAATCTCAATCGTTCCTGACAAGGCAGACAGTCGCTCTCGAATACTATGCAACTCCCGTCCGGTTAGCTTCTGAAAACCACAACCATCATCCTGAATATCTAAAACAAGTTTTTCCTCTCTCTTTAGCAAAGAGAAATTGCTCTTTTTAGCCTTGGCATGCTTGATGATATTGGTAGCAGCCTCCAGCAAAATCATACTGATTGTTGACTGCTGACTCGGTGGGATACTGGCAACATTGAGCTGATTATCTATTTTTACCTGAAAGCCGCTCATCTCCAGCATGGCACGAATGGTCACTAGTTCCTCGTCCAGCGTCCGATTCTTTAGATCGTTAATAATCCGCCGAACATCAGCCATTGATTTCTTACTAATTTCTTGCACTTCCTGCAGTTCTTTTGCTGCCTTGTCATAGGCTTCCATCTGCAAAAACTGCTGAGCCAGCTCCGCTTTAACACTGAGCATGGCAAAGGTGTGTCCTAGACTATCATGTAAGTCTCGACCAATCCGATTGCGCTCATTTTCTGCCAGGAAAAGATTCAGCTGGGCATTTTGCTTGACCTTTTCTTCCTTGATTCGCTCTGTCGTTTGAATCCGATGGAGACCAAAAGTCAAACCATCTGAAAAGAGAAAGGTTACAATAAAGAAGATCAGCTCTGCTGGACCAACATTACCCATCAAATAATTAGTCATCACAATAATGGGCTGCAAGGCGATAAAGGTCAAAAAGCGCCAGGATTTAAAAGAAATATCATCTAGTTCGTAAATGAGCAGATTAGATAGATAAAAAATGTACCAGGTAAAACCTGTATTTAGCCAGACAGAACCATAATATATGTAAGCAATCAAGAGCCACCAAGAAAAAAACTGGATAAGGCGATGGTTGCTTAGCAAAACCGCATAGTAAGCCGCAACAAAAATAGCTGTCCAAAGCAAGAGGAAAAGCGGGTATTCCCCACTAATCACTCCCGCCACTGGAAAAATGATAAAGACCAGAGCAATATGAAACATATAGTGGACTTGTTTAAGTTTTTCCCACATGGTTTTATTTTACCTCAATTCGCTTTTTGAGTTGCAGCACAAGAATGCTAACCAAAATCGTATAAATCAGAACAATCAAAGCTGCCTTGCCATTGAACTGATGATGTTCTAGATAAGAAGACACGACCTGCATCAGTTGATAACTTGGCGTCAGCTTACCGATTGACTGGAGCCATTTTGGGAACATGGTCAGAGGGAACCATAGACCACCCAGAACAGCCAGGGCCATATAGACGATATTGCCCACTACAGACATAAGCTGAGCACTTGGCAAGAGACTGACCAATACACCCATGGCAATAAAGACCACACTTCCTACCAGAAGTATCAAGGCAATAAGAAGCCAGTCCACCATTGGCAGATTAACCCCGCGAACAAAATGCCCAATCGAGAAGACTACGATTATAGAAAGCATAAAAGTCAGCAGCGTACTGCAAAGTTTGGATATATAGTATTTTACCATAGAAATCGGTGAATGCTGAATCATTTTTTGCCAGTTATTATTTTTATCAGACTGCAAAGTGCTTGGAATACTAAAGAAGGCACTAGACATGATACTAAAAACAGTCATTGAGAAGAGATATGCCTGAAGTACACTAGCTGGTGCATTCCCTGACATCATACCAGAAAATATTAAGTAAAAAACACTGGGTAAACCGATAGACAGTAAATAATAGGCTGCTTGTCGCTTCATCAAAATTAACTCAATCTTCATTAAACTAGTCATATATTTCATGATAGATCTCCTTTTACTCTTGCGTTGTCTCAAAAATACTATCCAACAACGTTCGGTTGCGTACTTCAATTTCCTCAATCGTACAACCATTATCGATCAAGACTTGCCATACTTTACTGGCCTCTTTAGTTGCAAAAGACAGAGCACTTTGCTTGATTTCGATTTCGGTTGCTTCAGGTAAGTTTTCTACAATAGCTCGGTAAGAAAGTGGAATAGTGAAGTGTTTTTCCTGTTCCTCACTACGCATGGCATACGGCGTCGTATCTCGGATTAGTTCTCCCTTATGTAGCACTAAAATACGATCCGCTGTATGCTCCACTTCTTCGATATAGTGAGAAGAATAAACAATAGTCACACCATTTTTCTTTAGTTCATCCACAACTTCCCAAAAATGCTGTCTTGTAGAAGTATCCATAGCAGAAGTTGGTTCATCTAAAAAGAGTATCTTCGGACGCCCGATAAGAGCTAAAACAAAAGAAAGTAACCGTTTTTGTCCACCAGACAATTTACTGGCCAACTGTTCTTTTTGCTTATCCGTAAATTTCAACAGAACATCAATTTCCTGATTGCTCAAACTATTTGGGTAAACACTTTGGAAAAAGTTTAATAGTTCATTTACCTTCAAATCTGCCACGACTGTGTTTTCTTGTGGCAAAATAGCAACTACCTGTTTCAATTGATTATTTGTCGGCTGCAAACTCTGAATCCTGACCTGTCCACCTGTAAGAAACTTATCGCCCAACAAGCAATCCATTAGTGTCGTTTTCCCAGCCCCATTTGGACCAATCAACGCCACACATTCTCCATCGTTAATTGTAAAAGAAATATTTTTCAAAATTTCTTTCCCACGAATCTCTTTGGATAAATCCTTTACTTCAATCAAATTCATCTTTTTCCTCCTTGATAAGTACATACATAAAGACTGAGCAACCAAGATTGCAAAGACACTCCAAAAATAGTGTAAAATACCAGCAGTCCTAATCCTACTTCCAAAGAACAAGCCGTACAGAATACTCGTTATCAGTCTTCATCAAGATATTACATTATAATGACCAATTCTCATTGATTGCTGAGTCACTAAAATATAGAGAGCTGAACATCATTATCATAAGCAACAAAAGAATCAAACATCTTTTTCATAGACCAGCTGCCTTTCCTTTTGATAATTCTATTATATATTTTGTCAAAAATTCCAACTAGATGATTTTGTCATCGTTTCACATGACAAATGTCACAAAAAAGACGACTCGGTTGAGTCGCCTTTCAATGATTCTTTGATTTTATTCAACACTAAAAAGATATGGATAAACTGGTTGTCCACCTTTATGGATTTCCACTTCTACATCTTCAAATTTTTCAGTAATATCTTGAGCCAATTCATTGGCCAAGTCTTCATTGCCATCTTCTCCGATATAAATCGTCACAATTTCGCTGTCTGTATCTAACATTTTACTGAATGTTTCATTCAATGTTGTCAACATATCCGGATTAGACACAACAATTTTTCCATCTACCATACCAAGATAATCATTTTCATGGATGTCAAGACCGTCAATCGTTGTATCACGAACAGCACTTGTTACACTACCACTTACAACATCTGTAAGAGCAGCTGTCATTCGGTCATGGTTTTCCTCAATAGATTTACTTGAATCAAAAGCCAGTAGGCTTGTTAAACCTTGCGGAATCGTTCTTGTTTCTATTACTGCAGCAGGTTGTTCAATTACCTCAGCTGCCGATTGTGCCGCCATGAAAATATTCTTATTGTTTGGCAGGATAATGATGTGACGAGCATTGACCTGTTCAACTGCCCTAATAAAATCTTCTGTCGAAGGATTCATTGTTTGACCACCGGAGATGATGTAGTCTACTCCTTGCGCCTTAAAGATTTCTGCCAAACCTTCACCAGCCACAACTGCAATAACAGCATATTCCTTTTCTTCAGCAGCTTGCTTGTTCTCACGCTCTTCCTTTTCAACTTGTGCATCATGTTGATTGCGCATATTATCTACTTTGACTTTGACAAGACTTCCATATTTCAAGCCTTCTTGCATGACTAAGCCTGGATCTTCTGTGTGGACATGAACCTTTACAATTTCATCATCATTGACGACAAGGAGTGAATCCCCCAATTCATTCAAATAATTGCGAAATTCATCATAATCAAATTCTTTTACATACGTTGGACCTTTTTTCAAAGCCACCATGATTTCAGTACAATAACCGAATTTGATGTCTTCTGTTGCCACATGACTCGCTACTGACTTATGATGCTCTGCATTAATCATTTCCGTCATCGTCGCAGGCGTTGCCTGAAACTCTTCGGATGCAATGTATTCACCTGTCAACGCTGCCAAAAAGCCTTCGTAGATGAACACCAAACCTTGACCACCAGAGTCCACAACTCCCACTTCCTTTAAGACCGGAAGCATATCTGGTGTTTTCGCAAGAGCTATCTTAGCACTCTCAAGAGCTGCCTTCATCACCTCAACAGCATCGTCTGTTTCTTCTGCTTTTTTTCTAGCACCGATTGCAGCCCCGCGAGAAACAGTTAAAATCGTTCCTTCAACGGGCTTCATCACAGCTTTGTAGGCCACTTCAACTCCAGCCTGAAAAGCAAGAGCTAAATCTTGCCCTGTTAATTCTTCCTTTTCTTTCACACTTTGAGAGAAACCACGGAAAAGCTGTGAAGTAATAACACCAGAATTCCCACGCGCTCCCATCAAGAGACCTTTAGCAAAAATTCCAGCCACTTCACCAACAGTAGAAGCAGATTTATCTGCAACTTCCTTTGCCCCATTTTCAATAGTCATTCCCATATTGGTACCCGTATCACCATCCGGCACAGGAAAAACATTTAAAGAATTGACATATTCAGCCTGTTTATTCAAACGAGTAGATGCAGACTGCACCATTTCTTGAAATAAACTAGTAGTAATATTTGACACGATTATTCTCCTACAACTTTAATATTTTGGATATAGACATTTACTGTTTCAGCAGTAATTCCAAGCTGATTCTCAAGACTGAATTTCACACGCTCTTGAATATTTTTAGACACTTCACTTATCTTAGTACCATAGCTCAAAACTGTATACACATCAACAGCAATGCTTCCTTCTTCCGTTGTTTTTACTACAACACCTTTTGCATAATTTTCCTTTCCTAATAAAGCTTGGAAATTATCTTTAATGGCATTTTTACTGGCCATTCCGACTACACCAAAAATTTCAGTTGCCGCTCCGCCAACAATTGTTGCAATAACATCATCTGTCAGCTCAATTTGACCATCTTTTGTATTGATTTTTACAGTCATAATTTCTACCTCAAAAGTATTTTATAGTTTATTTTACCATATTTTACGCGGACTGTACAAGAGAGAGTAGATATTTAAAAGGATTCAGTCAACTTTTATCGAAAAAGAGATATTCATAACCTGCTATTTCAGACAAAAGAAAATGAACCTCTCAAAGGCTCATCCTTTCGTTAATTAAACACGTTCAACTTTGCCAGATTTAAGGGCGCGTGCTGAAGCCCAAACTTTCTTAGGTTTACCATCAACTAAGATTGTCACCTTTTGAAGATTTGGTTTCACAGTACGTTTTGTTTGGTTCATTGCGTGAGAGCGGTTGTTTCCTGATACAGTTTTACGACCTGTAAAGTAACATACTTTTGCCATTTATACTTGTCCTCCTGATTAGTTTCACGGGCTTTATACCACATACCGTAAAATTTTATCACAATTTTTAAGATTTTGCAAGACTATTTTCCTTATATTTCAAAATTCAAGTAGATCAATAACTTTCTTAAATTTTAAACATAAATAATTCCTAAGCGACCAAAAGATACATCTCCTTTTACATAAAGAGTCTTATCTTTCTCATTGATATTACGAGGATTCGTCACTGTGCCAAAAGCGTTATCCACATCTAACTCTACATGCCAATTACTTGGTACATATAATGTAGCATTTCCAAAAGATACATCAATATCAAAAGTTGCAGAGTTTCCTTTAATGGTAGCATTGTCAAAATAAACCGTAGCATTCCCAAAAGCACAATCTAGTGTTTCATAAGTAAAATCATCCGAATTGATATAGCGTGTACCACTCCCAAAATTGATGTCTCCATTTATGACACGACGAGCATTTTGACCATGATAAATACCCCAAATTCGTTTTGGTTTGAAAATCAACCCAATTCCAATAGAAGCCAGAATACCTGCTAAGAAAATTGTTCCAGATGAAATTGGCAAAAAGTGATAACTACTATTTGCAACGATTAGGGAAATAATGGCTAAAATAACCCCGCCAGATAAATTTCCTCTCCAAAAATTTTCAAGTGCAAAGTAAGCAAAAACCAGCACAACAAGCAGTGGCCAAAAATTGAAGCGAATAGATGGAATACCAAAATTCCCTTGCAACAGTATCCAACCAGCCAGTACTAAAAGCCCTACTCCAAATAATGTTTTTCTCATAATATTTACCTCATTTCACCTAATTTTTCTTTTAAGAATTGAAAATAATGCCTAGATACATGTACTTGCTTATGGGTATCATAGAAACGAATACTGCTCGTTCCTGAAAAAAGACTTTTCTAATGAATAGATTGCTTTAATATTTGTAATCGTTGATTTAGAAATACGACAGAAATATCGCGGCAGGCATTCTTCCAACTCATACAATTTTAGTTTGACTTCATAAGCATTATTCCGAGCATGCGCAAAAATTTTATTTCCATCCGTTTCAAAGAAAAGGATATCTGCTAAATCAACATAATATTCGCTCGTATCTTTGTAAAAAAGAATGGACGGTTTGGCAACTTCTTCCAAGGAACGCTGAATACGCTCTATCTGCTCATCAAAGCGAGGCGCCTTAATGACAATTTCTGCTTCTTCCAAATTAGAATCTAGTTCTACTCGAATTTTCATAAACGCTCCTCTCACTTTTCTTTATTCATTATACCAATTGTCATATGAAATTCAAGCGATTTTCAGTAAGTGGTTCATTTGGACAGGTAAGTGGTTACGAGATCTGAATAAGCTACTTATGTTTCATAAATTGACTAGATTCTATTGCTTTTTACACAACCACATTTTATAGACAATAAACAAAAAGACCTTCAATATGATGAAGACCTTCAATAGTGCCGATTATAGGGCTTGAACCTACGACCTACGCGTTACGAGTGCGTTGCTCTACCAACTGAGCTAAATCGGCGATTGCTACCTCCTTATTCTACCATGTTGACTTGTTTTGTCAAGCAAAAATTTTACAACTTCTTAATTCAACTCAGACAAGGCCTACTTTTATCCCAAAGATATAGAAAAAAATCCCGCCGTAGCGAGATTTTTTGTTCTATAACCTAATTAAGCTTTACCTTCTGAACCGAATACGTCGATACGTTCTTCAACAGCTTCTGTAATTGCTTCGAAACCTGATTTCAAGAATTTACGTGGGTCAAAGAGTTTCTTCTTATCGTATTCTGCTTCGTTTGCTTCGTATTCAGCAGCAAATTTACGAGTAGCTTTAGCAAAAGCAATTTGACACTCAGTATTTACGTTGACTTTTGCCACACCCAATTTGATAGCTGCTTGGATTTGATCATCTGGAATACCTGAGCCACCATGCAATACGATTGGGAAGCCTGGAACAGCTTCTGTCAATTTTTGCAAGTGATCAAGGTGAAGACCTTTCCAGTTAGCTGGATATGGTCCATGAATGTTACCAATACCTGCTGCAAGGAAGTCAATTCCAGTTTCAACCATTGCTTTTGCATCTTCAATTGGAGCCAATTCACCGTCACCGATGATACCGTCTTCTTCACCACCGATAGTACCGACTTCAGCTTCCACTGATACTCCATTTGCATGCGCAAATTCAACCACTCTACGAGCTTTTTCAAGGTTTTCTTCAACTGGAAGATGAGAACCATCAAACATAACTGAAGTGTAACCAACTTTGATACATTCAAGCGCATCTTCATAATGACCATGGTCAAGGTGAATAGCAACTGGTACAGTAATTCCCATTGATTCTACAAGGCTTTCAATGAGGAGTTTACATACTTTATAACCACCCATATATTTAGCAGCACCCATAGAAGTTTGGATAAGTACTGGAGCTTTTTTAGCTTCTGCTGCACGCAAGATAGCTTGAGTCCACTCAAGGTTGTTTGTATTAAATCCACCAACTGCATAACCATTGTCACGAGCTGCTTGGACAAATTTTTCTGCTGAAACGATTGCCATTAGTATTAGGCCTCCTATTTATTTTTATGGGTTTCCCCACTTACATTGTTTATTTTATCACTTTTCAGAAAAAAATACCAGTGTTTCCTAATTTTTTAAGCGTTTTCTCTTATAAAACAAAATTTCCTGCCTCACAGTTCAAAATGATAAAACAAAAAAACTGACCGAAGCCAGCTTATCTCATGCGGAGAGAGGGACTTGAACCCTCACGACCTAAAGCGGTCACAGGATCCTTAGTCCTGCGCGTCTGCCAATTCCGCCATCCCCGCGATTGAGTACTTTACTAGTATAACAGGACAGCTAAGGCTTGTCAAGAAAATTTTGACTTTATTTCAAAAAATCAACTTTCTACTCAAGCAGCAAGACTGGGAAATCTAAGCGAAAATAAAACTAAGACAGGAACACAGAAAACTCAGTGCTTCTGAGTCGCAACAAAGACAGCCACAGTTTGGTCAGGATCGTATTTTTCAAAGTCAATAGTGTAGTCCCGATGAAGCTCACCTGTTTCTTCTGCCTGCCAAATCCTCTGCCAAGCATGAAGAACCGCTTGAGAATCCTCCTTATCCGCTTCAAACACTTGATAGGTCTGCTCAGAGGTATCAAAATCATAGAGTTCCCCATCTGTCAAACGGCAGATGGAGAGACTGTAGTCTCCTTTGTAATCACTAGCATAATCATGATAGACAGCATAGACTGGTTCCCCTTGGGCAAAAGCTTCTTTCACAGCCCCCTCTTGTTCCTGCCAGAGAGCTTGGATTTTTTCTATACAATGCTCGTCTTGAAAATTATTAGTACGAATACTAGCTAAAATGTTTAGAAACATCTTCTTCCCTCCTTTTGTTTTTCATTATAACATTTCTCTAAAAAAATCGCTTATCCTAGAAAAAGCAAGTCTATCTCTCCTGGCTCTTCCACTGCTGTGACAAAGGCCGTATAAAGACCTTCAGGTCGGTTCGGGCAGCTGGAAAGATCTGGGTGATACTGACAGGCCACAAAGAATTTGTTTTCTGGGATTTCCACTATTTCGACCAAGCGATTGTCTGGTAAAACTCCAGAAAATACAAATCCGGCTGCCTCAAACTGCTCGCGGAAAGCATTGTTAAACTCATAGCGATGGCGATGACGACGTTGCACGATTTCTTGATAGTCATAATCTGCCGCTACTTTAGAATTGCGCTTAAGTTTAGAAGGATAGAGCCCCAGTCTCAGCGTTCCACCCAAGTCTTCGACATCAATCTGATCACGCATGAGGTCAATGATTGGATACGATGTGTCTGGATTAAGCTCCGCTGAGCTGGCATCTGCCAGGCCTAGGACGTGATGGGCGAATTCGACACAGGTTAACTGCATACCCAAGCAAATGCCCAACATAGGCACATCCTGCTCACGCGCATAGAGGATTGCCTGAATTTTACCCTCAGTTCCTCTCTGACCAAAACCAGCTTATCTCATGCGGAGAGAGGGACTTGAACCATCACGACCTAAAGCGGTCACAGGATCCTTAGTCCTGCGCGTCTGCCAATTCCACCATCCCCGCGATTGAATACTTTACTAATATAACAGGACAGCTAAGGCTTGTCAAGAAAATTTTTGAAAAAAGTGAAGCATCCAATCAACAATCCTAAATGTTTATGTTAGGTAACATTATTAAAAAGAACTTGAATGATAGTCCATTTCGTACAAAAAGAAATTTCTATGAAACTTAGTAGCCATAGAAATTTCTTGTACTTATTTTACATGATTTTCATAGTTATCTTGTGCTTTTTTATTAGAAGCTTCTTTTTCTTTCAGCCATTTCTTTTTAGCACTTTCGTATTCTTTGGTCGTCACAATTTTATCTTGCAACTTAACATATTTAAAGTAGTTGCTTGAACCACCCTTAATTCCTACTAGAGAATATGAACGGCTAAACGGAACTGTCTTTGTCACAGATGGTGTTCCTCCAAGAGAAAGATTTGGCATTGTCAACCCACTATCAATTAACCACGCCTGCGCTTCAGCATATTTCTCATAACGCTTCGTCTCATTGGTTTCAGCATTTGCTTCCTCAAGCATTGTAGTATAGGTATCCAAACCAACAGTTTTTATCTTATCGTTCTCTTGACCAGGTTCCAAGCCAAAGTTCTTCAAACTACCACCATTTTTTGTATTCAAGGTATCTAGATAAGTTGATGGATCTTGATAGTCCCCTGACCATCCGCCATTGTATAAATCATAATCTTTTTGAGCAGCAGTATTAGCAAAGTAGCCAATGTTGTTCAGTTCATCTGAACTCATTTGTTGAATATCAATGACAACATTCTCTTTTCCTAAAACAGACTCAACGGATTGTTTCATAGAACTTTCCCATTGAACGCCAATTTTACTTGTCTGATCAGCCGGTACATCCAAATGAATTGGGAACTGAACTCCTTTAGCTTGCAACTCTGCTTTTGCTTGTGCAAATTTTGCTTTTGCCTTTGCTGGATTGTAGTAAGCATCCTGTGCATCAGCCAAATTCATATCAGACCATTCTGAACCGTACTTCACCAATTTGGAAGATACGAGATCCCCAAATGTTTTATCACCAATTGAAATAAACGTTGGTGGAACAAGTGTATTCCGCAATACTTTTGTCGCTCCATCTTTCCCATTGCTTTGCGCACCATAAGACATTCGATTGTAGGCGAAATTGATTGCTTGACGAAATGCTTTATTGAGTACTGCTTCCTGTGTTGCAGTTTTTTGAGCATCTGTTTTCTTAGATGTATGGTGATAAGACTGACGATTTAAGTTAAAGTTATAATAGTAACTGGTCGCATCTTGTAAACTATAGATGATATTGTTATTATACTGTTTCTTAACAGAAGCAAAACTAGAACTATTTGGATAAAGACGAGCTGCACTATAAGCACCCTCAGTAAAGTTTCGAATAAGCGCTTCTTGGTCCGATCCATCATAATATGTCAACTTTATATTGTCTAAATGAACATTCTTTTTGTCATAATAATGAGGATTTTTTGCAAATTCCATAGAGGATTTAGCCGTCAAAGACTTCAGCAGATATGGACCGTTGTAAAGAATGCTACTCGGTTTTACAGAACCAAAATTCTTTCCTTGGGATTTTAAGAAGGCTGCATTGACTGGGAAGAGGATGTTATTGGTTGTTTTTGAATTCCAATAAGTTTCTGCACGACTCAGAGTATACTGTACTGTATAATCATCAATAGCTTTTACACCTACTTTTGAAAAATCTTTTGTCTCCCCTTTGATATACGCATCTAATCCTTTGACAGAGTCTTGTACAAGGTAAAGAGCTTCGGATTTGTTATCTGCAGCATATTTCAAACCAGTTACAAAGTCTTGTGCTTTTACACCTGCGTACTCTTCGCCTTCTGATGTGTACCATTTCGCGTCTTTACGTAATTTATACGTATACGTCAAACCATCTTTGGAGACTGTCCATGACTTAGCGAGTGCTGGAACTAAGTTCCCGTATCGGTCATTTTCTAATAATCCATCAACTAAATTGGTAACAACATCTGATGTTGTTGCTCGATTCGCCATCAAATAATTCAGCGTATCTGAGTCTTGTGTATACACATATGAATATGTCGATGTGCTAGAGCTTGACTTGCCACAACCAGCCAATAAAATTCCAGCACTTAGTACAACTCCCGTTGCAATAATCCATTTTGATGATTTCATAGATAAAACCTCCTCTAATGTCACATCTTATTACATTGCATATTATACCGAAATGTTTTCAAAAAGTAAAGGTCTTGCTTAAGAAAGATGGGTTATTTATTCAAAAGACAGTCTTTTATATACACTATTTTCTAAAAATAAGCTAAGTAATGAATAAAAATAAACATCCTCATTTTCATCTTAAAACCCAAACCGAATAAACATTCTTAGGTAGTAAAAAATAAAACATTTTCTTCGTTAAAAAGTAATAATCACCAACTTCCTTCAACTAAATATTGAACCTATTATACACTATTTTCATATAATTTCAAGAAAATTTACGAATTTTTAGAAAATTTTTGCAAACATTCCATAAAAAAACTCATCTTAAAGAAAAAATTCTTTAAAATGAGTTACTTCTCTTATAAATATAAAATCGCAATGGTTAGTAAACTAGCCGCAAGTCCGATTCCCCAGAAAAAGAAATCAACTTTCCATTCACTCCAAGCTTGCCCATGACCTGATAAGCCACCCAGTTCAAAATGATGATGAACTGGTGTCATCCGAAAAATCCGTTTGCCTCCAGTCAACTTGAAATAAGAAACCTGCATCATAACTGAAGTTGTCTCAAAGACATAAACAATCCCAATGATAAGAAGCGTCCATTCTTGGTGAAGTGCTATCGAAATTGCTGCTAACATACCACCAAGAGCCAAACTTCCTACATCTCCCATAAAAATCTTGGCTGGTTTATGATTGAAAATAAAGAACGCAAGCAGGCCACCAATCATACTCAAAATAACAATTAAAATATCAAAACGATGTTGAACTGTCGCAATGACTGCATAAGCTGCTAAACTGATTGTAACAGAAATACTGGCCAATCCATCAATGCCATCTGTCAAATTGACGGCGTTGGAAAAGCCAACCAGCCAAAAGAGAGTAAAAGCAATATAAAGATAGCCTAAATGAAGTGGGAAACCAAAAACATTGAGTAAATCTCCCCCACCGTGGGTATCAAAAAAGAAGTAAAAAACAATGCCACCAATAATTTGAAGGGCTAGTTTCTGCTTGGGATTTAAACCTTCATTTATTTTACGAAAAACCTTTAAAAAATCATCCAAGAAACCAACGATACCATACAAAACCAGAATAAATAGTATCATCAAGGCAGCACTTGAAAGTTCTTTAGAAATGAGAGCTATCACAAAACTAGATAAAACAGAGGCTACCAAAAATACAGTTCCTCCCATAGTAGGCGTTCCAGCTTTTGCTTGGTGCTGTTTCACATCTTCGTGCATTTGTTGTCCAGAAATATGAGCTTTGTGATAAAAACGAATAAATGCAGGTATCCCAACTAAAGTTAGAATAAAAGTCACAATACCTGCAATGATAGCTTGTAACATGCTAATCTCCTAAAGTAATTGTTATTTCTTTTATTTTTTTGAGTGATGCATTGGTCTTGACACTTTGAGCTACAACTTTCGAGCCTTTTCCTTTGATATGCACTTTTATACCTAACCATTTGCCAAATATTGTAGCATTCTTCTTCGTCCAGCCATACATATCAGGCATTTCCGTAAAATCATCAGTTAGGATAAGAATTTGCTGATTGGATTTCAGGACTTCATCTGTTTTCACAGAAATTTTCTTAATATTCTTACCAGTTCCTAGAACAATAGGTTGCACAAGGTTGCGTCGCAATTCATCAGCCAAATCACCAGGACTAGTATTCTTAGCGGAAGGCATTTTATAAGTCAATTCTTTTGAAACAGATTTTAGAACGGGAGATTGTGTCGTCAAGTTCAGCGTATCTTTCATCGCTGCAGCCTCTTCCAATACAGGGTTAACCACTTCTTTCCAGAAAATAGGTTGGAAAGATTCTGAAGGTTGCTTCAGAGTTACATACATGATGAAATCAGGATTTTCAGCAGGTGTCATGGCTACAACAGAATAGATATAATCATTTGCACCTGTCAAATAACCACTTCCGTTCTCTCCTGCAATTTGTGCTGTACCTGATTTAACCGCTACATTTTGGTTTGGCACTTTGATAATAGGACCGCCTTCTGTCTTACTATATAGGGTTCCATAAATAGGATCCGTGCCGACACTCACCATATAGTTTCTGGTTGATTTGGCAGCCTCTTTTGAAACAGGACGTCCTACAATCTCTGTAGAACTCTTTCGTGCACGACCACTTTTCGAGTCATAGATTGCACTGATAAATTTCGGCTCAACCATCACACCATCATTGGCTATGGAAGAAAAAGCACGTAACATTTGTGCTTGGGTAACCGAAATCCCTTGACCAAAGGCGCTCATTGCATAAGTTACGATATTATCTGCTGGAAGGCCACCATAATCTTCATAGTTCATCCCAAAACGTGTGGGTAATCCAAATTTGAATTTGCTAAGGTAATCTAACCATTTTTCATCACCCATTTTTTTCTCTAAGGAAGCCATTCCAACGTTACTAGACAGAGCAAAACCTTGAGCATAGGTCAACGTCTGACCTTCAGAAAGCCCCATGTTGACATTCCAGTCACGAATTGTTACATCCGCAATTTGTAAGCCGCTATTATTATACGTTTCATTTGCTGGAAAAGTCTTGTTATCTATTGCTGCAGCAAGCGTCATGACCTTCATCGTTGAGCCTGGCTCATATTGATTCTGATAGAGAGCACTAGACCAAGCAAAATCTTTTGTCAAATCTTGCTTCGTATCAGCATCAAAACTTGGACGTTGCGTCGTTGCAAGGATTTCTCCAGTTTTTGCGCTCACTAGTGTGGCACTGGCAGAACTCCCTTTCGCTTTTTCTAGAAAAGCATTCATACGTGTTTCAAGAAAAGACTGCAAATCTGATGATAGGGTTGTATAAACATCTTTTCCATCTTGTGTTTTCCTTGAAACCTTGTCAGATCCCGGTACGATATTTCCATTTTTATCTTTTTCATAGGTGATGACACCATTTGATCCAGCTAATGTCTTGTTTAAAGCAGCTTCTAAACCTGTCGTACCAACAAGCATTTTGCTGCCATCTTTATTTTCCTGAAGCTGTGCTAATCCAATAAATACAGAAGCAAAATTTCCATTTTTATAACTTCGATTCGGACTGGTAGTAAAATCAACACCTTTTACTTTCGCTTTTTTTAATTCTTCACGAATGGTGTTCATATTACTATAACTGATTCCATTTCCTTGAGAACCAAACGAAACTTGTTGCAATTTTTTTCGAGATAGCTGTTTCTTGACATAATCCTTGTTCATGCCGAGATATTTATTGAATACTTCAGCTACTTTGTTATATTGAGATTCTTCTACATAAAGAATCTCTCCAGTTGCTGATTTATATTTCTTGTCAATAACTGCATAAACATTATAAGAGGTCGCATCTTCGGCTATCGGTAAACCATTACGATCATAAATCGTGCCACGCTTTGCAGGTACAATCCGTGTTATTTGATGCACTTTACTTGCTTGTTCAGCCAAATTTACACCAAACTTCTTTCCTGTTCCAATAATAATGGCAAAATTAATCAGGAAAACAAAAAAGACAAAAACCGTCAAAACGCTTAGGCTTTTCCCTACTCGTCTACGGTTATAACTAGGATGCCTCCGATTTTTCAAAGCATGATTTAAAATTCGTCTTCTGAGTCCATTCATGCTTTATTCCGCCGTTCTGATATTTTCATTATTCTGAGTCATTTCTTGCGAACTCGCTAATTTTGATAAGCGTTCACTACGAATCAATTCGTTTACTTCTTGTTTAGCATCATCTAGTTCTGTGCGCTTTGCTTCGATTTTTGAATTGACAGTTGTTAAATCGCGCTGTACTTGCAATAATTTTGTTTGCATAAAGACAACACTGGTTGCTAAGATAACCGCTGTCAAGACTATCGCTCCATAAAATGCTTTCTCAACACGAGAAAATTTTTGAATTCGTGCCTGAAGTATCTGGCCAGTTGTTCTTGTTCTAGTTGCCATCTCAATCCTCACTTATGTACTTTTTGTGCCACACGCAGCTTAGCTGAATGTGATCGATTATTTTTATCTAATTCGTCTTGACTTGGTAAAATAGGTTTTCGAGTGACCAATTTCATTTTAGGCTGTAATTCCTCTGGAATAAACGGCAAGCCTTTTGGTACTTCTACTGTTGAGGCTACTTTAAAAAGCTGCTTAGCTAAGCGATCTTCCAACGAATGAAATGTAATCACCGAAATACGCCCATCAACCGCCAACAAGTCCATAGCTTGTTGAATGGACTCATCTGCCGCTCCCAACTCATCATTAACTTCGATGCGAATGGCTTGAAAAATCTGTTTAGCAGGATGCCCCTTTTTTTTCAATTCCTTAGCAGGCTTAACAGATTTGATAATCTCTGCTAACTCCGTAGTGGTCTCAATTGGTTTCTTTTCACGCATTTGCTCAATTTTCCGAGCAATTTGCTTTGAAAATTTATCTTCTCCGTACTTGAAGAAAATCCGCACCAAATCATGATAGCTGTATTGATTGACTACTGCATAAGCCGTCAACTTTGCATCCTGATTCATCCGCATGTCAAGTGGAGCATCCTGTTTATAGGAAAACCCACGCTTGCGCTCATCCAATTGCGGACTAGAAACCCCTAAATCATAACAAATGCCATCAATTTCTTCAACACCTAGCTCATGCAAACGCTCCTTTAAATGACGAAAATTATCATTAATAAAGGTCACCATTCCTTGATCAACGTACGATGCCAAACGTTTTCGAGCATGCTCAATAGCGGTCCAATCTTGATCAAATGCATATAGATGACCGTTTTTCTCTAGTTTACTTAAAAGGTATTCACTATGCCCTGCTCCACCTAAAGTTGCATCAACATAAACACCATTTGGCTTTATACCAAGTTGATCAATAGCTTCGTGCAGAAGAACTGTTACATGATGAAATTCATTTGTCATATCTTTACTATTATACCACAAAGATTTAAAAAAAGACTTTTGGAATCATGTAAAGTTTTTGTCAATGATACTTGACATGGTAAACAAAGATACTTATAATGAAACTACAAAAGTCGCTTATATTTGACACTTTGCTAAGGAGAAACACATGAATCAAGTAAAAGAATGTCGAAAAAATCTAGGCCTCTCGCAACTAGACCTTGCTAAACAAATTGGTGTTTCGCGACAAACAATCAACATGATTGAAAACAATAAATGCAATCCCACACTAGATCTTTGTATCCATCTAGCACTAGCTTTGGAAACAGACCTAAACACACTTTTTTGGAATCAAGAACACTTCTAAGAAAAGAAAGGGTAAATTCAATGAAACTTCAACAATATAAAAAAATACTCTTACCTCTCTTAGCAATCCTTCTCGTCATTGCTTTCTACTTATTCTTCACCTTGACAGATGCATTGCTATTTTGGATAGATGTGGCAGGGATTGCTTCTTGCATTTTTTTCGGTCAAAAACTTTTAAAGAAGAACTAAACTCTTGCGCCTTCCCTCTCGTCTTTTAAACGTCTTTATGGTAAAATAAAATCATTATTTCTATGAAAGAAGATACGAATGTCACATTTTTTATCAAGATTATCTCCTGCTAGGCGTATTTTATTGAGTTTCGCCCTTGTGATTGTAGTGGGATCTCTTCTTTTAAATCTGCCTTTTATGCAGATAGCGACTTCCAAAGCTAATTATTTTGACCACTTATTTACTTCAGTTTCAATGGTCTGTGTGACTGGGCTTTTTACACAGGCAGTCGCTGATACTTACAATATTTGGGGGCAGATTATCTGTATGCTGCTCATTCAGATTGGAGGCTTAGGGTTAATTAGCTTTATCGGGCTGATTTATGTACGTTCCAATCAAAAACTTAGTTTTTCCAATCGTACTACTTTGCAAGAAAGTCTTAGTCGAGATGAAACAAATTCTATTCGCGACTTCCTTCGCTCCATCTTTCTCATTACTTTTAGTATTGAATTACTCGGAGCCTTGATTCTCAGTTTTCGTTTTGTCCCTCTCTTAGGATGGGGAAAAGGACTTCTAACTTCAATTTTTCTTGCTATCTCTGCTTTCTGTAACGCTGGATTTGATAATTTAGGTAGTACTAGTTTGCTATCATATAAAACAGATACCTTAGTTAATTTAACCATCGCTGCCTTGATTATTATGGGCGGCTTAGGTTTTTCAGTCTGGTTTGACTTAAAAACAAATATACAAGCAAAAGGACGTAAACGGAAACTACGTTTTCATACAAAATTAGTTCTTGCTTTAACAGCTATTATCTTAATCAGTGGAACTTGTTTGACATTTCTGACTGAATTTCAAAATACAGCTACTATCGGTCAGCTGCCTTTCGGAAAAAAGGTGTTAGTCAGCTTCTTTCAAACCGTCACCATGCGGACAGCCGGTTTTGCAACGATTGACTATACACAAGCTCGCCCAGTTACATTACTTCTTTATATCATTCAAATGTTTCTAGGTGGTGCTCCTGGAGGAACGGCTGGAGGATTGAAAATTACCACTTTTTTGGTTGTGTTAGCCTTTGCTAGAACAGAAATTCTTGGTTTGCCCCATACTAATTTTGGGCATCATACGTTTTCTCCCTCTACCATTCAAAAAGCCTTCAGTGTCTTAATTGTCTTCACCACAACCTTTATTCTTGGTTTGACTTTTTTGACAATGGTTGCTGATAAGGGGCATCGTTTTATTTACTTAATGTTCGAAGCCATGTCTGCTCTTGGAACAGTAGGCGTGACTGCCAATCTAACACCTACTTTAAATCATGCTGCTTTAACAGTGATTATGTTTTTGATGTTTATCGGACGAATTGGACCACTGACCTTGATTGTCAGTCTCTCCAATCGAAAACCGAAGAAAAACGATACAATTAAATTTGCTAATGCAAATACTATTATTGGATAGGAAGGATTTTATGGATAAACGAACAATTGGCATACTAGGTCTAGGAGTTTTTGGTCGCAGTATCATTAACACACTCCGCAAATATAATTGTGATATTATCGCTGTCGATGACCACCAAGATGTCATCAATCATTTTGAACCGATTTTGGCGCGAGGTGTCGTCGGTGATATTACAGACCACGATTTGTTGCAGGCTGCAGGAATTGATACTTGTGATACGGTGGTTGTGGCTACAGGAGACAATTTAGAATCAAGCGTCCTCGCCGTCATGCACTGTAAATCTTTAGGCGTTGAAAAGGTGATTGCCAAGGTGAAAAGTAAGACAACCAGAAAAGTCTTGCTAAAAGTTGGAGCTGATCGCTGCATCTCCCCTGAGCGTGAGACCGGGATTTCGCTTGCTAAAAATATTTTGCACCAAGCCACGACGGATGTCATTGAATTAGATAAAAATGTCTCTATTATTGAATTTTATCCACCTCAGGCCTGGATTGGTAAAAATTTAGCACAATTAAAACTTCGTCAGAATCATAAGCTTAACATCATTGGTTTTAGAGAAACTCCTGATGGTGTACTCAATATTGATACATCGCCTGACTATATCTTTAAACAGAATGAACTATTAATGGCTGTAATTGACAGTCAAACATTTGATCATTTTGAAGATATTACAAAATAGATAAATAAAAAATCGTCGAGAGTATCTCTCAGCGATTTTTTGTTGTCTTCATTAGGAATTTGGGTCGTCTAAACTTCTGCCATGTAGACCTTTTTCTCTTTGAACCTGACGGAGTTTTTCTGGCGTGATATCGTTGCCTTCTTCATCCACAATTTTAATCCCTTCGATGTGATGACGAAGACTACGACGATAGCCTTCGATATATTCTTCACGTAGTTTAGCTTGTTCTACTTTTTCCTCCGGTGTCAGCCCAACTGTCTTTTTCTTTTTGGCCAGTTCATTGATTCGTTCAATTTTCTTCGGTTCCATAAGATTCACCTCTTATCATTTTGTATTGATTTGATTAAACTGTGCTACCTTTTTAGCCTTTGTCATTAAAGCGACTAAAAGCGCCAAACGATTTGCTCGGATTGCTTCATCTTCTGCCATGACCATAGTGTTATCAAAAAATGCATCAATGACCGGACTTAAAACAAATAATTGTTCAATATTATCCGCCAAGTCATCAGATAAAGTCAAGTGCTCGATTGCTGTATGAAGTTCTTTTTCCTCTTCATTTTCAAACAGACTTTCATCCACAACACTCACTGCTTCTGCTTTTTCTGCCAAATTAAAGACACGTGCCAAACTTTCAACTGCTGGTTTGAAAGAATCTTCTTGTGCTTTTTCTGCTAGAAGGGCCGCCACCTCGACCAAATCACGTACAACAAACGTCGAGCTGTTGAGCACAGCTGTCACGATATCTTTCGGAATATCGCTGTCTATCATTTTTTCAATGCGCGCACGGAAGAAATCAAGCACCTGTTCTTTGTTACTATATGTGAGACTATCAAACTGCAGCGCATAGAGTTGATCTACCAATTCATCTAAGGCAATGTGCCAGCCGAACTTGTCCAAAACACGCACAACACCTTGTGTGGCCCTACGAAGAGCATAAGGGTCATTTGAACCACTTGGAATGAGTCCAACAGAGAAGAACGAAAGAATTGTGTCTATCTTGTCTGCAATGGCCAAAATTGCACCAACTTTTGTATCTGGTAATTCACCATCACTAGCAGTCGGGAGATAATGCTCTCGAATAGCTCTAGCTACTGCTGTGTTTTCTCCTGCAAGTAGAGCATATTTTTCTCCCATGATACCTTGCAATTCATCAAATTCTCCAACCATACCAGTCAATAAATCAAATTTGTAAATAGATGCGGCACGGGCTACATCTTTCACTTCCCGAGTAGATAAGTGTGCTTTTTCTGCTAAAAGAGCTGCGATCTTTGCTGTTCGTTCCATGTGCTCCGCTAATGAGCCAATTTTTTCATGGAAAGTTACATGTTTTAACTTGTCAACTAAGTCAGAAATAATCAATCGTTGATCTTCACGCCAGAAAAATTCTGCATCTTCTAACCGAGCCACTAAAACTTTCTGATTTCCTTTGACGACATTTTCGAGGTGTTCTGCATTTCCGTTGCGTACCGATACGAAATATGGAAGAAGCTTGCCATTTTCATTGCGAACAACAAAATAACGTTGATTAACCTTCATAGACGTAACAAGGACTTCTTCGGGTACATCTAAGTAACGATCGTCAAAACGCCCAATAAAGGCGGTTGGATACTCAATTAAGTTCAGCACTTCATCTAGCAAATTTTCATCAATCTCCACATGAACATTGTGCATTCTCTCAATTTCTTTGATTTGATCCAAAATCATGTTTTCCCGTTCCATTGGACTCGCAATGACAAAAACTTCGCGCAGATCTTCTTCATAAGAATCTGCAGACTGAATCTTCACTTCATGACCTAGAAAACGATGACCCCGACTTGTCCGTCCACTTTCAATATCGAACAAATTCATCAAAAAAGATTCATCATCCAATAACACGGTGAGGGTATGAACAGGGCGAATATACTCAAACGTATTGGTACCCCAATGCATATTGACCGGAAAACTCAGAGAGGTTAAGACATCAGTTACTCCATCAATTAATTCTTCAACAGGTTTTCCGATTTCTTGTTTGGTCACATAGACATATTCCTCACCTTTTACTTCACGAAATGTGATATCTTCAACCGTCAAGCCTTTTCCACGAACAAAGCCTTGCGCAGCTTTCGTAAAATGACCATCTACATCCAAAGCAATTTTCTTACTTGGTCCTTTGAAGTCTTCTGTTAGGTCTGTTTGCTTTTCACTTAGATTGGACACACGTACAGCCAAGCGACGAGGAGTGGAAAACATTTCAATCTTATCGAATGTCAAACGATTGTCTGTTAAAAAGGCTGCCATTTTATCACGCAATTGTTTCATGCTTGGTGTTACAACATAGGCAGGCATTTCTTCAAGCCCTAACTCAACCAATAAATTCTTCGTCATTTTTATTCCTCCTCAGCCAATAATTTCTCACGTGTTGCTTCGTCTAACAATGGATAGCCTAGCCGTCTGCGTTCCGCCACAAAGGTTTTAGCAACAATACGCGCTAAATTACGAATCCGAGCAATGTAACCCGCTCGCTCTGTCACAGAAACAGCTCCGCGAGCATCCAATAGATTAAAGGTGTGCGAACATTTTAAAACATAATCGTAAGCAGGGTGAACGAGATTATACTCTAAACAACGCTTAGCCTCAGCTTCAAAATGATCAAAATTAGCCAGCAGCAAAGCTTGATCACTCACTTCAAAACTGTATTTTGAATGTTCAAATTCTGGTTGACGGAAAATTTCTCCGTACTTAACTCCATCTGCCCATTCAATATCATAAACAGAATCCACTTCTTGAATATAAGATGCCAAACGTTCTAAACCATAGGTAACTTCAGATGTAACTGGACTGGTAGATAAACCACCGACCTGTTGGAAATACGTAAACTGTGTAATCTCCATTCCATCAAGCCATACTTCCCAACCCAAACCTGCAGAACCAGTTGAAGGATTTTCCCAGTTGTCTTCGACAAAGCGAATATCGTGCTCTAGCGGGTTAATCCCTAACAATTCCAATGATTGTAAATACAACTCTTGAATGTTGCTAGGACTTGGTTTCATTACAACCTGAAACTGATGATGCTGGTAAAGGCGATTCGGATTTTCACCATATCGTCCATCTGCTGGACGACGTGAAGGCTCTACATAAGCCGCATTCCATGGCTCAGGTCCAATAGCCCGTAAGAAAGTGTAGGGGCTCATGGTTCCAGCACCTTTTTCATTATCATAAGCCTGCATGAGCATACAGCCCTGATCATTCCAAAACTGTTGCAACGTTAAAATAATTTCTTGGAAGGTTAACTTCTTCGGCATAATGTTTACTCCATTCTTTTTATTATAATATTCTTGTAACTTGAGCTTATAGTAGGAATATACTAGTCTCAACAAGTGAATCAATTTGACTAACAAAACAAAAAGCAGAACTGCACTCGACACGACACCCTATACAACTTTGCATAGGGGCGTCAAAACGCGGTTCCACCCTAGTTTATTACTTCATTGTTAATATAGTCTTAATTAATAATCTACCGACTAAAACTTACCGAAAGCGCCCGTTCATACTTTATTTCACCCGACTTCCACTATCTCAGGCTCGCTTGAGAAATGCCATAAGACTTTCTTTCTGACTAGTATTATAGCAAAAAAGGGCAATCTTGTCCAGACTTACTCCAACTTCATAGAATTAAAAACATACATAAAGAAATCTCGACTAACCTCAAAATGTCCGTAACGTAGCTGGCTGGCATAGGTTTTCCAGTCTGGGTGCTGCCTGGCAGTTCCAATCGGACAAGGCCGGACAGATTTGTAATACTCAACATCCCGCCTGAAAGGGATAAAATCTGGTGTCATTTCAAATTGATAAACCTCGTCACCTGTCATTTTACCTACAGCTGTGAAAGCCTGCAGTTTTTGATCAGAATCAAGATCAACTTTAGGACTGTAGTAGAGTAGGTAATCGCCTTTTTTCATGCGTTTTAAAGGACCGCCTTTACCATGACAAACCTGGCAAAAACCACCAGTAACACCACGTTTAACATGATTTTCTGAAACGACGCCAACCCAGAACTTAACCATCGTTTTCCTCCAATTTTAGTAAAAGTCGATTAAAATCTGACACCTGAATGCCCAGCTGGCCAAAGTAGGTTTGGTCAATTGCCTCAACGAGAGGCAGAGCCTGATTCATGCGCTCTCTGCCTATATCAGTCAGAAAGACAACTTTTGCCCGACTATCTTGAGGGTGTTCTCGCCGCTCAACTAAGCCCTTTTTCAACAAGAGCTTAAGAACTTGAGAAACCGTCATCACATCCATATCTGAAAAAGCAGCTAGATTGACCTGAGTAACCAAGTCCTGTTGTAGCTCCAAGTACCCCAAACTGGTCAGAATAATAAATTGCGGATGAGTCAGCCCCACTTTTTGTAGGGCTTTTTTTACTCGGCCATGCCAAGCATTGTAAACTCTGGCGAATAAGAGACCTGTCGATTCCTGATGGTTGTCAGCATACTGAGAATGAAAAGTTTTTGTCATACTGCCTCCAAGATTTGTTTCAGCTTTCCGACACTTTCGGGTACATCGTCAAAAATCTGTTTCAAAAAGGCTAAAGCCTCCCCTGTCGTAACGCTATCTGTCAAAGAAACTGAATGCCTTAGACTAATGGTACCGTCAGGATTTTCAAGTATCTCATGTTCAAAGAGAACATTGCCAAAAGGCGTTGCTGTTAAATCAGAAAAACACTGATTCTCACGCACTTCAACTAAAGTGAAGTCGAGTTCAGGCATGCCTTCCATCTTCATTTTCCCCTTTTGCCCTGTAGTGAAATCACCGTTCAAGCTAATCTGTTCCAAATCACCCTCCCAGACAAACCACTGATCAACTTGAGAATAGTAGACCCAAGCATCCTCTTTTTTAGCATTAACCGCCAATTCAAAAGAAAATTTCATAAAAAACACCTCCATATTTAATAAACACTTATATTATAAGTCTGCTTATAATATTTGTCAAGAAGAAAGTGACTTCCTTTTTCATCCTGTTCTGACTCTGTTGTTAAGTCAACCTGAAAGGCTGAGATACACTCTGATTCAGACTTTTCTTCCCGCTATGTTAACATTCATCTCATCTGTTTTTGGCACTTCAGTAACACCGCTTAGATTTTTGATAAAGTCTGCAGTTCCTGCATGACCTGAATATCTACAAAGCCCATATGTTCTTTTTCTTCCATATAGCGCCAAGACTTGGGCTCTCTTTCACACAACAGAATCGTATTGATTATTTCATTGTTGATATAGTCTTAATTAAAAATCTACTGACTAAAACTTACCGAAAGTTTCATTCTCAGCTTTTGCTTATCTAGCTTTCACCACCCCAGAATCACTAGAAACTTTTAACAAGACCTCCTTCATAGTGACTATTATAACAAGAAAATGAGTGACCCTCTAATATTTTGAGTCACCCATTTTGTACTAAGAAACTTCATCAGTAAAATTTTACACTGTCAAAGCTTTAATTCTTTTTGGTTTGTGTCCATTTAGTTTTTTCTTAGCTGCTCTGAGATTCGCAATTGCCTCTCTCACATCTGCTTGACTAGCACCTGGATTGGCTAAAACTGCTTTCGCTTGCTCAAATGCAGCCAGATAAGCTGCTTTTACATCATCAGTTGCATAGATAAACTTATTACTAAGAGCTTGGAAATGAATTTCTCGTGCAATCGTATTTTGCAGATGAGAGAAATCCGTTTCTCTACCATTTAACTTTTGATAAGCTGCAGTCAATTGTGCCAAAACAGTATCAATCTGCTCTTGCGTAATACTATCTTGAATCGCTAAGAGAGCAACTGCTTGGAAGGCTCGGTCATATGCTTGCCGTTGTTTTTCTCTTGCATTGGCATACAAACCCGTTTTAGTCGTTGCCACATAAGCTGCCATGGCTGTTTTTAGAGCCACAATATCAGAATCCTTACCATCTAAATTATCAGCAGCAGTGACGAGATTTGCCAATATTCGATCTACTTCTGCTTGACTCAATTTCCCAGTCAAAGCCGCCTTCGCTTGCGCATAAGCTTGATTGTACGCTATCCGCTTTTCTATACTCGCATTATAATATTGAGCCGTAGTCACCAAAGTAACTTGTTTTTGAACAGCTGCTAGTAAGGCTACTTTAACAATAACAGTCAATTGAACAAGGTTGTTCTTACCTTCTTTGACTAGAACTGTTGGATTTTCATCCCATAGTTCATAGCCTGATGGCAGAGTAGCAACGATAGAATATTGACCCACTGCTACCGTCTTACCAAATGAATATTTTCCATATTTCTCAGCCGGAAGAGAAACAAGCTCACCCGCTTCATTTTTCAATGTTATCGTCGTATTTTTCGGAACGGCTTGGTTGAAAGTCACGCTAAGTGGAGCATAGCTAATTTCCTTTGCCAAAAATTCAATCATTTTAAAGCTATCTTCTGCTGTTAAATCAAATTCTTGTGTGAGGGCACTCAAGACTTTCAGCCCGCTCTTGTCATAAGTAAAGAGTTCTGCCGTATAATGCCCAAATGTCAAGAAATTGATGTCTTTCCCTTTATCAACATTGATATAGTTCCCTTTTGCATCCTTGATTCGATAAACATATGGTGTATCCAGTGCTTGATGGCTGTCTGCATCAACCACAGCTACCCGAATTCGACCACTATTTTCAGTACCGACTAGATTTGCAAGAGAAGTTGCATCTTTGTTGCCCGCAAAATCTTCTACTACGTAGAAAATGTTTGCTTTATGAACACCTTTCGGAAGAGTATAGCTACCATCTGCATTGGCAGAAATATAAACACGACGTTCATATTCACGAACATTCCCCAACTCATCCACAGCCTGATAAGTCACTTGTCCATTTTGATCTGGCTTCAAATAAAATACTCGCTCTTTCAAAATACCGCCATTTCCGACATCTTTGACTTTACGTGGCACAAATATTTCCGTACCATCTTGTGATTTTTTAATATAGCCAGATGTGATAAGCGGTTTTTGCGTATCAATCTGGAGTTGGAAAGATACTGTTTGCTCGTTAGCTCCCGGTACATCTGGCGTGTAACGTACTACATAAGTATACAGACCATCTACAACAGTTCTTCCACTACTATCACGCCCATCCCATACCGTATTGTCCAGGAAATAAGACTTTGGATTACGCTCATTTCCATCAAAGTAATTTTTCCGCCCATCCTTTGCTGCAGCGCTTTGCCAGACTAAGGAGCCATCACTCTTATAAACAGCTGCTGTCAGATTATTGAAATTCCGATAAAAGACAGAGCGATACTGGATTAAATCCTTATTGCCATCTCCGTTTGGAGAAAACGCTAGACGAACATTGCCATTGGCATCCAATTGCAAAATCGTACGTCCTTGCTCATTTTCTACTGTACCAAGGACAATCGGACTGCGCGTTGCCGTCTTCCCAGTTGAGTACAGTGTGTCATTAGACGATGTGATGATAGCCGACACATTGTCTTTTGCTGAAACACTTTTATCTTTAGGGACATCATAATAAAAGCCTGATTTACCTTCTTTAACAAGATTATAAATTGGCCTTTCAGCAGCTGGCAAATTTTGAAATTCCCCACGGAAGCCCATAAATGCAAGGCTGACGACATCACCATCATCTGCTGGTTCGACAAAGCGAACAAAGCCTTCCAAGAAATAACCGTTTGGCATGAGTCTCTTTAGCTCTTCCGCATATTTAGCTACATTAACTTTAACAGTTACCCGTATGCTACTATGTGCTTTCACAGTCACTTCCGGCCAAACTGTTTCAGTCAATTTTCGAGGAGTCAAATCAAAATGTCCATCCTTGACTGTGTCTGTATTGGTATTAACAATCATTTTTAAAGTGCGATCTTTATCCGTCATATTATGAACTGTCACATCAAACGTAAATTCATCGCCAACATTTCCTAGCGATACACTAGGATAGTTATTGTCTTCTCCAGTTACATAAAGGCCTGTTGATACTGCCGCTGCTGTATCTACAATTCCTGCTCCTTGTTGTCTAGGGGATGTATAGGCACCTGTTTCTTTATTCATATGTGGCTTTGCTGTCGACATGATTAAAGCTTTCACCAAAGATGAAATTTCTGCCGGACTTTTTTCTGGGTAATGCTTTTCCAGATATTGTTTCACCAAAGCAGCTACACCTGCTACATGGGGAGCCGCCATACTCGTTCCGCTCATACTACCATAAGTATTATCATTCAGTGATGAATAGATAGAGCCACCCGGCGCTGTTACATCTGGTTTTAATTGCCCATCCGTTGTCACACCCCAGCTTGAAAAGTCAGATAATTGATTAGCCTCTGGATTAGGTAAATTCGCCTTGTTCCCATTGAAAACTAACTTGTACTTACCTGCCGCTAGAGCCTCTCCATATTCTTTAGAAATAAAGGCAGAAGGAATCGTCTTAGCTTGTCCTTCCAGTGCCATTTTAAGATTAGCACCAGCAACATTATTGTAGACGACTGCTCCAATTGCTCCACGTTTGACAGCATTGCTGATCTTGTCTGAGAAGGTGAGAGCACCACGCTGAATAAGCGCAACCTTTCCTTTCAAATCAAGGCCCTTGAAATCTTCATCACGTCCTAATCCAACATTGACGTATTCGTATTCCTTGCCTTTTTCAAATTGGGCATCCGTTTCAGAAACAGAATAATTAAACTTTCCATGATGAAGTTTGGCATTATCCTCTAAACCACGAACTTCCATGACTTCTTCTGTAACAACTGTATTATTAACTGAAGCTACCGAAATTGAATCCTCTACTGTTGAAGGATTGCCCACCAGACCATAATCTGGATTTTCTGCCAGAGGTTTAGATTTTCCATTTCCAAACGTATTGCTATTTCCTGCAGAGATTAAAACAGATACTCCCTTAGCACGCGCACGCTTGATAGCTTCTACAATACTGGGGTCAGCGTTCACCATTGAACCTGTCGTAGACCCCAAACTCATGTTAATCGTATCAGCTCCAAGCGCTACTGCATCGTCAATCGCTTTAGCGTAGATAGCTGAACTAGTCGTACTACTGCGATCAGAGAAGACACGCATAAACATTACTTGCGCTTCCGGTGCTACACCATAAATATATTCGCCATTGGTGTCTTTTTTGCTTGGATTCCCAGTTGCAATTCCTGTCACGTGCATTCCATGAGAATCCGTGGCTTTTTCTTTGATATTGTCATCAGCATCTATATAGTTATAGGCAAAAACAACCTTGTTATTGTACCATTTACCATAATTAATGCCTGCTTTCTTCTTAGCCGCTTCCATTGCTGCTTCATCTTTGAATTTCCCTTTCGAAGGATCAGTAATGCGTAATACCTCATGATTCACATCTAGCCCTGAATCAATCACTGCAACGACCTTCCCTTCTCCTTTATAGCCTTGTTGCCAAGTCTGAGGAACTTTGATAATTTCATTGCTAGTTGTGCTAGATGGAGTCACTGGTTCAGCTGACTGTTTCTTTTCTGATTCTGTTGTTTCCTTACTTGCAACTGACTTTTCTGCTGTTGAAGTAGAGTGAGTTGCTTCTGTTACTGGTGATTCATTCCCTGTTGTTGCTACCTTGCTTGCACCAGTTCCCGCAGTAGATTGGACTGGCTTTGCAGCAGAAGTTTCAGATGAAGTAGAAACAGTTGATTCTGCTCTTGTAGATGATGATTGCGTGGTTATTTGTGTACCTTCTTCTGTTGCTGTAACAGTTGTGGAAGCAGCAGAATTCCCATTTGATTGGTTTGAAGCCGGAACAGCTTTATCAGCAACTGGTGACTGAACTTCTTGTGTTACAGTCGGATTGTTTGCTGCCTGCTCATTGGCCTGCACTTGTCCCGCACCAATAACTAAAAATGTCCCTAAAACGACTGAAGCCAGACCAAACTTATACTTTCTCAATGAAAAACGTTGTTTTTTCATATTAATCTCCCTCATTTTTATTTTTAAAAAATATTATAGCGTAAAATTTTCAGAAAATTCATCTTTTTTTGAATTGTAATGAAAATGTAACATTCCTTTATAATCATATATAAAAATTAGAAAATATAAAGTTTTAAGTATTAAATTATTTCATTTAGATAATATTTGTTCGGAAATAGATATGTATTGCACACAAAAAAAGTTAGACATAGAAGGTCTAACTTTAAAAGTAATTCTTCTTGCAGGAGTTTCTACGTTAATTAAGTATTCATATATTATGCTTCGTATCTCTTTTCGCCATCAAGATAAGTCGCAACCAGTTCCAAATCCTTGTCCAACACAATGAAGTCTGCATCATGTCCTTCCTTGATTTGACCACAAACATCCTCAATATGAACGGATTTAGCCGGATTGAGGGTTGCCATCATAACTGCTTCGTGTGGGTTAGCAATACCCCATTTGACAACGTTCTTTAACCCGTCTTTCAATTTCAAGATAGATCCTGCGAGGTTACCTGTTGATTTGAGTCGAGCAGTTCCATTTGCGACTACTACTGGAAATTCTCCCAACATATAGTCACCGTCTTCCAAGCCTCCTGCAGTCATACAGTCTGTGATGAGCGCAACATTTTCATGCCCTTTTTGCTTCATCAAGATGTCACAAGCTTTTGGATCAACATGGTGTCCATCACAGATTAATTCAGCATAAGTGTGTGGCAATTCATACATAGCGCCAACCATCCCCAACTCACGGTGGGTTAAGCCGCGCATACCATTATAAGCATGTACCCAAACACTGGCACCTGCATCTACCGCAGCCTTTGCTTCTTCAAACGTTGCATTTGAGTGCCCAAGTGCAACCGTAACCCCTTCATCAGTAATAGTTCGAACAAAATCTTCCACACCTTCTCGTTCTGGAGCTAGAGCGATTTTATTGAGCAAACCATTCGATGCTTTTTTCCAAGCACGAAATTCATCCATTCGAGGATTTTTCATGTAAATTGGATTTTGGGCTCCTTTATATTTTTCTGTGAAATACGGACCTTCAAAATATAAGCCACGAATCTTAGCACCTGTCGCTTCTTGATAATGAGCACCGATATTTTCCGTGACCGCTAGTAACGATTCAAAAGTTGAGGTTAAGGTTGTCGGCAAAAAACTGGTAACACCTGTCGACAACAGACCTTCACTCATGGTATGCAGAGTTCCTTCAATATTATTGTCCATCACATCTACACCACCAAAACCATGAATATGCGTATCAACTAAGCCCGGTGCAATAGAATAGCCTGTATAATCTATCACATCCGCACCTGTTGGGATTTCTTTTGTCCATTTACCAAATTTACCATCCACTAATTCTAGATAGCCACCTTGACGAATACCATGGGGATAGAAAAATTGATCTGCTTGAATATATTTAGGCATAATAAAACCTCCTTCTTTCAGTGAGAGTTTGTATAAGCTGTCACTTTAGACAATTGTAAGTGCTATTTTAAATCACTCTCGCATTGTTCATTATGTCTCTTTCATTATATCGCTTTCTTTTCTTTTTGTAAATGGTATAGACCCATTCAATGCAGAAGAAACAAACCACGCCAGCAGTTTGTTTCTCATGATTATATTTGTTCCGCTTGGACCTTTTCCGCTAAGTTCATGGCGTGATCCGCGACTCTCGTATAGTGAGAGATGATATCAATAAAGTTTACGCCTGCTTGTGTTGAGCATTCTCCTCTATTCAGACGATGAATGTGCGTTTTCCGTAGCTTTCGTTCCATTTTATCAATCGCTTCATGCTTAGTTACTAAGCTATCTGCCAACTCAATGTCATTATTTTCTACAGAAGCCAGGGATTCTTTAATGAAAGTCAGAGTCATGTTATAAATCAATTCCAACTCTTGCAAAGCTGCTGGAGAAAATTCCACCTTTTTCCGACGGATATAATCAGTCAAGTTAATCAGCGCTTCACCATGGTCTCCAATTCTTTCTAAATCTCGAGATGAATCCAAAATATTTGTCAGCACTTCACTTTCTTTTTGGCTAAGAGGCTCACTAGATAAATCAATGAGGTAACGTGTGAGATCTTCATCAATCTTATTGATTGCTTCTTCGGTCTTGTGTCCCTTGTCTGCTGACTTTTCAGTATTGTTCACAATATAATCATAAGCCAACTCAAATGAACGCATCGCATAACGTCCTAAATGAAGCAATTCTTTTTTGGCATTTCCAAGCGCTAAAGACGGAGCTTGTTTAATTAAAATCGGATCCAAATAAAGTGGCTCATATTTCACAACTTCATCTTCACCTGGAATCAGTTTTGTTACCAAGGTAGCTAACAAGCCAATAAATGGAAATTGAATAATTGTATTGGTAACATTAAAAGTTCCGTGAGCAAAGGCAATAGTCATTTCTGGGCTTAAATGGAGCGTCGCTTGAAACCAATGGATCAAGCTCGTAAATGGACCTAAAACGATCAAACATAAAACAGTACCGACCACATTGAAAGTGACATGGGCACCTGCTACACGTTTAGCAGCAATATTGGCTCCTAATGATGCAATAATTGCTGTAATTGTTGTCCCGATATTATCCCCAAAAAGAACTGGCAAAGCTCCCTTTAACTCAATCAAGCCGCTCGCATATAAATTTTGTAGAATACCGATAGTTGCTGATGAGGCTTGAATCAACAAGGTAATACCTGTCCCTACAAATACACCTAGTACTGGATTTCCACTCAACTTTATCATATACTCACGAAAAGCATCTAAATTTTTCAATGGCTCCATAGCACCACTCATCAAATTCAAAGCAAAGAAGATCCCTCCTACCCCAAATAGAACGCGACCGATATTATTGATAGAGCGTTTTTTAGTAAAGAAGAGACAGACCGCCCCTAAAAAGAGAATGGGTAATGCATAATCGCCCAGTTTAAAACCAATGATAAAAGAGGTTACCGTTGTTCCAATATTGGCCCCCATGACAATCCCAATTGCCTGTCTGAGTGTTAAAAGGCCTGCACTCACCAATCCAACTGTAATAACTGTCACACCTGAACTTGACTGAATCAAGGCTGTTAGACCAATTCCAACTAGAACACCAAAAAATGGATTGCTGGTATATTTGTCAATGAAATAACGAAGCCGATCACCTGCAGCCTGCTGCAAACCATCTCCCATCATCCGAATACTATATAGGAAAAGTCCTAAACCGCCTAAAAAGCTAAATATAATTTGCTGCCAATTGATGGACATCTTTTCTCCTCCGAAAAATCTGTAGCGGATTATCTCCTTTTCTATTTTAAAGGATAAGTGTAAAAGTAACAAGCCTTTTTTAGCATTTTTATCAAAAAAAGAAAGAAAAATAGAATTTCCTTTCTTTTTAAATATATTGACATAGCTAAAAACACGTCTTATTTTTGATCTAAATCACGGAGCATTTGATCAATTTTGTTCCCATATTCAATCGATTCATCCTTGATGAAAGTCAAATCAGGGATTTTGTACATCTTCAAGTTGTGACCCAATTCACGTTTGATGGTTCCCTTCGCCTTTTCTAAACCAGTCTGAGCTTTTTCTTGTTCAGAAGCAAGGTTGCTCATCAGCGTGTAGTACACTTTTGCCATTGACAAGTCGCCCAACATTTGCACATCTGTAATGGTAATTCCTTGAACACGTGGATCACGAACTTTTTTTTGCAAAATTTCATTGACTTCGCGTTTGATTTCCATCCCCACACGATCCACACGAAATTGATTTGCCATGATGTCTCCTTTCGCTTATTTTAGAAAAGGGTTGAGGCAGACTCCAATATATCATAGTCTGTCTCCCCTTCATTTATATTATTTTGCGATTTCTTCCATGATATAAGCTTCAATCATGTCATCCACTTTGATGTCATTGTAATTCTCAACCATGAGACCGCCTTCTTGTCCATTTCCGACTTCTTTCACATCATCTTTATAATGTTTAAGGCTGGCAAGAGCACCATCAAAGATCACCACACCATCACGAATCACACGAACCTTAGAATCACGAGTTACTTTACCGCTAACTACCATAAATCCACCGATAGTACCGACTTTAGAAACCTTGAAGGTTTCACGAATGACAGCTTCACCAATAATTTTTTCTTCAAATTCTGGATCAAGCATCCCTTTCATGGCATCTTCTACTTCTTCAATCACTTTATAAATGATACTGTGAAGACGCATTTCGACATCATCCGCTTCAGCTTGTTGACGAGCTTGTGGAGTAGGGCGAACATTGAAACCAATGATAAAGGCATTGGAAGCTTCCGCAAGAGTAACATCTGACTCGTTAATCGCACCAACTGCTGAGTGAACAATTGTTACTTTAACACCTTCCACTTCAATCTTCTGAAGAGATGCTGTTAATGCTTCCGCTGAACCTTGTACGTCGGCTTTGATAATAACATTGACAGACTTGACTTCACCAGCTTTAAGGGTATCAAAGAGATTTTCCAAACTAACACGATGCGTTGCTTGACGCTGTTTCATGAGAGCACGTTTTGCACGTTCTTCACCAGCTGCACGCGCTGCTTTTTCATCTTCATATACGGCAAAATGGTCACCCGCCATTGGTGTTTCATTTAAACCTGTGATAGATACTGGCGTCGATGGCCCCGCAACTTTCACTCGACGTCCACGGTCATTAGTCATAGCACGCACACGACCAAAAGTATTACCAACAACAATTGGATCTTGTACATTTAAGGTACCTTGTTGAACAAGCAAGGTTGCAACCGCACCTTTTCCTTTATCCAACCGCGCTTCGATTACTGTGCCAATTGCGCGAACCTTTGGATCAGCTTTTAGCTCTTGAATTTCAGCTACAAGGAGAACGGTTTCGAGCAGTTCATCAATATTTTGGTTGAACTTAGCTGAGATTTCGACAAATTCAGAATCACCGCCCCATGCTGTAGACATAACTCCATATTCAGCTAATTCACCGATGACACGTTCAGGATTGGCACCTGGCTTATCAATCTTGTTAATCGCTACAATAATTGGCACATTGGCTGCTTTTGAATGGTTAATCGCTTCAATTGTTTGAGGCATGACTCCATCATCTGCTGCTACAACAAGAATCGTAATATCTGTGACAGAAGCACCGCGCGCCCGCATAGAGGTGAAAGCGGCATGCCCTGGTGTATCAAGGAAGGTAATTTTCTTACCATTTTCTTCAATCTGGTAAGCACCAATATGTTGTGTAATCCCACCTGCTTCACCTGTAGCAACACGAGAATTACGCAAGGTATCCAAAAGTGTTGTTTTCCCATGGTCAACGTGTCCCATGATGGTCACAACTGGCGGACGTTCTACTAAAGCATCTGGATCAAGATAATCTTCATCCACAAAGAAGCGTTCGATATCTGCATTATCGACTTCAACTTTAGCATGTGCTTCAATGCCATAATCTACCATCAGAAGTTCAATAGTATCACCGTCCAACGACTGATTCTGCGTTGCCATAACGCCCATCATAAAGAGTTTCTTGACAATTTCGGCTGGTTCACGTTTAATCCGTTTTGCAATTTCTGCAACGGTCATACCTTCTGTGTATTCAAATTCTTTAGGCAATTCATGAAACTTGCGTTCTGTAACCGGTTTTGGACTTTGATTCGTATTCCGATTATTCTTGCCTTTTTTATTTTTCTTATTATGATTCCAATTACTATTCTTTTGATTTCTCACTTGATTTTGACTGCTTCGATTCTTTTGTTGTTTTCTTGGACCATCTTCTTCGCGATCAAAGTCATCACGTTTCTTGTCTGGTCGAGCTTGTTTTTTACGACGAGTATCAACTGCAGGAGTTGGAACCGCCTCAGGGGCAACTTGAGACTGTGGAGTCGGCTTTGTAGCCTCCACGATAGGCGCTGCTGCTTTGAATAATTCTTCTACCGGTTCTTTCCGTTTCTTCTGCTCACGTTGAGCTGCTTTTGCAGCTTGAGCCTGTTTAAAACGTTCCTCGCTTCCACGAGCATATTCGGCATTCTGTTCAGCTTTCAGAGCTGCTGCACGCGCCTTGAAATCAATGCGTGGCCCTTGATTCGATTGAGAGCGATTTTGATTTGTAATACCATTTGAACGGTTTTGCCCTTGATACCGATTATCTTGGCTGCGATGATTGCGATTGTTGCGTTGTTCATTGCGATTCCCACGGTCATTTCGATTTTTCTGGCTTCGCTCATTATGCTGATTGTTCTCTTCTCGATTTTGTTTATCGCCATTTTGTTGGTTTCGCGCTCGATTTTCTCGCTGTCTATTTCGTCGCTCTGCTTGCTCTTTCGCTTTCGCTTCTCGCTCGGCCTTAAAATTACGACTCTTTGGCTTTACTGATGAAGCTTTTGTTGCCACGGCTGATTTTTGCGCCTGTTCTGCTGCCTTAGGCACTACTTTATCAGCCATCGTCACTTCTTCCGCTACAACTTGAGCTGGCTGTTGCTCTTTAGCTAAAGAGTGAGCTGTTTTTTGATTCGTTTCTTTTTTAGGAGCTGCCACTTGAGAAAAACTGGCTGTAATACGCGCGGCCACTTCACTTTCAACGCTGCTAGCATGACTTTTCACTTCAATACCAAGCTCTTTTGCACGCGCCACAACTTCCTTGCTTTCTTTTCCCAGCTCCTTCGCAATTTCGTACAATCTTTTCTTAGACAAATCTTGTCCTCCTCTTCTATTCCATAAGAGACCTCATTTTCTTTGTAAATCCAGCATCAGTGATAGCAAGCACTTTTCTTGCTTTACCCACTGCGGTGCTTAATTCCAGTGTTGAAAACACGGTTGATACTTCTACTTTATAGTAATGACTTTTATCAGTAATTTTTTTTGTCAAGTTTGGAGCAGCATCATTGGCTAAAAAAACCAGTTTTGCTTTTCCGTCTTGTATTGCCCTAACGACCAATTCTTCACCAGATATGATACGATTGGCTCGTTGTGCTAATCCAAGTATATTTGCTAATTTTTGTTTATTCAAGACCTAACTCTCTTCTTTTAACCTTATGATCCACGTAAGCAATCAATTCATCATAAAATGCTTCTTCGACTTCCATATTGAAGCTACGGTTAAAAACTCGCTTTTTCTTAGCTTTAAGTGCTTCTTCATTGTCAAGTTTGATATAAGCTCCTCGTCCATTGGCCTTTCCTGTCGGGTCAATAAAAATTTGGCCTTCTTTATTTTTGACAATCCGAAGCAAATCACGCTTGTCAATGACTTCGTTAGAAACTACTGATTTTCGTAAAGGGATTTTTCTTGTTTTTACCATTTCCCCCTCCTTAGTCTTCTGCTTCAACTTCACTTTCTAAAAATTCTGTTTCCACAGGACTTTCAATTGTTGCAAATTCATCTGCTTCTTCAGCAAATCCACCAAGCTCACCTGCTTCTTCCATAGCTTCAAATTCACTTGCAGATTTGATATCAATTCTATAACCTGTCAAATGAGCTGCTAAGCGCACATTTTGCCCTCGCCGCCCAATAGCAAGTGATAGCTTATTATCTGGTACAACAACAAGAGCATGCTTGCTATCCTCACTATCAAAGATAACTTGATCGACTTCTGCAGGAGCAATCGCATTGTAGATAAATTCTGCAGGATCTGCCACCCACTCAATAACATCAATATTTTCCTCTACAGGAATCATACGGCCAGATTTGGCGTCATATTTAGCTGGATGAAATTTGCTGGTAATTTTCTTAATATTTGCACCACCACGACCAACAATCGTACCGATTGCATCTACATTGGGATTGTGACTGCGTACAGCAACCTTCGTCCGATCGCCTGCTTCACGAGAAACACTCATGATTTCAACTGTTCCGTCATAAACTTCTGGAATTTCCTGCTCCATTAAACGCTTGATCATTTCTGGATGGCTGCGGCTGACAAAGACATTGACACCGCGAGGATTGTCTTCTACCTTATAGACAAAGACTTCGATGCGGTCATGAGAAGCAAATACTTCACCAGGAATCTGGTCTTGCTTTGATAACTGTGCTTCAATGCTACCTAGATTGACATAGATAAAACGATTGTCAAAGCGCTCGACTGTTCCTGACATGATTTCATTTTCATGTTCTTTATACTTATTGTAAGTGATTGCGCGTGTCTGCTTGCGCATTTTTTCCATAATCGTTTGCTTAGCAGACTGAGCTGCTACCCGTCCAAATTCAGTTGGTGCCTCTTCAAATTTTATTTTATCACCAAGTTCATAAGCCGAGCTAATAGCAAGAGCATCTTTTAAACTGATTTCTAAACGGCTATCAAAAACTTCGTCTACCACTTCACGAACGGTATAAACACGAAAATCTCCTGTTTTTTCGTTAAATTCAATGGCTGCACTATCTGCTTGACCATAGCGACGACGATAAGCCGAACGAAGTGACTCCGTCACCGCTTCGATAATATCTTCTTTTTTGATCCCTTTGTCTTCTTCCAAAATACGGAAGGCCTCTAGCATTTCTTTACTCATGTTTTTTCAGCTTTTGTGGAAACAAAAGCAATCCTTTCTTTATTATATTCTTGCTAAAATTTGACTGCTAATCTTGCTTTGGATACTAGCTGGTAAGGAATTTGAACAACTTTCTTACGAGTCTTATCCATATATTCCATTGTTAAATGATCTTCCTCGAAAGAAAGCAGTGTCCCTTCAAAGACTTTACTTTTATCAAGTGCTTGATACAGACTAACATGGATATATTCCCCAACTGCAGCTGCTAGTTGTTCTTTCGTTTTCAGCGGACGTTCCAACCCTGGGCTAGTTACTTCAAGAAAATACTGCTCAGGAAAGGGATCCGGCTTAATCGTATCCAAAAGTGGACTGATGATGTCCGTCAATTCTGCCGTATCATTTACAGTGATTCCTCCTGGCTTATCTACAAAAATACTAAGAACATGGTCACTCCCCATTTTACCGTACTCAATATCCACTAATTCATACGGCTCTTGAACGACCGGTTCAACAACTTCTTTTACTAATTTGACAATCGTTGTGATAAGACTACACCTCCTCACAGATAAGAGGCGAAGATATTTCCTCGCCTCTCTTTCATATTCATTATCTACATTATAGCATAAGAAAAAGGAAAATACAAGAAAATTTATTCTTGTATTTTATTTGATTTGATAATTGTGTCTAACAAATCATTCTTAAGCAAATTCACCATAACACTCAATAAAAGAAATTATCATTAAAACCACGACACAATTTTTATTTTGGACTTAAATAACAAACAATTGACCTACAAGATAAGTCACTGTCATGGTCAAAAGTCCAATGACTAAATTTCGAATCATGGCATTTTTTATCGGTGCTTTTCCTAACTTAGCGCTAGTATATCCCGTCCCTAACAATGCTAAAGCAACAACAATGACTGTTGCCGGAATGCGATAGCTAGCAGGAAGGAAAACTATGGTTAACATTGGAAAGATGGCTCCTACTGCAAAAGCAATAAAACTAGATATTGCTGCATGCCATGGATTTGTAAATTCTTCCACCTCAAGTCCATATTTTTCTTCTACCAAAGCCTTAAGCGGATTTTTTAAAAAAGCTCGATTTGTCAAGAGTTGGGCAGATGTCTCACACTCGCCATTCTGGATATAAGCTGCATAAAGTGACTGTCTAGCAATCTCTGGATTTTTTGTTAAAAGTACTCGTTCTCTGGCAACCGCAGCCTTCTCCGTATCCTTTTGGGTTGAAACAGATACATATTCACCACCTGCCATGGAAAAAGCTCCTGCAAATACTGCTGCTAAACCTGAAAGAAATATAATCCAAACACTTTCCGTTGCACTTGCTACTCCTATAACGACACCCGCAATAGAAATAATACCATCATTAGCCCCCAATACTCCAGCCCGTAAAATGTTTAGTCGACCGCTAAAGTTCTTATCAATCTCCTGATTATTTGTCATCCCAAAACTTCTCTTTTCTTTTTTTATTTAGAATTATTATAAATAAAAATCTCATAGGACACAATAAAAAATCGGAAAATGAGAAAAGTTCCACTATTTTAAGATAAAATTCCTTAGACATATACTCAAAAAATAATAACTTTACTGTTTAGCAGACATAAGCAATTGTAACAAATTATAGCTAGCTTTAAAGTTAAGGAAAAGTCCTCTGATGGATAGTACAATCTTCTGTAACATTTTGAATCGTTATGCTGCTACTATTTTTGTACTCGTGAATGGTTTTAAGAAGTGTTCTCAAAACCATTTTATTGCTTGAAATATCGTTTACTACGTCGTTATTTAAACTATTTCCCTGAAAATCAAAAAAGACCACATGGCCTTTTTCATTATTTATTTTACATTAAAACGCTGCTTCGACCCGATAAATGACTTGGCCTTTATTAGCAAATTTTTGCTCGTATTCTGTCATCACATTGTCTTCAAAGTCACTCGCATGCAAATCCAACCAAACGCCATTTAATTTCATACCATATTGGGAAAAACTAACAAGGCTATACTCAAAAAGACCGCGATTATCTGTTTTGAAGTGAATTTCACCATGATCTGGTAAAATCCGCTTAAAGGTATCTAGAAAAGATTTATAGGTCAAACGACGCTTTTCATGACGTTTCTTGGGCCAAGGATCAGAAAAATTCAGGTACAAGCGATCAATCTCCCCATTTTCAAAATAGTTAGTCAGATCAGAACCATCTACCCAAAGAAGTTTGATATTTGGAACATCTGTCGCTAAAACCTTGTCCAAAGCATAACTCAAAACAGATTTTTGAATATCAATTCCAATATAGTTAATTTTTGGATGAGCTTTTGCCATTCCTGAAATAAATGCACCTTTTCCACTCCCTACTTCAACATGAATAGGGTAATTATTTCCAAAAATCTCGTGCCACTTACCTTTTGCTTCAGTGGGATTTAAAATCACATACTGGGGATTTGCTTCTAGTAATTCCGTCGCTCCCTTACGATTCCTTACTCTCATAATACCTTTCTTCCGTATTTTGAACGGAAGTTACGTAGTGCATAAATCTCCCGATTCACATTTTCTAAGTCTGCATTCTCATAGTACTTGGCAATCTGGCACAAGTAAGCATATTGACCATACCAGTATAATTTCTTCAATACGGTTGCATTATACCGATAGCCATAATAGGTCAACCATTCTTTCCAACGTACTTCTGGAATATAGTGGCTTAACATATGGGCTACATCAAACATTCGATCTGTCAAACGCACAGAATCCCAATCTACCAAATACACCAAACCGCTATCTGTTTCAATCCAATTGCTATGTCGAACATCGCCATGTACAATCGTTGCATAATCCTCGCGAAATTGTGGCAGACTACTGTGCATATCTTTTAAAACAGATCGCAAATAATGATTATGACTAAGTGCAATTGGCGCACGATCTAACCAAGACTCGACTAAATCTGCTGGAGTTTCCAGAGCATAACCTAGCCGTCGTAACTGCGTCATTAACGGACGTGAACGGTGCAATCTTGTCAAAATATTCACAATTTGCTTTTTATCCATTTCAGCCGGTGTCAAAATTTTTCCTGACAGCCACTCTTGCGCGCTCATGACATTACCATCTGCCATGCGACGACTCCATAATAGCTGTGGTGCAATTTGTTCTCTAGCTAAACCTACTAAGATTGGGGTTGTATTCATCTTGACGAAAACGCGCGCCCCATCTGGATAGGTGCCCATGTAGGCTTTTCCACTTTTACCTGCAATCGGTGTCAGAGTTAGCTCATTATCAACCAAGTCCATGATTCCCCTCCGTAAAAAGTTTCCTATCTATTTTACTAATTTTACTTCCTTTAGTCAACCAAACTTTTTAATTTAACTGGTAAATAGAAAAAATAAAGCAATAGTGTAACTCCTACCATGAAAAGCAGTGCAACTCTATCTTGGAAAAATAGCAACGCCATAATTGTCTCAACTAACAGCACATTGTAACCAACAAGAACAATCACTTGTCTCACACCCTTTAACTTTAATCCGATTTCTAGAGGAAATAAGAATGTCAAATATTGATAATCAAAAGCGTTGTACAAAGCGGTCAATTGAAATAGCAAAAGATAATTCAACAGTATCACAAAAACAGCCGCAATCCAAGATTGACCGAGCAAGCCAATTCCTAAAAGAGATAGAAATAGCAACCGCATGGTCAAAGCCAGAAAATCACCATTTCGCAAATAAGAGCGTAAAAACATATTCTGCCAAGTGGTTGATTGCCTTTTTGGCAAAATATTCGTCAAACTATCAAGATAGGCTCGGCGTTTCACGCTATTGGAGATTCCTTTTACATTGGTAAATAGAGCAAAGAAACGCAAGATTGTCTGCTTTCGTCTCTCTTCGTAGTCAATGAGATAGCCCCAATTTATGCCTGCTCCTTGATAAAATCTTTGGCTCTTTTTCAAAAATAGAAACCATTTTGCTATTAACATAAAAAATACAAGAATAAACCATCCCCAAAATGGTAATCCTAGCGCCAAAAGGAGTGGCGCTGCTAGTAATAGAATAGCCGTTTGAAATACACTCCATAATAGATAAGATGAACACATTTGTTTTTGTAAATAACTTTTTAATTCTTCTTCTTTGACCAACAAAAATAGACTATCTGGCTTTTCCATATACGTTGCAATTCTTCCCAAAGGCAACAAGAACACCAAAAGAACTGCTAAAGCAAGAATAATTGGCAGGTGATTTTTAGGAAAATTTCGCAACAGTTGACTATATTGAACAGCTAAAAAGCCAATAAAAACTAATAAAAATAGAACAAAATGATCGTTAAAAACATAGCGTGAATATTTCAAACATTGATTGCGAAATACTTGCTTGCGCTTTTGAAACACTTCTTTCATAGACTTGCCTCTTCTGTCAATGCCAGATAGATCTCATTCAGGCTAGCTTCTGGCATAGAAAATTCTGATTGCAACTCTGATAAGTTACCTTTCGCTCGGATTTCCCCCTTGTGCAAAATCACGAATGAATCACACATTCTTTCTGCTGAGTCCAACACATGCGTACTCATCAGGATAGATTTGCCTTTCGTCTTTTCATCTTTCAAAAGCTCTATCAAATCAGCAATCGCTACTGGATCGAGTCCCAAAAATGGCTCATCCACGATAAAGAGACTCGGATCAACTACAAAGGCGCAAATAATCATGACTTTTTGCTTCATTCCCTTTGAAAAGTGAACGGGGAACCAATCCAATTTTTCTTTCAAGCGAAACTTGGTCAATAATTGTTCCACGCGCGCAAAAGCTACCTCTTGATCGACATCATAAGCCATAGCAACTGTTTCAATGTGCTCTCTTAAAGTCAATTCCTCATATAAACTAGGGGTCTCTGGAATAAATCCAATTTTCTTACGATAACCCATGGGATTATCTTGCAGTTTAGCGCCGTCAATTAAAATTTCCCCTTTATAAGGAGTTAAAAGTCCAATAATTTCATTGATTGTTGTAGACTTTCCAGCACCATTCAAACCAATTAAGCCCACCAGCTCACCATTTTCTACCGTGAAACTGATATCTTTTAAAACAGGGATATTTATATATCCGCCTGTAAGCCCTTTTATTTCTAACATATTTTCTCCAAATTCTGGTATAATGTTCTTATATTATAACAAAATCTAGCGAAGTAGAGGTAAATTTGATGACGGACTGCATTTTTTGTAAGATTATTGCAGGGGAAATCCCGGCTTCTAAAGTATATGAAGACGAACACGTTCTAGCCTTTTTAGATATTTCACAAGTGACTCCTGGGCATACCTTGGTTGTGCCTAAAAAACATTTTCGTAATATGCTTGAAATGGACGGAGCAGCAGTCGGCCAACTCTTTGCATGCATACCAAATATTGCTCGTAAAATAATGACAGCAACTGCTGCAAAAGGAATGAATATCATCAATAACAACGAAGAAATTGCGGGTCAGACTGTCTTTCATACACATATCCATTTGGCGCCGCGCTATACTGAGGATGATGATTTGAACGTAACCTTTGTTGCTCACGAACCCGACTTCCCTGCATTGGCAGCTTTAGCCAAAAAAATTTCAAAAGCATAAGGAGAAAGCATGAAATTTAGCAATTTATTGTTATTCACAGGTGCAGCCGTTACTAGTTTTTATTTGGTAAAAAACAGAGAGAAAATCATGGATGAAGCTGTTGAAACCTATGATTCTATAAACAGTATACAGCAGAGCCTTCAAAACATTCAAAAAAATGTACAAGTTATTCAAGCACAAAAAAGCCATTTAGAATCCATTTCACAGGATTTGGCTTACCAATTTAAACTTTTTGAGCAAGAAGCTACTGCACGTCTTCAGCAAATACAAGATACCTGGAATGCTCAGCAAAAATAGATATAAAAAAGGAAGTTAGCTCAAACGCTAACTTCTTTTTTTATCATTGCCCATAATACTGTCCATTTGAACCGGACCCATACGAATTGTTTGAGTAAGCCGATGAATCAGTTCCCCCACTTGCTGGAACCTTTCCTGACTGACTGGTATTAGGAGCACCACCATACAATTCTTCATACAGAACTGCATTGGTTTCCAATTTAGTTACTTCTTCCAAACCTAATGATTTTCTCAAAATATTTTGCATTTCCAATAAATGCTCAGAAGTGACGATTTGATAAGAACCACCATCTGCCAGAGTTGCTCCTTCACCTTTTAACTGTTTGCTTTCGATATTTTTGAAAGCATCTTGATAACCTAATAATTGAGGAATACTACCCGAAGACAACTCAACATTCGTCTGCATATTGTTGCTAACAGCCTTTAAAATAGCTTGATAGTGACTAACACTGTTTAAACTTAATACTTTTTGGACCACTTTTTGAATCACTTCACGTTGGCGTTTCTGACGGCCATAGTCTCCTTCCGGATCTTGATAACGCATCCGCGAATAGACCAGTGCTTGATCACCATTGATATGTTGCTTCCCTGGTTCAACAACTGCTTTGTATTCTGGCTCGTTTTCTTCAATCGAGATAGGAAAACCAAGGGTGTTATTGACTGTAATGCCTCCAACAGCATCAACTAATTGCACCAGACCTTTCATATTGATAAGAATATAACGATCGATGTGAATATTCATCATTTTTTGAATCGTTGAAATTGCTAGTTCGGCACCACCATTAGCATAAGCTGCATTAAGTTTTGCTTGCATTGTCCCATCAGTGGTTTTAATTTTGGTAAGAATATCACGTTCCAAGCTCATCATTGTCGTTTTTTTTGTTTTAGGATTAACTGTTACGAGAATCATAGAATCACTATTTCCAGCCCACCGATCTGAGCGCGATCCACTACCTGTATCCACCCCCATCAAAAGCAAGGTCAAAGGTTTGGTAGCGGCAATCACATTTGTTTCTTTCCCAAAGCTTTTATAAGTCTTAGACAAAGCATCTGTTGATTGGTTATAAATAGTAAATCCATAAACGCCTAGCCCCGCAATAGTTACAAGACACAAACTCAAAAACATTAAGATAATTTTTTTAAACATATTTATTCTAGTCTATCAGTTTTCCCATTAGATAAACATCAAGAAATTCCCCTTCTGTAAGATAGGCTCCTCTTTTTTGAACGCCCTCAATCTCAAACCCAAACGCCTGATACAAATGAACAGCACGTTCATTTCTTGCTTGTACAGTCAATTCTAATCGCCGAATCACTCCAGAATTCTCTGCCCAGTTTATCGCCTCTTCTAAAAGAAGCTTTCCTAAGCCTTGATTCCAAAATGCTCTTTTAACCACGATAAAGACCTGCCCAATATGCCGAATCCGCTCATGAAAATCAGCTGTAATACTCACAAGACCAGTAATTTCATTATCTAATAGTACAATTAGATAAATCTGATTATCTGACGCGGCTTGATGTTCAATGAAAGAGCTCATCTGCTCTTCTGTCATCAAGATCCCTGCGTCATCTAATGTCATGTAATCTGACTCTTGCCCAACCTGATTAAGAAAATCAATCAAATGTACAGCATCCTGAATCTCTGCTTCTCTTATCAGCAATTCTAACTCAGCCATTGAAAAGTTCCTCAAGTAAATTCTCAGCTCGATGACCTTTCGCATCAAAGACCAATTCTCGACCATCATTTTTTCTGAGGATTGTCAGTTTGAGATAGTCGCTTGGCAAGCTATCTTCCAATAATTCACCCCATTCAATGACTGTTACCCCTTCACCAAAGAGAAAGTCATCTAAATCAATCGAATCTGGATCTTCCCCAATACGATACACATCCAAATGATAGAGTGGAAGGCGGCCATCATATTCCCGAACAATTGTGTAGGTCGGACTTTTAATCATTTGTTTGATATTCAGCCCACGTGCTACCCCTTTGGTAAAGGTGGTTTTTCCAGCTCCTAAATCACCTGTTAAAATCAAAACATCTTGTTTTTGGAGTAAAGCACCTAATTTCTCGCCCCACGCCATTAACTCATTTTCATTATGACTAAACATTTTACTATTATATCAAAATTTTTCGTTTTCTGCTAAAATTTGACAAAAGAAAAAGGGGTGGGACAGAACTCATTTTGAAAATTTTTAGTTCGTAGTCTCACTCCCACAAAGATGCTCAACAGTCTGAGAGACTATTGAGGTAATGCATAAAGAAAACAGAGTTTTTGTTAAAAGGACTCTTCTGAGTTTGAAAAGCAACTATTCTTGAGACTTGCTTCGCAATCCCTATTTACCTCCTCAAAGCTGTGCTTTGAGCAATCAACTGCTGTATTGGTGATTTATTCAACGGTGTGCTTGAAGCTAAGAACTTTTGTTCCAACCTCATTTTTTTCAATCATTAAGCCAGAGCCAAACTGATAAAGTTTAGGATAAATAAGACATCCAACACCCAGATAATGGGATGAACTTCCTTAGCTTCACCCTTGATGATTTTCACAAAAGCATACATGATGAAACCTGCAGCAATACCATGAGTAATACTGTAAGTAAAGCCCATGAAAACGGATGTAAAGAATGCTGGTACTGCTTCTGATAAATCGTCCCATTCAATATCTTTCATGCTAGAGAGCATCATCAGTCCCACAATGATAAGAATAGGTGCTACTGCTACTGTTGGTACAATAGCAAGAAGTGGACTAAAGAAACTTGACACAGCAAACAAAGCTGCAACGACAAGCGCTGTCAATCCAGTACGACCGCCTGCTTCAATTCCAGCTGCACTTTCTACATAAGTCGTAACATTTGAAGTCCCTGCAATCGCGCCAATAGTTGTCCCAACCATGTCTGAGAATAATGCCTTGTCCATTTTAGTTTGAAGGCCAGATGAATCTTTAGCAGCTTCTTCATCTGCAATGTTAAAGATGCCCGCTTTGCGCCCTGTACTAATCAACGTTCCGATGTTATCAAAAATATCTGTTAATGAAAAAGCCAAAATAGCAAGAAGCACTTCTGGGATGCGAGAAGGTTTTGCAAATAAAGCTAACAAACCGTTTTTGCCTAAAGCTGCACCAAAAATCTTTCCCAAATCCTGAACAGCAGCACCGATATTATTGGAAGAAAAATTGATTTTTGAAAGATCTACAACTCCCACCAAAATGGCTACGATTGTGGTTGCCGCAATAGATAACACAATACCTCCACGTACGCGTTTCAAGACAAAGAAAATGGTGATGAAAATTCCAAACAAAGCTACAAGAACAGCTGGGTTGTTAAAATCTACCAAGCCCGGTGTTGCCATTCCATTGGCTGTAATAGCTGCTTGGGCCTTATCCGCACCTTTTCCTGTAACGCTATAAGTTCCCGGATCAATTGAGAATTTTAAAAGTCCAGCTTTTTTAACTCCAATGTAAGCTAGAAAAATCCCAATCCCACCAGAAATAGCATATTTTAAACTTTCTGGAATTGCATGAATAATAATTGTACGAACTTTGGTTAGCGTAACAATAATGCTGATAATCCCACAAAGAAAAACCATCGCTAGTGCTTCTTGCCAAATATAACCAAGCGCAAAAACAACGGTATAAGTAAAGAAAGCATTCAATCCCATACCAGGAGCCTGAGCATAAGGAATATTGGCATACAAAGCCATCATCATCGTTCCAGCAACAGTCCCAATGATTGTCGCCAAAAAAACACCTTGAGCCGGCATCCCTGTTTGACTGAGCATCTCAGGATTGACAAAGAGAATATAACTCATTGCAAAGAAAGTGGTTAAACCAGCAAGAACTTCTGTACGAACAGTTGTACCGTTTTCTTTTAGTTTAAAAAGCTTGTCCATTTTTAAATCTCCTTAAAATTTACGAACGATAGTAGATATAATAACACAAAACATTCATAATTTCAACGCTTTTTCAAAAAATAAACAAATCATCACAGTGATTTTTATATAAAATCTTTATTTAGACTGATTTTTACTCAAAAAGACCAAGGACATGATTTGAATAAAGGTAAACCCTAAAATGAACAGCAGACTCTCCCGCTGCAAAGACGCTGCCAGACGCTCAAAAACTAGTGTAGGATGACTAACTAAATCCCAAGAATTAAGTCGATCATAACGACCTATATAAATGGCTAAACTAGATAAAAACGACACCGCTCCAATAGCTAAATACTCTATCCACCAATTCAACTTTAAATAATGTACAATCATGTTCCAGCTCTCAATCCCACATAAAACTCCAAAGAAAATACTTGGAACAAATGCCATAAAAAGATGTAAACTTTCTCGATTCCACAAGGTATTACTCACCCAGTGCATATGTACCAAGTCCGTAATCATATAGAACGTATTGGGGTAAAATGCTAGCCAAAGAAGAATGACAGGTAGGAAAAACCATTTCTTTTTAAACTGAATGGCTAAAAAAGCCGCATCATAGGCAATCAAAGCTAAAAACATATTCCAGATCAAATCCGGCCCCTTCGTTAAAATTCCTTCGACATAAACAATAGCAGAAATGATTGCAAAGAAAATATGAATGACAATTGTTTTACGCATGCTTGATTTCCTCCTTCATTATATAAGAAAACATTATATCACAAATTCTGCACTTTCATCTTAAAATCTGCTATAATAGAAAACAGCACAAATGAAAGAGTAAATTATGACTAAAAAAGTAATTGCAGTAGATTTAGATGGAACTTTGCTCAATTCTGACAGCAAACTTTCTGAATTTACAAAAGAAACCATTAAAAAAATTTCTAAAAAAGGCCACCATGTTGTTATCACAACAGGACGACCTTATCGGATGGCACGAGAATTTTACAAAGAGTTGGAGTTACATACGCCAATGATTAATTTCAATGGTTCTTTGACTCATATTCCTGAGAAAAAATGGCAACAAGAAAGATGCATCACCTTAGATAAAAAATATCTATTGGATATTGTCAAACGGAAACAAGAAATTAAAGCAGACTTCATTGCTGGAGAGTATCGGAAGAAATTCTATATTACAGCTCCCAATGAAACAATTGCTGACCCCAAATTGTTTGGTGTGGAATCTTTTCGCCCTGAAAATCAATTCAAGCCAGAATTAGTGACCAAGAATCCCAACTGCATTCTTTTACAAACACATGCTAATGATAAATATGCCCTAGCTGATGAATTGAATCAATTTTATCATCAGCAATTATCTATCAACACTTGGGGAGGACCACTAAATATCCTTGAATGCACTCCAAAGGGTGTAAACAAAGCCTTTGCTTTAAAATATTTATTAGATATTCTAAACGTAGATCGAAAAGATTTGATTGCTTTTGGTGACGAGCACAATGATACAGAAATGCTAGCATTTGCCGGTACTGGCTATGCCATGAAAAATGCGAGTCAAACACTGCTTCCCTATGCAGATGAACAACTACCACTGACCAATGATCAAGATGGTGTCGCTCATCAACTGTTAAAATTATTTTTATAAGAATTCATCCTGTTAAAGAAATCCTTCATCATAAGGGGATTTCTTTTTTGGTTCATCACTTTCTTGTTAATAAATCACATACTATTAAACCAGTTAAGGAAAATTTCAAGAGATTTTCTGTAAACGCTTGCAATAACATTTAGCTTTTGTTATAATAAATTTATCAAAAATCAAACTTAGAGTTGAAAATGTCTTAACTCTTATAATAAGGAGGATTACTGTATGAAAGCAGTTGTTGTTAATCCAGCAGGCACTAGTGTCGAAATTGTTGAAAACAAGGAACTACGTCCCCTTGAAACAGGCGAAGCACTCGTTGAGATTGAATATTGTGGTGTCTGCCATACTGACCTTCACGTAGCACATGGTGATTTCGGAAAAGTTCCAGGACGTGTTCTTGGTCACGAAGGAATCGGCATTGTCAAAGAATTAGCACCTGATGTGACAAGCTTAAAAGTTGGCGATCGTGTCAGCGTCGCTTGGTTCTTTGAAGGCTGTGGTATTTGTGAATACTGTACCACTGGACGTGAAACACTTTGTCGGACTGTAAAAAATGCAGGCTACTCCGTTGATGGAGGTATGGCCGAACAATGTATCGTCACAGCTGATTATGCTGTTAAAGTTCCTGAAGGATTAGATCCTGCGCAAGCTTCTTCTATCACTTGTGCTGGTGTTACCACTTACAAAGCTATCAAGGAAGCAAAAGTTGAACCAGGGCAATGGGTTGTCATGTACGGTGCAGGAGGTCTTGGTAACCTCGCTGTACAATACGCTAAAAAAGTGTTCAATGCTCATGTCATTGCCGTTGACATCAACAATGACAAACTTGAGTTGGCTAAACAAGTCGGAGCAGATATCGTTATCAATGGTCACGAAGTAGAAGATGTTCCAGGATTAATTAAAGAAAAAACAAACGGTGGAGCTCATTCTGCTGTTGTAACAGCGGTTTCTAAGGTTGCCTTCAACCAAGCCGTTGATTCTGTACGTGCAGGTGGGCGTGTAGTAGCCGTTGGACTTCCCTCAGAAATGATGGATCTCAGTATTGTGAAAACTGTACTTGATGGCATTCAAGTCATCGGCTCTTTAGTTGGCACCCGTAAAGATTTAGAAGAAGCATTCCAATTTGGTGCTGAAGGTCTGGTTGTACCAGTTGTCCAAAAACGCCCTGTAGAAGATGCCGTAGATATCTTTGATGAAATGGAAGCCGGAACAATTCAAGGTCGGATGGTTCTTGATTTTACTCACTGATAAGTAGAACCCCTACAGAAGGGTGGAGATATTTTTCCACTCTTCTTTTTCATTTTCAAAGAATCTCATCCATTTTCAGCAATCGCTTTCAATCGTTAATATATTGTTAAAATAACTAGTTTTATTCATTGACAAATCTGTCAAAAATTATGAAAGATTTTGACTTTTTTAGCTCAAACTATTGCATTTTTCATGAAAACGTTTTATACTTAAATAGTCTTAAATTTTTCTTAAACTTAAGTCAAACATTTTATAAGGAGGAAAGACAATAATGAGTATCGGAATCATTATTGCAAGCCATGGTGAATTTGCTGCGGGTATTCATCAATCAGGTTCCATGATTTTTGGTGAGCAAGAAAAAGTTCAAGTTGTAACTTTTATGCCAAATGAAGGTCCTGATGATTTGTACGCTAAGTTCAATAATGCTGTGGCTGCTTTTGACGCGAACGATGAAGTTCTAGTTTTGGCTGACCTTTGGAGTGGCTCTCCATTTAACCAAGCTAGCCGCGTAATGGGTGAAAATCCTGACCGCAAATTCGCGATCATCACAGGCTTGAATCTGCCAATGTTGATTCAAGCTTATACAGAACGGATGATGGATGCCAATGCTGGCGTTGACGCTGTGGTTGCAAACATCATCAAAGAAGCCAAGGAAGGAGTGAAAGCTCTTCCTGAGGAACTAAATCCTGTAGTTGAGGTAACAAGTGCACCTGCTGCACCAACTGCTCAAGCTGCTATTCCAGAAGGAACCGTTATCGGAGATGGCAAATTAAAAATCAATCTTGCACGTATCGATACACGTCTTCTGCATGGTCAAGTTGCGACTGCTTGGACACCAGATTCGAAAGCAGACCGTATCATCGTTGCTTCAGACTCAGTAGCGCAAGATGAGCTTCGTAAGGAGCTGATCAAACAAGCTGCACCTGGTAATGTCAAAGCAAATGTTGTTCCAATCGACAAATTGATTGCAGTAGCAAAAGACCCTCGTTTTGGCGAAACACACGCACTTATTCTTTTTGAAACACCTCAAGATGCACTTCGTGCTGTTGAAGGTGGCGTGAATATCAAAACACTTAACGTTGGCTCAATGGCTCACTCAACGGGTAAAACAATGGTGAATAACGTATTATCAATGGATAAAGATGACGTTGCAACCTTTGAAAAATTGCGTGACCTAGGAGTTGAATTTGATGTACGTAAAGTACCAAACGACTCTAAAAAAGATTTGTTTGACTTAATTAATAAAGCCAACGTTCAATAATGGAAAGGATTTAGAATATGTCAATTATTTCTATGATTTTAGTGGTCTTCGTTGCCTTTCTTGCCGGACTTGAAGGAATCTTAGACCAATTTCAATTCCACCAACCACTTGTTGCATGTACTCTAATTGGTCTTGTAACAGGGCACTTAGAAGCCGGTGTTATCCTTGGTGGATCACTACAAATGATCGCTCTTGGTTGGGCAAATATCGGTGCTGCTGTTGCACCTGATGCTGCCCTTGCTTCTGTTGCTGCTGCTATCATATTAGTACAAGGCGGGGACTACACTAACAAAGGAATTGCTGTTGCAACTGCTGTTGCTATCCCACTTGCTGTCGCAGGTCTTTTCCTTACAATGATCGTGCGTACGATCTCAGTTGCTCTTGTTCACGGCGCTGATGCAGCTGCTAAAAAAGGTGATATTGCTAGCGTAGAACGTGCTCACTTTGTAGCCCTTCTTTTGCAAGGTCTTCGGATCGCTCTTCCTGCTGCACTTCTTCTTGCTATCCCAGCCGAATCAGTTCAACATTTACTCGGTCTCATGCCAGTTTGGTTGAAAGATGGTATGGCCATCGGTGGCGGCATGGTCGTTGCCGTTGGTTACGCTATGGTTATCAACATGATGGCAACTCGCGAAGTATGGCCATTCTTTGCTATCGGTTTTGCACTTGCAGCTGTTAGTCAATTAACTCTTATCGCTCTTGGTACAATCGGTGTTGCAATCGCACTTATCTACCTTAACCTTTCTAAAAAAGGCGGAAATGGTGGTGGAGGATCTGCTACATCAAATGACCCAATTGGTGATATTTTAGAAGACTACTAAGAAAGGAGCTACTAATATCATGACAGAAAAAATTCAATTATCAAAATCAGATCGTCAAAAAATTTGGTGGCGTTCAACTTTCTTGCAAGGTTCTTGGAACTATGAACGGATGCAAAACTTAGGTTGGGCTTATGCATTAATTCCAGCTATCAAAAAATTATACACTAAAAAAGAAGACCAAGCTGCTGCTCTCGAACGTCATTTGGAATTCTTCAATACTCACCCATATGTAGCAGCACCTATCATCGGGGTTACCCTTGCTTTGGAAGAAGAAAAAGCAAATGGTGTCGAAATCGATGATGCTGCTATCCAAGGGGTTAAAATCGGTATGATGGGACCTCTTGCTGGTATCGGTGATCCCGTATTCTGGTTCACAGTTCGCCCTATTCTCGGCGCTCTTGGTGCGTCTCTTGCTTCAGCGGGAAATATCATGGGACCAATTCTCTTCTTTGTCCTTTGGAATCTCATCCGTATGGCTTTCTTATGGTACACTCAAGAACTCGGCTATAAGGCTGGCTCTGAAATTACAAAAGATATGTCAGGTGGTATCCTACAAGATATCACTAAAGGGGCTTCTATTCTTGGTATGTTTATCCTTGCTGTACTCGTTGAACGTTGGGTAAACGTAAGCTTTGCGCTTCACCTTCCTTCAACAAAGCTTTCAGAAGGTGCTTACATCAACTTCCCTAAAGGTGCCGTAACTGGCGAACAACTTCAAAAAATCTTAGGCGATGTTGCTGGCGGCTTGAGTTTAACTCCTGAAAAAACAAATACTCTTCAAGGACAAATTGATTCCTTGATTCCTGGGTTGATGGGGCTTTTGCTCACCTTCCTTTGCATGTGGTTGCTTAAGAAGAAAGTTTCACCAATCACTATCATCATCGGATTATTCATCGTTGGTATTGTTGCCAAAGTTATTGGTTTGATGTAAAACGAAAAGAAGGCTTCTGCCTTCTTTTTTTTTATCTTAAATTTCCAAAAGCGATGACTCAACTTCTAGAACAAGATTAGCAATTACTAGATACCACCTTCCGACCTACTGTTGTCCTATAACCCAACCCAATCCAAAGATTCTTGAGTCTGTGTTCGATTACTGACAACACTCGGAGGCAGTGGACAACCTTATCATTCAAAAGCTAGCTTTGAAGAAGAAATGAATTTTTCAACTCGAATATGATATAATAAAAAAGAAAGATTTAAGAAAAAGAGGGAAAGATGGCACAATCACAAAATACAAAAATCAGCTTCAAAACAACTGGAATTTCTTATCTGGGGCTTGGAGGAAAAGTTGGCAAATTTTTACTTGGAGATAAGGCACTCGAATTCTATGCCGATGCCAACGTCGAAGACTACATTCAAATTCCTTGGGAAAGTATCAAGAAAATCGGAGCCAATGTGTCGGGCAAACGAATTAGTCGTCATTTTGAAGTCTTTACTGATAAAGGCAAGTTCCTCTTTGCCTCAAAAGATGCTGGAACTATTCTGAAACACGCTCGAAATCATATTGGCAATGAAAAGGTTATTAAATTACCAACATTGATTCAAACAATTGGTCAATTTATTAAAAATCTATTTGCAAAAAAATAAATTTTTTTGTATAATCGTAAGAAACGGATAAGTAAATCTATATCTCTTTCAGAAAGTCTGCGGTGGCTGTGAGCAGATAGAGAGCTAGTTTGAAATTCTACCGTAATACTAATTTCATAAACAATCAAGTGCACTTATGTGAAGTTGGATGGAACCGTGGCCCTGCCACTCCAACAGTTTCACAGGTGCACTTTTATTCTCTAGGAGGTCTTATGTTAGATATTAAACGCATTCGCACAGATTTTGATGCTGTCGCTGAAAAATTGGCTACACGTGGTGTAGATGCCGCTGTCTTGAATGAAATAAAAGAAATCGATGCCAAACGTCGTGACATCTTGGTTAAGGTTGAAACCCTTAAGGCAGAGCGTAACATTGTTTCGGCTGAAATTGCCCAAGCTAAGCGCAACAAGGAAAATGCAGACGATAAGATTGCTGCTATGCAGACCCTATCTGCTGAGGTAAAAGCTTTAGATGCTGAATTGGTAGCAATCGATGCTAAATTGACCGAATTCACTACTACTCTGCCTAATATTCCACATGATAGTGTTCCTGTTGGTGTCGATGAAGATGATAATGTGGAAATCCGTCGTTGGGGGACACCACGTGCATTTGACTTCGAAGCTAAAGCTCATTGGGATTTGGGTGAAGAGCTGGATATCTTAGACTGGGAGCGTGGGGCAAAAGTTACTGGTGCTCGTTTCCTCTTCTATAAGGGCTTAGGAGCTCGATTAGAGCGTGCCATCTATAACTTCATGCTGGATGAACATGGCAAAGAAGGCTATACAGAAGTCATCACTCCCTACATGGTCAACCACGATTCTATGTTTGGGACTGGGCAATATCCTAAGTTTAAAGAAGATACTTTCGAGCTGGCTGATACTAACTTCGTTCTGATTCCTACTGCTGAAGTTCCACTGACCAACTACTATCGAGACGAAATTCTAGATGGCAAAGACTTACCCATCTATTTCACAGCTATGAGCCCATCATTCCGCTCTGAAGCTGGCTCTGCTGGTCGTGACACGCGAGGTCTGATTCGTCTGCACCAATTCCACAAAGTTGAAATGGTTAAATTTGCCAAGCCAGAAGAATCTTATGAAGAGCTGGAAAAGATGACTGCAAACGCTGAAAACATCCTGCAAAAGCTAAATCTGCCTTACCGTGTTGTAGCTCTTTCTACGGGAGATATGGGGTTCTCTGCTGCTAAGACCTACGACTTGGAAGTCTGGATTCCAGCACAGAATACCTACCGTGAAATTTCTAGTTGCTCTAACACTGAAGATTTCCAAGCTCGTCGAGCTCAAATCCGCTACCGTGACGAAGCAGATGGTAAGGTCAAACTCTTACATACTTTGAACGGTTCCGGTCTCGCAGTTGGGCGTACTGTTGCTGCGATTCTTGAAAATTACCAAAATGAAGATGGTTCTGTTACGATTCCAGAAGTGCTGCGGCCATACATGGGTGGTATAGATGTCATCACACCGAAGTAACATAAAAACTCTGAGATTTTCATATCATCTCAGAGTTTTTTTATCGTTTCATTTGATTATTTCTTTTTTTAATCAATGCACTTCGAACAATACTTATCACAGTTGGGAGTAAAGTAACAATGACAATTCCAAAAATAATGGCTGAAAAATGTGCTTTCACAAAGGGAATATTACCAAAAAGATAGCCGGCCCCTGTTGCAATTATAGACCAGGACACGGCAGCAAGGAAAGTCCGTTTCAAAAAAGAATGGATAGGAAATTGACTAATACCCGCTACAAAAGGAACAAAGGTACGAATAATGGGAATATAACGCCCTAAAATAATGGAAGTGGAACCATGCTTTTCAAAATAGGCTTCCGCTTCTTTGATATTTTCTTCTTTTATCAACTTACTAAAAAACTTATAATGTACAAAACGATATCCCAAAGTTCTACCAATAAAAAAATTACAGGTATCGCCCACAAAAGCCCCAACGAAAAATAGGAATATAAAAAGTAGGACGTTAAAATGCATTTCTGGATTGGCTGATAAGGCCCCTGCCGCAAAAAGTAAGCTATCTCCCGGCAAGAACGGAAAGACTACAGCAGCTGTTTCAATAAAAATGACCAAAAATAAAATCAGGTACGTCCAACCACCTACTGCATTAGCAATATTGTAAATATGCTCGTCAATATGTAAAATAAAATCAATAATAAACATCTCTTCTCCTTTTGTCTATTCTCTATTATATCAGAAAACGAAGCAGAAGAAACACATTCTGAAAATTAAAAGGAGTAAAATTAGAAACTAAAACTTAAAAACGTTTAGTTTCTAATTTTACTCCCCAAAAAGTTGTTCAACAGTCTGGAAGACCATCTAGATGGTAGATACAAATAGCGACGTTTTTGCCAAAAGTACTCTTCCAAACTTAGAAGTAATAGCCTTGAATCTGAATTCGTAAATTCTATCCACCTTCTCCAAGCAGTGCTTTAAACAATCAGCTACTATCACATTGGTTGATTTTGCAGTAGAAGGCTTTCCTCCTCTTGTAGATTTAATATTTTCTAAATCGTTGGTAACGTGTTTCTAAAAGCTGTTCAACTGATAGCTGGGATAAGTTAGTTAATTCAGCAACTATTTCTTGCTTCACAGCGTCCAACAAATTTTGATTGTTCAGTCCCGCTTCTGGAATCACCTTGTCCACTACGCCCATCTCAAAAAGTTCATGAGAAGTAATTTTCATGAGTTCTGCAGCTTCCATGGCACGACTGCCATCTTTCCATAAAATCGAAGCAAAACCTTCTGGACTAAGTACTGCGTAAATCGAATTTTCTAGCATCCACACTCTATCTGCGACTGCTAAAGCAAGCGCACCACCAGATCCACCCTCACCGATAATAATAGCGATAATTGGTACCTTTAAATCACTCATTTCGAGCAAATTACGTGCAATCGCTTCTCCTTGGCCACGCTCTTCAGCTCCAACCCCTGGATAAGCACCAGCTGTATTAATAAACGTCACAATAGGACGACCAAACTTCTCTGCCTGCTTCATCAAACGAAGTGCCTTCCGATACCCTTCTGGATGAGGCTGACCAAAATTACGTTGTAAATTATCCTGTAAATTGCGTCCCTTTTGGATCCCAACAACAGTGATGGGCTGGCCATTCAAGATTCCAATACCACCAATTACTGCCCCGTCATCTCGGAAAGAGCGATCTCCATGCAATTCAATAAAATCTTCACAAATTCCTTGTGCAAAATCCAAAGCTGTCAACCGCGCCTGATCTCGTGCTTCTTTAATAATTCGAGTAATATTCGTCATTGTTTACCTCCATGGAAAGCAAGCAGTCTAGCAATGGTGGAACGCAATTCCAAGCGCTTGACAATGGCATCAACAAAACCATGCTCAAGCAGAAATTCTGCTTTTTGAAAATCGTCTGGCAATTTTTCGCGGACAGTGGTTTCAATCACTCGACGACCTGCAAAGCCAATCAGCGCTTGAGTTTCAGCCAAGATGATGTCTCCCTCCATAGCAAATGAAGCCGTCACTCCACCTGTTGTTGGATCAGTTAAAACTGTCAAATAAAATAAACCAGCATTAGAATGACGCCTCACAGCTGCAGACACCTTAGCCATTTGCATCAAACTCATAATTCCTTCTTGCATACGAGCGCCACCAGAAGCTGTGAACAGCGTAACTGGCAACTGGTGTTCTGTTGCATATTCAAAAAGGCGGGTAATTTTCTCTCCAACAACTGTTCCCATAGAAGCCATGATAAAGTTTGAATCCATGATTCCCAAAGCAGTCGTTTGTCCGTCAATTGTTGCAATTCCTGTCAGTACTGCTTCATCCAAACCTGTTTTTGCGCGAATTTTTTTCAATTTTTCACGATAATTTGGAAAATCCAACGGATCTGTCGTTTCAATTCCGGTAAATAATTCCTCAAAGCTATTGGCATCTACTGTCAAATTGAGACGTTCAAAAGCTGAAATACGAAACGTATAACCACACTGTGGACAAATACGTTCACTCCCTAAATCTTTTTGGTAAATGATATGTTTACATCCTGGGCATTTTGAAAATAATTCATCGGGAAACTCAGGCTTTGCTTGAGGCACCTCACGACTTGAACGATTGGGATTGATACGAATATATTTATCCTTTTTAGAAAACAAAGCCATGATCTATATCTTTACTCCTCTAATTTTTCTTTTGATAAGCTGGTAAAAATTTCTCCATAAGAAAAGCTGTATCATAGTCTCCAGCGATGACATGTGAATCTGAAATCAAATCCAATTGAAATCTGCTATTTGTCACAACACCATCAATTTCTAATTCATAGAGTGCGCGTTGCATCTTCATTAGTGCATCAAAACGATTTTCACCATGCACAATAATTTTGGCAATCATACTATCATAATAAGGTGGAATCGTATAACCTGGATAAACTGCTGAATCTACACGCAGCCCCACACCACCACTTGGCAAATAAAGATTGGAAATCTTTCCTGGACTTGGTGCAAAGTTGAAGGCAGGGTTTTCAGCATTGATTCGACATTCAATAGCGTGTCCCGTTATATGTATATCTTCTTGATTAAAAGCTAGCTCTTGCCCCGCAGCGATTTTTATCTGTTCCTTAACAATATCGATCCCTGTTACAAATTCTGTTATCGGATGTTCAACTTGAACTCGAGTATTCATTTCCATGAAATAAAATTCTCTTTTTCCTTCGTCAAACAAAAATTCAATCGTCCCTGCATTTTCATAGCCAACAGATTGAGCAGCTCGTACAGCAGCTTCACCAATTTGACAACGAAGGGTCTTACCAATTGCAACCGACGGGCTTTCTTCTAACACTTTTTGATTATTTCTTTGAAGCGAACAGTCGCGTTCACCTAAGTGAACGACATGACCATGTTGGTCAGCCAAAATTTGAACTTCAATATGCCGAGCTGGGTAAATAACCCGTTCCATGTACATAGCACCATTTCCGAAAGCTGCTTTGGCTTCAGTGGAAGCTGATTCAAAGGCAGCTACTAAATCTTCTGCCCTTTCAACCTTCCGAATACCTTTACCACCACCACCAGCGGAAGCTTTGAGCATGACTGGATAGCCAATTTTTTCTGCAATCGCAAGTGCTTCTTCTGGCGTATGAACTTCACCGTCAGACCCTGGAATAACTGGAACATTTGCTTTAATCATCTGCGCACGCGCATTGATTTTATCACCCATTAAATCCATAACTGCTCCAGAAGGACCGATAAATTTAATCCCAACTTCCTCGCACATGGTCGCAAATTTAGAATTCTCACTCAAAAAGCCAAAACCAGGATGAATCGCCTCTGCCCCAGTCAAAACTGCAGCAGAAAGAACTGCATTCATATTAAGATAAGACTCCGTTGACTTCGCTGGACCAATGCAAACCGCCTCATCTGCCAATAAGGTATGAAGGGCCTCTTTGTCAGCTTTTGAATAAACTGCTACTGTCGTAATTCCTAATTCTCTGGCCGCTCGAATAATTCTAACCGCAATTTCCCCACGGTTGGCAATTAAAATCTTACGAAACATGGTGAAATCTCCTTTTTATTGTCCGAGTGCAAAAGTTAAAGTACCACTTGCTGCCAATTTCCCGTCAACTTCTGCTTTAGCTTCCACAACAGCAATTGTTCCACGACGTTTGACGAATTTAGCAGTCATGATAAGCTGGTCACCTGGAACAACTTGTCTCTTGAACTTGACCTTATCCATACCAGCATAAAAGACTAGCTTACCTTTGTTTTCTTCTTTAGACAATTCCAAGACACCAGCAGTCTGAGCCAAAGCTTCCATAATGAGAACGCCAGGCATAACAGGATACTGAGGAAAATGTCCGTTAAAGAAAGGCTCATTAATTGTCACATTTTTAAGAGCGACAATTTCATCTTCACTGACTTCCAAAACGCGATCTACCAAAAGCATCGGGTAGCGGTGAGGAAGTGCTTCTTTTATTGCATTGATATCAATCATTTAATGCGTACCAGCCCTTTCCCAAATTCAACCATTTCTTCATTTTGGACCAGAATTTCTGTAACCAGACCGTCTTTAGGTGATGGCACTTCGTTCATTACTTTCATGGCCTCAATAATCATCAAGGTCTGACCTTTTTTTACTTGATCACCAACTGATACAAACGGTGGCTTATCCGGACCAGCAGCTAAATAAGCTACCCCAACCAAAGGACTTTCTACAACATCACCTTCAGCTGTTGGCGCTTCTGGACTAACCGTTTCCTCTACAATCGAAGCAGTAGTTGACTGAGCAACTTCTACTGGTGAGACAAGATTGGTCTTCGCTGTTGACTCTTCTGAAGGCTGAGTACATGATTCAAATGGTTTATCATTCTTGCTAAACGTTAATTCATCACTTTGATTTTTATAAGAAAATTCGCGTAAACTTGATTGGTCAAATTGAGCCATCAAATCTTTGATTTCATTGATATTCATTTAAGCCTCCCAGCGCTTGAATGCAAGAACCGCATTATGCCCACCAAAACCAAAAGTGTTTGAGATAGCATAAGGAATATCATACTCTTTCCCTTGACCATAGATAACATTTGCCTCCATGTAGTCTGAGAGTTCTTGTGTCCCCGCAGTCATTGGTACAAAGCTATGACGCATCGCTTCAATAGTTGCAATAGCTTCAACAGCTCCAGCTGCTCCAAGTAAATGACCTGTAAAGGACTTTGTGGAGGAAACTGGCACTTCTTTTCCTAAAACAGCAACAATTGCCTGACTTTCACCTTTTTCATTAGCTTGTGTAGAAGTTCCATGAGCATTCACATAAGCAATATCTGAAGGGTGAATTTCAGCTTCCTCAAGCGCCATTTTCATCGCCTTAATCGCACCAGCTCCTTCTGGATGTGGGGAGGTCATATGATAAGCATCACAAGTATTACCATAACCAACAATTTCTGCTAAAATCGTTGCTCCACGTTTTTCAGCGTGTTCCAAACTTTCCAGCACCAACATACCTGAACCTTCCCCCATAACAAACCCATTCCGATCTTTATCAAAGGGAATAGAGGCACGAGTTGGATCTTCAGTTGTAGATAAAGCTGTCAAAGCTTGGAAACCAGCGATAGCAAATGGTGTAATGGAAGATTCCGAACCTCCAACTAACATGACATCTTGGAAACCAAATTTAATAGAACGGAAAGCATCGCCAATCGCATCATTGGATGAAGCACACGCCGTATTAATAGATTTACAAACTCCATTTGCACCAAAGCGCATCGCAACATTTCCCGCCGCCATATTCGGTAAAGCTTTTGGTAGCGTCATTGGTTTAACACGTCTTGGACCTTTTGCATGCAAACGAAGAACCTGATCTTCAATTTCTTTAATTCCCCCAATTCCTGATGCCACAATGACACCAAAACGCTCACGATTGATTGTTTCAACATCTAATTTAGCAGCATTTATAGCTTCTTGGGAAGCATAAAGAGCATAAAGGGAATAATCATCAAATCGATTAGTATCTTTTTTAATGAAATATTTATCAAAAGGAAAATCCTGAATTTCTGCAGCATTGTGAACTGCAAAATCACTATTATCAAACTTTGTGATTGGCCCAATTCCAATCTTTCCTTCTTTCAAACTATTCCAAAATTCTTCAGGTGTGTTCCCAATGGGAGAAGTCAAACCATACCCTGTTACAACAACTCGATTTAGTTTCATATCGAACTCCTTTATTCTGATTTATAGCTAAGAAAAATATCTCTTCAAAACTTTCTGTTTTTGTCCAACTTAATTTATCATTACATGGCTAAGCCACCATCAATAGCAATAACTTGTCCTGTTAAATACTCTTGACGGGCTAGAAAGGTCGCCACTTCTGCCACTTCGCTGGTATTACCAAAGCGCTTCATTGGAATCTGAGCCAGTGTAGCTTCTTTTACTTTATCAGACAAAACATCAGTCATATCCGACTCAATCATGCCTGGTGCAATAGCATTTACTCGTACATTACGAGCTGCTACCTCACGCGCTACAGATTTAGTGAAACCAATAAGCCCTGCTTTAGAAGCTGCATAATTTGCTTGACCGACATTCCCAATCAAGCCGACAACACTAGATACATTGATAATAGCACCCTGACGAGCTTTTGTCATTGGCTTCAAAACCGCTTGCGTCATATTAAAAGCACCAACAAGATTCACTTTCAAAACCTGTTCAAAATCTTCCTCAGTTAATTTCAACATAAGTTTATCTTTTGTGATACCAGCATTATTGACCAGAATATCCACGCTTCCAAGTTTTTCAATAGCTTCCTCTACCATTCGCTTAGCATCTGTACTATCTGATACATCACCAGATATCGGAATCACTTGAACTCCATAATCTGAAAATTCAGAAATGAGCTCCTCACCAATCTCACGGCGACCATTTAAAATAATGTTGGCACCTAAGCTTGCAAACTTATGAGCCATTGCAAGTCCAATGCCACGTGTTGAACCAGTTATAAAAACATTTTTTCCTTTAAGTTCCATACCTATTCCTTTTTTTCTAGAAGAACAGACAAGCTAGTTATATCTTCTACTTGAGCCATCTTCATTGATTTATCGATTTTTTTAATAAAACCAGACAGAACCTTACCTGGACCAATTTCAATAAAATCCGTTACACCTGAATTTTTCATTGTTGCGATACTATCATAAAAACGAACCGGTTCCATAACTTGACGAGTTAACAGTTCCTTAATCCGCCCTTGTTCCATGATAGTTGCTTCTGTATTTCCTACCAAAGGGAGTTTAAAATCAGTAAATTCGACTGTTGCTAAAACTTTTGACAATTTATCACTAGCTGGCTTTAACAAAGCTGTATGAAATGGGCCAGAAACTTTGAGTGGAATCAAACGTTTCACGCCAGCTTCTTTTAACAATTCAACAGCTTTGTCAACCGCTTTAACTTCACCGCCAATAACAATCTGGCTAGGTGTATTATAGTTTGCTGGTGATACAATTCCCAGCCGACTAGCCTCTTGACAGGCCGTTTCAATCGTAGCCAAATCAGCATTTAAAACCGCAACCATTTTACCCGAGCCAGCAGGAGCTGCCTCCTCCATAAAAACACCACGCTTTGCCACCAAATCAACCGCCGTTGTAAACTCCAAAGCACCAGCGGCTACCATAGCAGAGTATTCTCCAAGAGAAAGACCCGCTACTATGGCAGCTTGTATTCCTTTCTCCTGCAATAACCGATAAATAGCCACAGAAGTCGTCAAAATCGCTGGCTGAGTATACCGTGTCTGATTGAGTTTTTCTTCCTCACGATCAATTAAATTTCTTATATTATAACCTAATACTTGGCTTGCTTCATCATAAGTTGCTCGCACTACATTGTACTGATCATAAAGGTCACGAGCCATTCCCAAATACTGAGCTCCCTGACCTGCAAATAGAAAGGCTGTTTTAGTCATTTCCAATTACTCCTGCCCAACGGCTAGCCTCTTTTTGGATTACCTCTGCTGCGCCGTAGTATATATCCTTCAAAATTTCTTCAACTGTCTCTTCTTTGCTAACAAGCCCCGCAATTTGTCCTGACATAACAGAACCATGCTCAACATCACCCCGAACAACTGCATTTGCCAGAGCACCCGCGCCTAAATTCTCAAAAACAGATAAGTCTGGATTTTCTTGTTTAAACGCATCCTTTTCTGCTTGATCAAATTCTCTAGTTAGTTTATTTTTTAAAGCTCGTACCGCATGACCAAAATGTTGAGCAGAAATGGTTGTATCAATATCCCGAGCCTTCAGAATCATATTCTTATAATTTTGATGCGCATTTGACTCTTTTGCAACAACGAAACGCGTTCCTACTTGAACAGCTTCTGCACCAAGCATAAAGCCCGCCGCAGCACCATGACCATCGGCAATCCCTCCTGCTGCAATCACAGGGATATCAATCGCTTCAACAACTTGACGAACTAAGGTCATTGTAGTCAATTTTCCGATATGACCTCCTGCTTCCATCCCTTCAGCAATAACTGCATCTGCGCCAATCTTTTCCATTCGCTTAGCCAATGCTACACTAGGTACTACTGGAATAACTGTAATACCTGCATCATGGAAACGAGTCATATATTTACTTGGATTTCCAGCGCCAGTCGTTACTACTTTAACACCTTCTTCAATCACCAAGTTAACAATATCTTCCACAAAAGGAGACAAAAGCATAATATTGACACCAAAAGGCTTATCTGTCAATGATTTTATCTTATCAATATTGGCTTTAACAACTTCTTTTGGTGCATTACCAGCTCCAATAATTCCAAGACCTCCAGCTTTAGAAACTGCACCAGCCAAGTCACCATCAGCAACCCAGGCCATCCCCCCCTGGAAAATAGGATATTTTATATTCAATAATTCTGTAACACGTGTTTCCATAATACCTTCCCTTCATATTGCTTAAGTAATGGCTCAATTACTTCAATCTAAGTATTTGTATACTTTGAAAGTCAAACTATTACCTAAACAAGAGGGAGTGAAACATATCATCTAACCATAGATTTTATTGTTTCACCCCAGCAAAAATGACTGTCTATTGATCTTTTCTCAAAAGAAAATCGGTTATACAGCCCACTTTTACTGCCTACCTCAATACCTTTTTCAAAAGAGGGCGAGAATCTTATCTCAGCCCCGTTTCAACTTTTTATTTTGTTTTTTCTTCAACATAGGCAACTAAGTCACCAACTGTGTTCAATCCTTCTTCGGTTTCAATTTGAATATCGAATGCATCTTCAATTTCTGAGATAACTTGGAACAAATCCAATGAATCTGCGTCAAGGTCATCAAAAGTTGACTCAAGAGTAACTTCTGAAGGTTCCTTGCCAAGTTCTTCTACAATAATTTCTTGTACTTTTTCAAATACTGCCATGATAGACTCCTTTAAAAATAAATATTTATATTCATGTGATTACCACATAATAACTAAATTGTAACAATAAGTGCGCCCCATGTCAAACCTCCACCGAAGCCTGACAGCAAAACTGTTTGGCTGCCATCTAGGTGAATCAGCCCCTTTTCAACACACTCGGATAAAAGAATTGGAATGCTTGCTGCACTCGTATTCCCGTATTCCATCATATTTGCAGGGAGTTTTTCCCTTGCTACACCAATCTTCTTCGCCATTTTATCTAAAATGCGAATATTCGCCTGGTGCAGTAATAGATAGTCAATATCCTCAACTTGAACACCACTAGATTCAATCGTATTTTTAATAGATTCTGCCACATCTCGAATAGCAAAATCAAAAATTTTACGACCTTCCATCGTCAGATAAGGTGCTGCTGCTTCCTTTTCAGAATAGGGCGAAGATAAACCAATTCTACCACAAGTCAAGCTATCGCCACGAGAACCGTCTGTATATTGATGCTCAGCTAAAAAACGCTGCTGCTCTGAATTCTCTAGTAAAACTCCACCAGCACCATCACCGAAAAGAACTGCAGTTGATCGATCAGACCAGTCAAGGACTTTTGATAAAGTTTCACTTCCTATAACAAGGCCTTTCTGATAACGACCTGAGGAAATTAACTTCTCAGCCATCGACAGGGCAAAAATAAAGCCGCTACAAGCTGCTGTCAAATCAAATGCAAAGGCATGATGGGCACCAATATTTGCTTGAACTCGTGCAGCCGTTGAAGGCATCATAGAGTCTGGGGTAATAGTTGCCACAATGATAAAGTCTAGTGCATCTGCACTTATCTTCGCCTTTTTCAACAATTGATTTGCCACTTTAGTAGCCAAATCACTCGTTGACTCCGTTCGTGACAGATGACGACGCTTTATTCCCGTTCGACTTGAAATCCATTCATCGCTCGTATCCATGATTTTTGCCAAATCATCATTTGTAACCACCTGACTCGGAGCATAATGAGCAACTTGACTAATTTTAGCATAGTTCATTATTTCAAATCCTCTAGAAAATGATACAGATTATTTAAACCCTTCCCCATGACCTTCATCTCTTCTGCATCCATTCCTTCAATGATTCTCTCAACCATTCTCTTGTGGAATCTTCTATGCAAACGATAAATTAGGCGACCATTTTTTGTCAAATTTAGATGAACTACACGACGATCAACTTCTGAACGTATCCGTTCAATATAACCTTTTCTTTCAAGGTTATTCAAGCTAGTCGTTACGGTTCCTAGTGTAACCATCAATTCCCTTGCAACACTACTGGGAGTCGCATCGGGATTTTTTCCAACAACATCAATCGTGTGCATTTCTTTGATAGAGATATCCTTGAAGCGACTGCCTCGCAAACTAGATTCTTCAATAACCAATACATTATTGAAAATAGATGTTAAATAATCATTGACCAATTGGTAATCCAAAAATCTATCCTCCTCTAACAAAAACTTTTACTATCAAAACATTTGACTAAAAAAGTATATCAGATATCAAAATAAATTGCAACTACTTTTTTACTTTCCAGAAAATTTTGGTCGACGCTTTTCAGCATAAGCCCGAACCCCTTCTTTGAAATCCTCTGTGAAAGCTAAAGTTTTCTGCAAATGCAGTTCGAGTTTTGCATACTCTTCCCAACCAGTAAATAAACTCTTCCATACTAATTCTTTAATAGCCCGATAAGAGTTGAGTGAATGGCGTTTTAACTTTTTAATCAACTGGTTCGTGGTAATTTCTAACTTTTCAGCCTCACAAACTTTATATAAAAGTCCATAATTTAAAGCTTTTTCAGCATTTAATGGCTCACCCGTCATTGCTAATTGTGTCGCTCTCGTTACACCAATAGCTCTTGCAAGTAAATACAATCCTCCCGCATCTGGAGCAAGACCAACTCCCACAAAAGCTTGAATAAAGCGAGAACGCTCTGTTGCAATGCAGAAATCTGCAGCTATCACCATATTAGCTGCCGCACCAGCAACTGGTCCATCTACACTCATTATAATTGGTTTAGGCATTCGCTTCATTTCGTAAGAAATTTCATTTACTAACTCAGCTATTTTTACCAACGATTGAATATCATCCGCTTCTACTGCACGTTGCATTTCTGCCAAATCGCCTCCAACAGAAAAGACTTTCCCATTTGCATTGATAAGCAGTATTTGAATTGATTCATCTTCAGAAACCATTTTTATAGTCGTTAAAATTTCTTCACACATGGGAATATTAAATCCATTGGAAACCTCTGGGCGATTTAAAGTTAATGTTGCAACACCATCATTGACACTATATAAAATATTTCCAAATTGCATTAACTTGCCTCCGATAATCATTTTCTTTGTCAATTAAATTATTTGACTGTCAAATAATTTATAATATTCTAACATAAATTCTTTTCTTTAGCAAGTAAGCACCAACAAATTTGAAAAGATTTCAGAATTTTGCTATAATTTAAACAATCAGCCAATAGGAGAGGTTATGAAAGTTGTTAAATTTGGAGGAAGCTCACTTGCCTCCGCTGCTCAATTAGCAAAAGTATTACAGATTATCAAAGAAGATTCTGAACGGCGTTTTGTGATTGTATCTGCTCCCGGAAAACGAAGCGCGCAAGATACAAAGGTAACAGATGCCCTCATTAAATATTATCGAGACTATGTTGCTGGTAATGACGTAACAAAACATCAACAATGGATTATTCAGCGCTATCAAGACATGGCGATAGAACTGGAGCTCAAGCCAAATATTCTAGAAAGAATTTCAAAAAGTATCCAAAAGCTCGCAAGCCTTCCTATCGAAAATAATAAATTCTTGTATGATACTTTTCTTGCCGCAGGTGAAAATAATAATGCGAAACTTATTGCAGCCTATTTCTCCCAAAATGGCATAAATGCACGCTATGTTCATCCCAGAGAAGCTGGGCTCATTGTATCCAGCGAACCAGGAAATGCACGACTCCTCCCCTCTAGTTATGATAAAATTGAAGAATTAAATGAATCCGATGAAGTATTGATTATACCAGGATTTTTCGGAGTAACAAAAGACAACCAGATTTGTACTTTTTCGCGTGGTGGATCAGATATTACTGGCTCCATTATTGCCGCGGGAATAAAAGCCGATCTCTATGAAAATTTCACAGATGTTGATGGTATTTTTGCAGCTCATCCTGGTATTATTCACAAGCCACATTCCATTCCAGAATTAACCTATCGTGAAATGCGTGAATTAGCTTATGCAGGTTTTACTGTATTACATGACGAAGCACTCATTCCAGCTTACCGTGGAAAAATTCCACTCGTTATTAAAAATACAAATAACCCTACTCATCCTGGAACAACAATTGTTTTAAAGCATAGCAACGGGGATATTCCTGTGGTAGGTATCGCTGCAGATGCCCATTTCACCAGCATCAACATGTCTAAATACCTCATGAACCGTGAAATAGGTTTTGGTCGAAAGGTTCTGCAAATCTTAGAAGACCTAAATATCCGTTGGGAGCATATGCCTACTGGTATTGACGATCTCTCCATCATCCTTCGAGATCGTGAGTTGACCCCCATTAAAGAAGAGGAGATTCTTCGCCAATTAAGACAAAAATTAGAGGTCGACCACGCAGAAATTGAACATGATCTTTCAATCATTATGATTGTCGGCGAAAAAATGAAAAGCCACATTGGTTTGACCGCTACCGCTACAAAAGCATTATCAGATAATCACATTAATATCCAAATGATTTCACAAGGATCTAGTGAAGTTTCTATCATGATTGTCATTAATTCCGAACAAGAAAAAGCTGCTATTAAAGCATTATACAAAGCATTTTTTACATAAGAACTTGACAGAAAGATTTCTCGGTCAAATCTCACATTCTAAGCACCCGCACAACGAAATGCTTAGGTCACTTAGATCAGAGCCATACCTTCCTATTATCAGCCAGTGTTTAAGACACTGGCTTTTAGTCTGTCAAATTTTGCTTCTAACGTATTGTCAACTTCATATTATATTTTGCAGTACACTTCAACAAGATTATGTATTGTCATTGGAACTTTTTGATAAAAGTAGTGCTACCCATCAACCCAGATAATCTCCACATTTCACATCTCTCAATGCAAGACTAAAAGTCACATAAATAAAAAAACTAAATAAACCAACCCTCAAAAGTTAAACATTTGGGAATCGGTTTATTTAGTTACTATTAACTCTAGTGATTTAATTTATATACAACTCCGGCAGTAGGACTCGAACCTACGACATCATGATTAACAGTCATGCGCTACTACCAACTGAGCTATGCCGGATCAATGCTAAGCGACTACCATATCTCACAGGGGGCAACCCCCAACTACTTCCGGCGTTCTAGGGCTTAACTACTGTGTTCGGCATGGGTACAGGTGTATCTCCTAGGCTATCGTCACTTAACTACTGAGTA
>NZ_JAQFJE010000004.1:0-190241 GCF_030439945.1 Streptococcus sp. SI1
GTCGGTGTAAAACTTGTCATTTGTCATAAAGCAACTATCTCCGAGACCAATGTCATTAAGAAAAACTGCCCAATCTCAGAACTGCTCAGAAAAAAGATTTCTCAGTTCTTACTAAAAAAACCTGGCATCGCTTCTAACTCTTAGACTCTTCAACGTCTACTGTTATCGTAAACTCAACCACATTCAGTTTAAACAAAAGTAGCCTATTGTACTGATATTCTCTTATCAGAAAGCCAAGCTAACTTTTATTGTTCAGGATTATGAAACTCAAAAAATCAGTATAATCCTCAATAACTAAATACAAACAATGATACGAAGCTTCTTCAAATTTTCCAGAGAATCTAAAAATATTAGCAAAGTTATCAAAACCATATTACTAATGCCATGAACTTCCTTACTTCTAACGCTAAACTAGAAGTCAAAACAATGCTTAGCAAAGACATCAAACGTCAGGGTTTTAGCTTTCAAAACCTTTTAAATTTTAAGAAGTATGTTTTCATCACGCTAAACATTAAAAAGGAAAACACAATATGGCCCTTTTTCGAGCTTCTCATCATCCATTACAGTTCACAAAAAACGCCTGCTTACGAAATTGCTTTTATGCGAAAAGCAATTTCGTAAACAAGCGTCTACGTTTATTATCATAAGATGAGTGTTTCCGCTAGGAAAAATCCTAGCGGTAGACCAGAGCTAGACTAAGAGTAATATTACTCCATCATCATAACACTCAACAAAATTGATAAAAATTACACTAATTCAATGATTGCCATTGGTGCTGCATCTCCACGCCGTGGTTCAGTTTTAAGAATACGAGTATATCCACCATTACGTTCTGCATAACGCGGAGCTAAATCAGAAAATAATTTTTGAAGAGCAGTAGTTGAAGTATACTTTTCTGTTTCTTCATCATAGTTTTCTGATGCAATTTCATTACGTACAAAAGCAGCTGCTTGACGACGAGCGTGCAAATCACCACGTTTACCCAAAGTAATCATTTTTTCAACTGTTTTTCGGATTTCCTTAGCACGAGCTTCTGTTGTAACAATTGCTTCATTGATAATCAAGTCAGTGGTCAAATCGCGAAGCATTGCTTTACGTTGTGAGCTAGTGCGTCCTAGTTTACGGTAAGCCATGTTTTCCTCCTTTATTTATCGTTTTTTAATCCAAGACCGAGATCTGCAAGTTTTACTTTTACTTCTTCAAGACTCTTACGTCCTAAGTTTCTTACTTTCATCATTTCAGGCTCAGTTTTTTCTGTCAAATCAAATACTGTATTGATACCGGCTCGTTTCAAACAATTGTATGAACGAACTGACAAATCTAATTCTTCAATTGTACGATCCAATACACGATCATCTGAAACTTTCTCTGTTTCTTTCATTACATCAGCAGATTTGGCCATTTCAGTCAAATTAGTGAACAAATCTAGATGTTCTGTTAAAATACGTGCAGAAAGCCCCAAAGCATCTTCAGGAATAATCGTTCCGTCCGTCATAATTTCAAGAGTTAATTTGTCGAAATTATCATTGCTACCAACGCGAGCTGGTTCAACTTGGTAATTAACTTTTTTCACTGGCGTATAGATTGAATCTACCGCAAGCGTTCCTACTGGGGCATCATCTTTTTTATTTTCATCGGCCGGCACATAACCACGACCTGTGTTTACAGTCATGACAGCTTTTAAGCTAGCTCCTTCACCGATTGTAAAAAGATAATGATTAGGGTTTACAATTTCAATATCACTATCTGTTAAAATATCGCCAGCAGTAACTTCTGCAGGGCCTTCAACATCCAGTTCAATTGTCTTTTCGCCTTCGACGTAAGATTTTACAGCAATTCCTTTAATATTTAGAATGATTTGCATCACATCTTCACGGACACCTGGAACTGTATCAAATTCGTGCAATACACCTTCAATATTGATAGACGTTACTGCCGCACCTGGTAGAGATGCAAGAAGTACACGACGAAGTGAGTTCCCCAGCGTTGTACCATAACCACGTTCTAGTGGCTCTACTACAAATATGCCGTAATCTTTATTTTCATCAATTTTTGTTATATTTGGTTTTTCAAACTCAATCATTTAGTTACTCCCTCTTAAACGAAAAGCAGTGTAAAGGTTTATGATTATACACGGCGACGTTTTGGAGGACGAGCACCATTGTGTGGTACAGGAGTCACATCACGAATAGCTGTTACTTCAAGACCAGCGGCAGCAAGAGCACGAATAGCTGACTCACGACCAGAGCCTGGACCTTTAACAGTAACTTCAACTGATTTAAGACCGTGTTCTTGTGCAGATTTTGCGGCAGCTTCAGATGCCATTTGGGCAGCAAATGGTGTAGATTTACGAGAACCTTTAAATCCAAGAGCACCAGCAGATGACCAAGCAATTGCGTTACCATGCACATCAGTAATCATAACAATAGTGTTGTTAAATGTAGCGTGAATATGAGCAATACCAGATTCGATATTTTTCTTCACACGACGTTTACGTGTTGGTTTAGCCAAGACTTTTTACCTCCTTATATTATTTTTTCTTGCCAGCAATCGCAACAGCTTTCCCTTTACGAGTGCGAGCATTGTTCTTAGTGTTTTGTCCACGAACAGGAAGTCCACGACGATGACGGATTCCGCGATATGAACCAATTTCCATTAAACGTTTGATGTTTAAGTTTACTTCACGGCGAAGATCACCTTCCACTTTGATTGCATCCACTTCACGACGGATTGCATCTTCCTGATCAGATGTCAAATCTTTGACACGGATATCTTCTGAAACTCCAGCAGCTGCTAAAATTTTCTTAGATGTTGGAAGACCGATGCCGTATACATAAGTGAGTGAAACAACTACACGTTTGTCATTTGGAATATCAACTCCAGCAATACGAGCCATTTTTTCTCCTTTCTATTATCCTTGACGTTGTTTGTGCTTTGGATTTGCGGGGCAAATCACCATAACACGACCATTACGACGAATAACTTTACAATATTCGCAAATTGGTTTGACCGATGGTCTTACTTTCATTTCTTATCCCTCCAAGTATTTCGATTATTTAAAGCGGTAGGTGATCCGTCCACGTGTCAAATCATACGGACTCATCTCGACAGTAACACGGTCTCCCGCTAAAATACGAATATAGTTTTTACGAATTTTACCAGAAACTGTTGCTAAAATCTGATGTCCATTTTCAAGTTCAACCGTAAACATTGCATTCGGCATTGTATCGACTACTTTGCCTTCAACTTCAATCACATCGTCTTTTGCCACGCAAAAGCACCCCCCTAAATTTCGATTTGTCCCTCTGAATACAGAGGTAACAATTATAAGTCAGACTAACTTATTGTATCACTACTTGTCAAATATTGCAAGCTCGAAAAACGCTTTTATTTCAAATTCATCAAGACTTTTTCAATGTCTTTGAATACGTCACCAATCTCTTGATTCCCTCGAATATCATAAACCAAATTTTGAGAACGATAATGTTCAATAATTGGTGCTCCTTGAGCGATATTAACATCCAAGCGACGTTTCACAGTCTCTGGTTTATCATCTTCACGTTGGTAATAATCTTCTTCATTATAATCTGCCGGTGGATTAAATACTTTATGGAAAGTTTCCCCCGTTTTTTTATGAATAATCCGTCCACTCAAGCGCTCTAGTAGACTATTCGGATCTACATCAATATTGATAACACCATCCAAAACAAGATCAAGGTCAGTCAAAATCTCATCTAACGCATGAGCTTGCTCAATAGTCCGTGGGTACCCATCTAACAAAAAGCCTTTTTCCTTGATATCAGCTTGTGCTAATCGTTCTTTAACAATTCCATTGGTCACTTCATCAGGTACCAATTCGCCTTTATCAATATATGATTTAGCAAGTACACCCATTTCAGTTTGGTTAGCCATAGCTGCACGGAACATATCCCCTGTTGAGATATGCGCAATACCAAATTCCTCAACGATTTTGGCCGCTTGTGTTCCCTTGCCTGCACCTGGCAAGCCCATAATCAAAAGATTCATAATCCTTCTCCTTTTTTGTTTTTAAACAAAATAGAAAGAGTGGGACAGGCTTCAGAAAATCTATGATTTTCGATTTGCTCTCCCACCCCGCAACATAGTCAATTTATGATAAAAAACAAAAATTCATTTTCACCATCAACTATTGCGTTCGTTACTTAACGCAAATTGCTTTTCAAGTATAAACTATCTATCTTTACTTTATTTCTATTCTGTTGTATTCATAAAGCCAGTATATTTTCTCTTTAGAAGATAACCTTCAAGTTGTTTCATTCCTTCAATACCAGTCGCAATAATAATCAACAAACTAGTACCACCCAAAGCAACAGCATCTGTCAATCCAAACAAATCCTTGGCCAAAATCGGTAAAATCGAAATAAAGCCTAAGAAAAGTGAACCAACTGTTGCCAAGCGACGAAGCAACTTGGACATGTATTCCTCTGTACCTTTACCAGGACGTACGCCATGGATATAAGCACCACTCTTTTGCAAATTTTCTGCTGTTTTCTCTGGATTGATTTGTACAAATGTATAGAAAAATGTAAACAAAATAATCAAGAGCGCATACATCGCAATTCCACTTGCCGTTGTGGTTGCAAACAAGGACTGTGCCACTCGAACCCACTGTGCGTTGTGGCCTGTAGCTGTCAAGAATTGGAAGATAGCTGCAGGTGCGGCTGTGATTGAACTTGCAAAGATAACCGGAATAACACCAGCCGGATTGACTTTTAAAGGAAGATATGAACTAGAAGGCGCCCCTTGAGCAATTTTTGTATACTGAATTGGAATTTTATATTCTGCCTGTTGAACGAATGTTGTAAAGTAAACAATAAGTAAAACGGCTATAATCAGAATAGTAACAAAAATGATAGATGAAGTAATACGACTGCTCGGTATATTAACAAAGTAGTCTACATATATACTTTTAATCATTCCTGGGATTGCTGCTACGATACCTGCAAAGATAATCATAGAAACACCATTACCATACCCTTTATCTGTAATTTGCTCCCCTAACCAGGTCACAATCATAGAACCCGTTGTTAAAAGAAAGCCAATTAGCAAATACGTTTGCCAGTTAGGTGTTGCTACTAATTTTGCACTCGATAAGGTATGGAAACCTGCTGTAATACCAATAGATTGAACAAATGCCAAAACTAAGGAAATATAGCGCGTTGCTTGATTTAACTTTCTTCGTCCAACCTCGCCTTGTTTTCCCCATTCTACAAATTTAGGTAAAATATCCATTTGTAGCAATTGAACAACGATGGAAGCGGTAATGTAAGGACTAACTCCCAATGCAAAAACTGAAAAATTCCGCAAAGCATTACCTGATACAAGACTGAGCATATTTAGGAAGGAAAGCCCATTAAGCGCTTGCAAGCTTTTGGCATTAACACCCGGAACAGTAATCGTCGTTCCAATTCTAAATACTAATACAATGAAAATTGTAAATAGAATTTTAGAACGAACTTGTTTAATTTTTAATGCATCTTTTAATAGTTTAAAAAACATAGGTCACCCCACTTAGATGACTTCCGCTGAACCACCTTTAGCAGTGATAGCTTCTTCGGCTGATTTAGAAAATTTAGCTGCTTTAACAGTCAATTTCTTCGTTAATTCACCATTACCAAGAATCTTAACACCAGATTTTTCAGCTTTTACAATTCCTGCTTCAACAAGAACAACTGGAGTTACTTCTGTTCCATCTTCAAAAACATTCAATTGATCAAGATTGACAATTGCATATTCTTTACGATTGATGTTTAAGAAACCACGTTTTGGCATGCGACGGAACAATGGTGTTTGTCCGCCCTCAAAACCAAGACGAACTTTACCACCACTACGAGCTTTTTGGCCTTTTTGACCACGACCAGAAGTTTTACCATTACCAGATGAAGTTCCGCGACCAACACGGTTGCGAACTTTACGAGAACCTGTAGCAGGTTGTAATTCATGAAGTTTCATTATTATTTTCTCCTCTTTTGTAAAATGCTAGCGCTTATACTGAGGAAAAGGTGTCCTCAGTATAAACTCGCCTATACATATATTTAGTTTTAGGGGCTGAGAAAAGTGTCTCATCCCCTAATTTATTTCAATTTAAAGTTTTGATAGCAAAATTATTACTTATTTCACTTCTTCAACAGTTACCAAATGTGATACTGCAGTAATCATTCCGCGTACTGCAGGGTTATCTTCTTTAATAACTGAGCTGTTCAATTTGCCAAGTCCGAGTGCTACAACAGTTTTGCGTTGTGACGGAATACGCCCGATTGGAGACTTAGTCAAAGTAATTTTAATTTGAGCCATGTGATCCCCTTTCTTATGCCAAGTCAGAAACTGAAATACCACGAAGAGCAGCAACTTCTTCAGCGCGTTTTAATTGTTTCAAACCTTCAACAGTTGCACGAACAATGTTGATTGGAGTATTAGAACCAAGTGATTTAGATGTTACATCTGCCACACCTGCCAATTCGATAACGGCACGAACAGCACCGCCAGCAGCAACCCCAGAACCTTCTACAGCTGGTTTCAACAATACTTTAGCTCCACCGAATTCTGAAAGAACTTCGTGAGGAATAGTTGTACCAATCATTGGTACCTCAATCAAGTTTTTCTTCGCATCTTCAACTGCCTTGCGAATTGCTTCTGGTACTTCTTGAGCTTTACCAGTACCGAAGCCTACACGACCATTGCGGTCACCGACAACTACAAGAGCTGCAAAACGAAGACGACGTCCACCTTTAACAACTTTAGTAACACGGTTAATCGCAACTACGCGTTCTTCAAGTTCAACTGCATTGTCTTTAAATGCCATTTTCTAGTGTCCTCCCTATTAGAATTTCAATCCGTTTTCACGAGCTGCATCAGCCAAAGCTTTTACACGTCCGTGATAGAGATATCCACCGCGGTCAAACACCACTTCAGAAATACCTTTAGCAACTGCACGTTCAGCAACGAGTTTACCAACAACAACGGCTTGTTCAGTCTTAGTTCCTTTTGAAACTTCTTTGTCAAGAGTTGAAGCGCTTGCGAGCGTTACACCCGCTACGTCATCAATTACTTGAGCGTAGATGCCTGTATTAGAACGGAAAACGTTCAAACGTGGGCGATCAGCAGTTCCAGAGAGTTTTCCGCGAACACGACGGTGTCGTTTTTGGCGGACTTTGTTTTTATCTGGTTTCGAAATCACAATTTTCACCTCTTAATTTTATTGTATGCCTAAGCACAAAGTTGGAAATCAATATTTTGGTTGAAGAACAACCATATAACATTATTTACCAGTTTTACCTTCTTTACGGCGAACGAATTCACCAACGTAGCGGATCCCTTTTCCTTTGTATGGTTCAGGAGAACGCAAGCTACGAATATAAGCAGCAGTTTGTCCTACTACTTCTTTTGAAATTCCACTCACAACAATAGTTGTTGGATTTGGAAGTTCAAAAGCAATACCTTCAGGAGCTTCTACTTCATCTGGATGAGATTTACCAACTGAAAGCACAAGTTTTTTTCCTTGAAGTTGAGCACGGTAACCAACCCCACGCATTTCAAGTTCTTTCTTGAAACCTTCTGAGACACCATGAACCATGTTGTTCAAAAGGGCACGAGTTGTTCCGTGGATTGTTTTCATTTCTTTTGTATCGTTTGGACGGTGAAGAGTTACTTCAGTTCCTTCCACTCGAATATCGATATCTTTAGAGAACGTACGAGTGAGTTCTCCTTTAGGTCCTTTTACAGTTACAACATTGTCTTTGTTTGTCAATTCGACACCAGCAGGCAATGGAATAACTTTATTACCAATACGTGACATGTTATTTTTCTCCTGTTAGATTATCAAGCCGCAGAGCGACTAGTTTTCACGGGGTTAAAAGATACTTATTGAGTTCAATAGCTAAATTGAACACGCTCTAAGAACTGTGCAAAATAGATAAGTTGGTTTGTTCGCAAACAAACTGCCCCAACTTCCTAATTTTGCTTTGTTCTTTACGAGCTCTGTATCTTGATTTTACCAAACGTAGGCGATTACTTCTCCACCTACATTCTTTTGACGCGCTTCCTTGTCCGTCAACAAACCTTCAGACGTTGAGATAATAGCAATCCCAAGACCGTTCAAGACTTTTGGAAGATCTTCACGTTTTTTGTAAACACGAAGTCCTGGTGTTGAAATACGTTTCAAACCAGTAATAACTTTTTCACCATTTTGACCGTATTTAAGGAATACACGAATGACCCCTTGTTTGTCATCTTCAATGTACTCAACATTTTTTACAAAACCTTCGCGTTTAAGAATTTCAGCAATCCCTTTTTTGATATTTGATGCAGGTACTTCAAGTACTTCGTGTTTTGCTTGATTCGCATTACGAATACGTGTTAAAAAGTCTGCAATTGGATCAGTCATAACCATTTAAATTTTCTCCTCTTACTAGTAGTTTGCAAGTTGCACTTGCTAGTTAATACATGATACAAAGAGCGTAACAGCAAGAGCAAAAATAGGCAATTTGATGCAGGAGCGATGCTCCAAAGAAAATTGGTCTTTTTTGCCAAAGCTGTAGCTCGTGTTCAAATTGGCAAGCCCAACTGAACCCGGGCTAAACTCTGTGTGAAAAAGATAAACTTTCCTAGAAACTTCAGTTTCTTCGTCAAGTTTTCTATTTTCACTTGGAGTTTTGACGCCCTTGATATCTTAAATTACCAAGATGCTTTGGTAACGCCAGGGATTTGTCCCTTGTATGCTAATTCACGGAAGCAAACACGGCAAAGTTTAAACTTGCGGTAAACGGAATGTGGACGGCCACATTTTTCACAACGAGTATAAGCTTGCGTAGAGAACTTAGCTGGGCGTTTGTTCTTAGCAATCATTGATTTTTTAGCCATTTGTTTTACCTCCTATATTATTTTGCAAAAGGCATTCCAAGGCCTGTAAGCAATTCACGTGACTCTTCATCAGTGTTAGCAGTTGTTACGATAACAATATCAAGACCACGAGTCTTATCAACGTCATCAAAGTTGATTTCTGGGAAAATCAATTGTTCTTTCACACCAAGTGTGTAGTTCCCGCGTCCATCAAAAGATTTTGTTGGAACACCATGGAAGTCACGTACACGTGGAAGTGAAACTGAAACCAATTTATCCAAGAATTCGTACATACGTTCACCACGAAGAGTAACTTTTGCACCAATCGCTACACCTTCACGAAGACGGAAGCCGGCGATTGATTTTTTAGCTTTAGTGATAAGTGGTTTTTGACCTGAGATAAGAGCCAATTCTTCAGCAGCTTTTTCAAGGTTTTTAGCATTTGACACAGCGTCACCGACACCCATGTTCAAAACGATTTTATCCACTTTCGGCACAGCCATAACAGATGAGTAGTTGAACTTTTCAGTCAAAGCAGGTACTACTTCATTAAGATATTTTTCTTTTAAACGATTTGCCATTATACTTCTCCTTTCCTTCGTGATTAGTCAAGCACTTCGCCTGATTTTTTATTGTAACGAACTTTTTTGCCATCTACAAACTTGTAGCCAACACGTCCTGCAACACCATTTTTATCCAAGACTTGGACATTTGATACATGGATAGGCGCTTCTTTTTCTACAATAGCACCTTGAGGGTTCTCATTATTAGGTTTTTGGTGTTTCTTGATGATGTTTACACCTTCAACAACCACTTTATTCACTTTTGGAAGTGCGGCAACAACCTTGGCTTCAACGCCTTTGTCCTTGCCAGCAATCACGCGAACTTTATCGCCAGTTTTTACAAACATTGGTTTCTCCTTTGATTTCTTACGCCCTGATGGGCACCCTATCTAGCCAAAGACAGGGGACTTAGTTTGTTCTTTATTAAAGTACCTCTGGAGCAAGTGACACAATCTTCATAAAGCCACCTTCACGCAATTCACGTGCAACTGGGCCAAAGATACGGGTTCCGCGAGGAGTTTTATCATCACGGATAATCACTGCTGCATTTTCGTCGAATTTAATGTATGAACCATCTTTACGACGAGCACCTGATTTAGTACGAACGACAACCGCTTTTACAACGTCACCTTTTTTAACCGTACCACCAGGAGTAGCTTGTTTTACAGATGCGACGATGACATCACCAATGCTAGCGAATTTGCGTTTTGAACCACCAAGAACCTTGATTGTCAAAATTTCGCGAGCACCACTGTTGTCAGCAACTTTCAAACGAGTTTCTGTTTGAATCATTTAAGTTTTCTCCTTTCAGGTAAGATTAGATAATGACAGCTTCTTCTACCACTTCTACAAGACGGAAGCGTTTTGTAGCTGAAAGCGGACGAGTTTCCATAATCCGAACAATATCGCCTTCTTTGGCAACGTTGTTTTCGTCATGTGCTTTGTACTTCTTAGAGTAGTTAATACGTTTACCATAGACTGGGTGGTTACGTTTAGTTTCAACTACAACTGTGATGGTTTTGTCCATTTTGTCAGAAACAACACGTCCGACAAGAACTTTACGATTATTGCGTTCCATTGAAATTCTCCTTCCCTAGTCTATTATTTAACTTCTGATTGAACAGTTTTGATACGAGCGATTTGTTTTTTTACTTCTTTCAAGCGTGCACTTTGTTCTAACTGACCTGCTGCAGCTTGGAAACGAAGTTCAAACAATTCTTTCTTCAATTCATTTTCACGCTTCGCGAGTTCTTCTTGAGAAAGACCACGAAGTTCTTTAACAAATTCTTTTACTTCATTAAGTTTCATGCTTTCTCCTTATTCTGCTTCACGTTTTACGAATTTTGTTTTAACTGGTAGTTTGTGGCTTGCAAGACGAAGTGCTTCACGAGCGACTTCCTCTGGAACACCAGCAATTTCAAACATGATTTTTCCACGTTTAACTGGTGCAACCCAACCTTCTGGTGCACCTTTACCAGATCCCATACGCACACCAATAGCCTTAGCAGTGTATGACTTATGAGGGAAAATTTTAATCCAAACTTTACCACCACGTTTCATGTAACGCGTCATAGCGATACGGGCAGCTTCGATTTGGCGGTTAGTGATCCAGTGACTAGTAGTTGCTTGAAGACCGTATTCTCCAAATGCTACTTCTTTTCCGCCTTTAGCTTCACCGCGCATTTTTCCACGGAATTCGCGACGGTGTTTAACACGTTTAGGTACTAACATTGGTTATTTACCTCCTTTAGTGTTTTTACGAGCCGGAAGAACTTCTCCACGATAAATCCAGACTTTAACACCCAGTTTACCGTAAGTAGTATCTGCTTCTTCCCAAGCGTAATCGATATCTGCACGAAGAGTGTGAAGCGGAACAGTTCCTTCTGAGTATCCTTCGCTACGAGCAATATCTGCACCGTTCAAACGTCCTGATACTTGAGTTTTGATTCCCTTAGCACCTGCACGCATAGTGCGTTGGATAGCTTGTTTTTGAGCACGACGGAAAGCAACACGTTGCTCTAACTGGCGAGCAATACCTTCACCAACAAGATGAGCATCTAAATCTGGTGATTTGATTTCGATAATGTTGATGTGAACTTGTTTACCAGTCAATTTGTTAAGTTTTGCGCGAAGTGCATCAACGTTTGAACCACCTTTACCGATAACCATACCTGGTTTAGCAGTATGAAGTGAAACATTAACTTTATTTACTGCGCGCTCAATTTCGATAGTTGAAACAGCTGCGTCAGCCAATTCTTTTTGAATGAATTTACGGATTGCTAAATCTTCATGAAGGTAATCCGCGTATTCTTTTTCAGCATACCATTTGGCATCCCAGTCACGGATGATACCGACACGCATACCTATTGGATGTACTTTTTGACCCACGATTTTACCTCCTTATTTTTCTGCAACAACCACTGTAATGTGGCTAGTGCGTTTGTTGATTGGTGAAGCTGAACCTTTCGCACGTGGACGAAAACGTTTCATAGTTGGTCCTTCATTTGCGTAAGCTTCAGATACTACCAAGTTTGCTTTTTCCAAACCAAAGTTGTTTTCTGCGTTAGCAATTGCTGAATTGAGTACTTTTTCAATAACGCCAGCAGCTTTGTTTGGAGTGAATTTCAAGATTGCGATTGCGTCAGCAACGTTTTTCCCACGGATATTGTCCAAAACCAGACGAGATTTGCGAGGGGAAACGCGCACTGTACGAGCCATTGCTTTAGCTGAAGTAATTTCTGCCATGTCCTTCTCCTCTCTTATCTACGTGTTTTCTTGTCGTCAGCTGCATGACCTTTGTAAGTACGAGTTGGTGCAAATTCACCAAGTTTGTGACCTACCATGTCTTCTTGGATGTAAACAGGAACATGTTTACGTCCGTCATAAACTGCGATTGTATACCCGATAAAACTTGGAAAAATCGTTGAACGGCGTGACCAAGTTTTAATGACTTTTTTCTTTTCGTCGTTAGCTTGAGCTTCAACTTTTTTCATCAAATGCTCATCGACGAAAGGTCCTTTTTTAAGACTGCGTCCCATTTTATTGTTTTCTCCTTTAAATGTTATACCACAGCGGCTTGCACTACTAATATCATGCTACCGAGCTGGCGGATTTTCTAGTTCTAAAAACTAATTTAAAATTATTTCTCATTGCGACGACGAACAATAAGTTTGTCAGTTTTCGCTTTTTTGTTACGAGTTTTAAGTCCAAGAGCAGGTTTGCCCCATGGAGTAGATGGCGCTTTACGACCAACTGGTGCTTTACCTTCACCACCACCGTGCGGGTGATCGTTAGGGTTCATTACAGAACCGCGAACTGTTGGGCGAATGCCTTTCCAGCGGCTACGTCCTGCTTTACCAAGATTAACCAAGCCGTGTTGTTCGTTTCCGACAACACCAACCGTGGCACGGCAAGTGCCAAGAATCATACGAACTTCACCAGATTGAAGACGAACAAGAACGTATTTCCCTTCTTGTCCCAACACTTGAGCAGAAGCTCCAGCAGCACGTACTAATTCACCGCCATGACCTGGTTTCAATTCAATATTATGAATCAATGTACCGACTGGGATATTAGCGAGTGGAAGAGCGTTTCCGACCTTGATATCTGCTTCTGGTCCAGAAACGATGCGTTGGCCAACTTCAAGGCCCTTAGGAGCGATGATATAAGCTTTCACACCATCAGTGTAATGTACAAGAGCGATATTCGCTGAACGATTTGGATCGTATTCAATTGTTTTAACGACTGCTTCAACACCATCTTTATTGCGTTTGAAGTCAATCAAACGATAGTGGCGTTTGTGTCCTCCGCCTTGGTGACGAACAGTGATACGACCGTTGTTGTTACGACCGGCTTTGTTGTTCAAAGAAACAAGCAAAGTTTTTTCTGGAGTGCTCGTTGTGATTTCGGCAAAATCCAAAGAAGTCATATTACGGCGACCATTTGTAGTTGGTTTATAAACTCTGATTCCCACGATATTTCCTCCTTAGATTATTCTGCTTCAGCACCAAACAACTCGATTGCTTTAGAATCAGCTGTAAGAGTGATAATAGCTTTTTTCGTTTTATTTGTAAAACCAGTATAACGCCCTACACGTTTTGCTTTTGGTTTTACATTGATTGTGTTCACGTTTGCAACCTTTACTCCATCAAAAGCAGCTTCAACTGCTTGTTTGATAAGAAGCTTATGAGCACGAGTGTCCACCTCAAATACGTATTTACCTTCTTCAAGAAGAGCCATTGAGCTTTCTGTAATGATAGGCTTTTTGATTACGTCATACAAATTCATTATGCAAGAACCTCCTCGATTGTAGAGATAGCTTCTTTAGTAACAAGAAGTTTGTCGCTATTTACGATGTCAAGAACACTTGCAGTTGTTGCAGTTGCAACTTTCACATTTGGAAGGTTACGAGCTGATAATGCAGCAAATTCATTTCCTTCTTCAAGAATCACAAGTACTTTTGAATCAATGCTAAGCGCAGCAAGTACTTTCGCAAACTCAGCAGTTTTTGGAGCTGTAAATGAAAGGCTGTCTACAGCTACGAATTTATTTTCAGCGACTTTTTCAGAATAAACCGATTTAAGCGCCAATCTACGAACTTTTTGCGGAAGTTTGTAGGCGTATGAACGAGGAGTTGGACCAAATACGGTACCACCACCACGCCATTGAGGAGAGCGAATAGAACCTTGGCGTGCACGGCCAGTTCCCTTTTGGCGCCATGGTTTGCGTCCGCCACCTGATACTGCCGAGCGGTTTTTGACAGCATGAGTTCCTTGACGAAGACTTGCACGTTGACTAATAACAACATCAAAGACAACTGATTCATTTGGCTCAATACCAAATACTGCATCGTTAAGAACTACTTCACCGGCTTCTTTACCAGTTTGGTCAAATAATTTTACGTTTGCCATTGTGACTGATTTCCCCTTTCCTTATTATTTACCAGCTTTAACTGCTGATTTGATCGTGATAAGAGATTTCTTAGCACCAGGTACGTTCCCTTTAATAAGGATAACGTTTTTCTCTGGAACAACTTGTGCGATCTCAAGGTTTTGAATCGTCACACGGTTGCCCCCCATACGACCTGCCAAGTGTTTATTTTTGAAAACACGGTTAGGTGCAACTGGTCCCATTGAACCCGGACGACGGTGATAACGAGAACCATGAGCCATTGGCCCACGAGATTGACCGTGGCGTTTGATAACCCCTTGGAAACCTTTACCTTTTGAAGTTCCTGTTACATCAACAACATCGCCGGCTGCGAAAGTGTCAACTGTAATTTCTGCACCAACTTCTAAGCCTTCAATGTTTTTGAATTCACGAATGAAGCGCTTAGGAGCCGTGTTAGCTTTTGCTACATGTCCTTTAGCAGGTTTGTTGCTCAATACGTCACGAAGATCGTCAAAACCAACTTGAACTGCGTTGTAACCATCTGTTTCAACTGTTTTAACTTGAAGAACAACGTTTGGAGCTGCTTCAACAACAGTCACAGGGATTAATTCGCCAGCTTCAGTGAAGATTTGAGTCATTCCCACTTTTTTCCCTAAGATTCCTTTTGTCATGAGAAAATGTTTCCTTTTCTATAATTTTTTTCAAAAAGTTTTTAACGAGCGTTTTTTATGCTCTAGTTTAAATCAAACTTTAGATTAAAGTTTAATCTCTACGTTCACACCACTTGGAAGATCCAATTTCATCAAAGCATCAACTGTTTTTTGAGTTGGGTTAATGATGTCGATCAAACGTTTGTGCGTACGCATTTCAAATTGTTCGCGAGAGTCTTTATATTTGTGAGTCGCACGAATGATTGTGTAGAGGCTGCGTTCAGTTGGAAGTGGGATTGGACCCGCAACTTCAGCACCTGTACGAGTAGCAGTTTCTACGATTTTTGCAGCCGCTGTGTCAAGTGTACGATGTTCGTAAGCTTTCAAACGGATGCGGATTTTTTTGTTTGCCATCTTTTTCTCCTTTTTCGTCTATTTAAGATAATAGGCTAGCTCCACAAGAAAACCGACAGGCGATTACGTGGCAATGCAACCGAGCGTGTCGCAACCTCTTGCATCAAAGCTATAAACTGTTTTTCACAGCACCATAATAGAATAACATAAAGCTTTACTGATTGCAAGGGGTTTGCGGATTTTTTGAGATTTTTTTATTTGAAACCGTTCCCTTTTCTTATTAATCTTTTGTTACCTCAGTAAAAAATAAGAAATTGAAAATAGAAAACTTTATTAGCCCTAGGTAACAACAAAAAACTTGGAATTTATTTCCCAAGTCGATTGCTTATTTGATCTATTCTAAAACCCTGTCCAGTCTGGCTGATAAGAACATCCGCTTTATCCTGATATATTTTATAGTAGTGTTCATATTGCGGCCGACGGATGGTGTGCATAGCCGCAACCCCATTCATATCGCGACCGCGAACAGCTGTGTCACGAGCCAAGCGACGCTCTAACTCTGTATCGTCGTCCGTGTAAAAACAAATTGATAAATCAAACAGATTTTTTGGCAAAAAGGCAGCCGACATACCTTCTACTATTAAAATCGGCTTTTGGGCTGATAAGCGCAAGCTAGGCGACCAAGCTGTGCCAATGGTCAGAATATCCAGACCAGACTGCAAGGCGCAAATATCTCGCTTTAGACTCCCGAGCTCATGAACAGCTGGAAGGCAGGCTGTCACTTTTTGATGAGGAAAATCTTTGGAACTCAGCAAATCTCGATACTCCCCAGCAATTACATAAGGATCTGTTTCCAGCAGATTGACTCGTTCTTCACCCAAAGCTAGCTGTAGTTTTCGAGCAAAAGTTGATTTCCCCGAAGCACTATGACCATAAATACGCAGGGTATGGTTTTGGTCGTCTGACAGATAAACTGTCAATCTTTCCAGCAAACTTTCTTCATCAGACATGACTTCTCCTTTCAAATGGAGCTTCTTAGAAATTTCGGCTGGATTTATTGTAGCCGTAGCGCTCAATAAAGTCCTCACGGAATTCCAGCAGGTTGTCATCCATGATGGCTTGACGGACCTTCTTCATAAGATTTAGCAAAAAGTAGAGGTTGTGATAACTGGTCAGGCGGAGTCCGAAGGTCTCGTCCGCTTTGAGCAAGTGGCGGATATAAGCCCGCGTGTAGTTGCTGCAAGTGTAGCAATCACAATCATGGTCAAGCGGAGTGAAATCTTCCTCAAACTGGGCATTTTTAACAACCAGACGTCCTTCACTGGTCATACAGGTACCGTTTCGGGCAATCCGAGTCGGCAGGACGCAGTCAAACATATCGACACCACGGATAACACCATCAATCAAGCTATCTGGCGCTCCAACTCCCATGAGATAGCGAGGCTTGTTTTCAGGCAGCATAGGCGTTGTGAAGTCCAGCACTGCATTCATCTCTTCGTGAGACTCGCCAACAGCCAGTCCTCCGATAGAGTAGCCCGGGAAATCCATGCTGACCAAGTCTTGAGCAGACTGGCGGCGCAAATCTTCAAAGCCAGCACCCTGAACAATCCCAAAGAGACCTTGGTCCTGGGGACGGCGGTGCGCCTTGAGTCCACGCTCTGCCCAACGGCTAGTCCGCTCGATGGACTTCTTAACATAGTCATAAGGTTGGTAGAACTGCGGGCACTCATCAAAAGACATCATGATATCACTACCTAGATTGTTCTGGATGGAGATGGCCTTTTCTGGCGACAAGAACATCTTGGAACCATTGAGGTGATTTTTGAAAGTCACCCCCTCTTCTGTAATATTCCGACTATCTGCCAAAGAATAAACCTGAAAACCACCGCTATCTGTTAAAATAGCTTGATCCCAGTTCATGAACTTGTGCAGCCCACCCGCACGAGCAATCAGCTCATCGCCCGGCCGCAGCCAGAGATGGTAAGTATTGGCCAAGATGATACCAGAGCCCATTTGCTTGAGCTCTTCTGGTGACTGGGTCTTGACTGTCGCCTGGGTCCCAACCGGCATAAACATAGGCGTTGGAAAGGTCCCGTGAGGCGTGATAATCTCTCCCAAACGAGCACCTGTGTGCTTTTCTTTTTTAATCAAACGATACTGAATCGGTGAATCTGACATTTTTACCTCCGATGCTGGGAAAAACAGTCCCAGATCTTCATTCTATAGTGTGTGAATTTCACTTGCTCACAACATCCTGTATGATTTTATCAAAAAAAAGAAGAAAGATAAAGCAATAAAAAACTTTTCTGTCTCTTAAAAAAATATGATATAATGTTGTTCTATGCTCTAGATAGGAGGAAAATATGAACTTAAGTAAATTACGATCAGAGGCTCGTCATATCCAACGGCAAACAAAAGGAATCTCTTCCCTCTTTTTAGTGCCGATTGTAACGGCAATTATTTCCGTTATTTACAATTATTCTTCAGATAACTTGTCTAATAACATCTTACAATACGGCATCAGAAATACAGTTATCCATGGAATCAATCGTTCCTTTTTCCCAATCATAATTAGTTTTATTGTATCTTTCTTTTTAACAGCTGCTTTTTGGACCTTACTTGAAGTCGTTCGCGGAAAACGACAAGAGATACATTTTACAGATTCAGTTCGGACTTTTGATAGTAAAGTAATTGGTCCTGTTTTCAGAACACTTTTGCTCAAACGCGTATTACTATTTCTGTGGAATGTTTTCGTCTGGATTGGAAGCGGCATGATGATTCTAGCTAGTTTTAACGTCATAAAACTCCTACCCAATTCTCAAGCTCTCTCACAAAATACTGCACTTCAGACAACTGTTGGGACATTGTTACTTTATATTCTCATCGGTTTTATTTTGATGGTAATCGGTATTATTATTGCACTTCCTCAATATTATGCTTATTCGCAAGTAGAATTTATTCTTTGTGACACATTAGAAAACCAGAGCTATGAGAGCGCCTTTAAAATTATTCGCACAAGCCGCCAAATGATGAAAGGATATAAAGGTAAGCGATTTGTACTTGATTTAACTTTTATTGGCTGGTACTTGCTAACCGCTATTACTTTGGGGATTGCATCTATTTATGTCTATCCCTACGTTTATACAGCTCAAACTCTTTTCTATGAAGCTGTGCTAAAGGAACAAGATCAGACTCCAATTTTTTATTAATTTCTTGCGTGAAACAATTGGCAATCCAACAAAAGACTTGAACGAACTGTTCAGGTCTTTTGAGTTGTATCCATTTTTCGTAAAATGATTCAGCTAAAGTGTTATATTGAAAACTTTACATGAAAAAAGCCACCAATGGGTGACTTTTATTAGGGAGATTATTATGAAAAAGTTTAGGATTTCTATCAAATAAAGTTAGGAGGTCTTCATTTGATAAACATAGTATAACCAAGTTAGCTTAAATCAACCTTAATTTTTTATAACAAATTGATATTTTTAGAAATTTTTTGAAAAGCATCTTCCAACGAAACCTGATCTGTAAATATCGCTTTCTCCCAACCCAAGAAATCACATTCTTTCCACCAACGTTTCATATCAGCTGGACTAAAGTCTGCTTTCTTGTTCCTCGTTTGGTGACGGCGAACTGTCTCTTCAAATGTTAAATCATAATAGTAAGATAGAACTTTTGGATAAAAGAGAGTATGCAATTTTTCTAGCATTTGCCCATAAATATCTGTTTCATAAAAACCTTCAACGATAACCAACAAATCTCGCTCATAGCCATAGCGGGCGATCATTTCTGTCAAAGAGATTGATAGATTGCCCGGCTTGACCTTTTCTTTCAGCATATCACGGCGAACGATATCTTGTGAAATGAGCAGCGTCTTTCGGCCATAGTATTCTTGCAATTTCTTTGCCAAACTCGTTTTTCCTGAACCAGAATTACCTCTGATAATCACCAATGTTGCCATTTACTCTCCTAAAATCAGACGTGTATGTTCCTGCTTGATACAGCGGTTCATGATAATATCATCCCGACCAGCTGCCCGCAGAATCTGCTCCGCTTCTTCATTTTCCAAACCCAGTTGAGCCCAGAAAATCTTGGCATCTGCTTCCAGAAAATCATGCGCCACATCCGGTAAAAACTCGCTGCGACGGTAAACATCGACAATGTCCACTGAAAACGGAATATCTTTGAGGTTAGCATAGACGGTCTCACCTAAAATTCGACCGCCCGCTGCACGCGGATTAACTGGGACAATACGATAACCCCGCTTCTGCATTTCCATGGACACGCGGTTGCTGACCGTTTCTACTCGATCAGACAAGCCGACAACAGCAATCACCTGACTATTTTTCAGATAATGCTTCACAATTGCATCACTAGGATTTTGAAAATGATATGTCATAAGGTTCCTCCTACTTCATAATAAAATTGGATAGTTTTACAGCACTTGTGCCTTAACGAAACACGCGCTAAAGCCTGGGAAAATAGATAATCCCTTCTAGGAGCATCGCTCTTTCATCGAATTTTCTCCTGTTCTCGCCTTGTTTACAGCCTTTACGTCTTGCGCTTACTTGGCTTCATACCAAGTCTCACCTGCACTTTCGTCCGCTTTCAACGGAACAGAGAGTTCAATAGCAGATTCCATAATCTCTTTAACCAGCGTTTTGATAGCAGTCAATTCATTCGCGGGTACTTCAAGCACAATTTCATCGTGGACTTGTAACAACATTCTACTTTTAAATCGCCCAGCACGCAGAGCTTGATCTAACCGAATCATAGCAATCTTAAGAATATCTGCAGCTGACCCTTGAATTGGTGAATTGATAGCCGTTCTTTCTGCAAATCCTCGAACATTAAAGTTACGAGAATTAATATCTGGGATCTCCCGACGACGGTGGAAGAGAGTTTCTACATAGCCTTTATCTCGAGCCTCTCGTACCACATTTTCCATATAATTCTTAATTCTAGGATAGCGTTCAAAATAAGTATCAATATAAGATTTAGCTTCTTTACGGCTAATCCCCAGATTGTTGGCAAGTCCAAAATCAGAAATCCCATAAACGACACCAAAGTTGACAGCTTTAGCATTCCGACGATCATTTGGTGTCACATCTTCTGGCTTTTCAATACCAAAAACCCGCATAGCTGTCGAAGTATGAATATCAGCTCCATGTCTGAATGCTTCAATTAAATGCTTGTCGCCTGAAATATGCGCCAAAACCCGTAACTCGATTTGCGAATAATCAGAACTAAGTAAAACACTATCCTTCCACTCCGGTACAAAAGCTTTCCGAATTAAGCGTCCTTGCTCCAAACGAATTGGAATATTTTGCAAATTAGGATCCACGCTAGATAGCCTTCCTGTCTGGGTCAAATCTTGAAGATAGCGAGTATGAATCTTCCCGTCTGCCAAAATCCAGTCTTGTAACCCCATGACATAAGTTGACTGAATTTTAGCAATTTGTCGATACTCCAAAATCTTTTCAACAATCGGTGCAATCGGCGCTAAACGTTCTAATACATCTACCGCAGTAGAATAGCCCGTTTTCGTTTTTTTAGTAAAAGACGTTGGCAGCCCTAATTTTTCAAAAAGAATACCTCCCAATTGTTTAGGCGAATTGATATTGAATTCTTCCCCTGCTAAATCATAGATTTCCTGTGTTAACTGAGTCAGAACTCTCTCGTTTTCAACCTGCATCGTTTGCAATGTTTCTCGCTCTACCTTAATACCAGCAATCTCCATTTTAGCAAGTACAAGTGCTAAAGGTTGCTCCATTTCGTACAGGAGATTAAGCTGATCGTGCTGACGCAGCAAATCTAGCATAGGTTGTTCCGTTTCAACAAGAACCGCGACTTTTCTAGCTAAATGATTCAATAAAATAGGCTTTTCAGGCAGTGCCCGCTTAGCTCCTTTTCCATAAATCACCTCATCTTCATCAAGTTTGGTCTTGCCATAAAGGCTAGCAATCGTTGCAATTTCATTGTTGTCAACAGTTGAAAGAAGATACTTAGCTAAACGACTGTCAAACGCCAGTTGTGAAAGTTCAATTCCTAAGCGACTGAGTAAGACTTTAGAGCGCTTCAAATCGTAAACCTTCAAGGCTGTATTTTCTAAAAATTCTTTGAAAATTGGTTGCTGCAAAAGACGAACATCTTGACTAACATAAATCTTCTGGGCATTTCCCCAAGCAAACCCAACCATCTCGTCTATATGGTAGTTGTCCCCTAACATCTCAAAATAGAAAAAATCGTCTGCACTAAGCATCTCTGGTCGGACTTCCATCACTTCCTCAAAAGCAATATCAGCCATTTCTTCTGGCTCTACTTCTGATTCTAGCGCTTGCTTAAATTGTTTAAAGCCCATTTCATCATAGAATCTACCTAGTTGTTTAATATCTGATCCTTGATAGAGAATATCTTCTAAACCGATTTCAATGGGTGCTTGAGTGTCAATAGTGACAAGCTTTCTAGACAAGAAAGCTATTTCCTTATCCTTAATGAGATTTTCCTTCATCTTAGACTGTTTCAGTTGGTCAATATGATCATAAATACCTTCCAGCGATCCATATTCTAAAAGAAGCTTGAGCCCCGTTTTCTCTCCGATTTTAGTCACACCGGGAATATTATCTGATTTATCACCCATTAAAGCCTTGAGGTCAATAAATTGAACAGGACTAATTCCCATCTTTTCCATCAGGTAGGCTGGAGTGAATTCTTCGAACTCAGCCACACCTTTCTTGGAAATCTCCACCACAGTATTATCATCCGTTAGCTGAATCAGATCCTTATCACCACTGACAATGGTCACATCGTAAGGGACAGCCGTCTTTTCAGCCATCTTGTCTAAAGTCCCGATGATGTCATCTGCCTCGTACTGAGCCAAATCATAATAGTGAATGCCCAAGTGCTGCAGCATTTCTCGGATAAAGGGCAACTGCTCACGAAATTCATCCGGTGTCTTGGCCCGACCAGCCTTATAGTCGGCGTACATCTCTGTCCGAAAGGTGGTCTTCCCCGCATCAAATGCCACCAAGATATGAGTCGGCTGCACGCGCTCCAAGAGATGATTGAGCATGAGGTGGAAACCGTAAATAGCATTGGTATGCAAGCCCGATGGACTCTTGAAACGATCAATTTGATTGTACAGTGCAAAAAAAGCACGATAAGCTACAGAAGAGCCGTCGATTAATAATAACTTGTTCTTTTTTTCCATAGGCTTATTATAACACGAAAAAGGTGGACAAAGCCAGAAAAGGCCGTGTGGAAAATAGGTAGAAAATGAATTGAGATTTAAATTTTGCTATAATTATCTTATGCACAACACCTACTATTTTATCCGTCATGCGCATTCTAACTATACACCTGATGAAATCAATCGACCATTATCAGACAAAGGGCGAGAATCCTTGGCACAGATTGAATTTTTAGCAGACAAACCCATTACCGCCATTTATTCCAGTCCTTACCGAAGAGCCATCCAAACGGTTGAGCCTTTAGCTCAAAGTCTAAAACTCGCTATTCAAACCGACAAACGGCTAATAGAGCGAAAGCTAAGCAGTCAAGCAATTGCCGACCAAGATTTTGAACAATGCCTCATGCAACTTTGGTCACAACCGACATTTTCACTTGTCGGTGGCGAGTCAAATCAACAAGCTCAACAGCGAGCCTTAGCTCTTCTTCATGAACTGGAAAGCAAACACCAAAACGAAGAGATTATCATTAGCTCTCATGGTAACCTTATCTGCATTTTACTAAGCGCATTTGACTCCAGCATTGATTATAACTTCTGGTGTGGCCTAAGCATGCCAGATGTGCTAGTTTTAGATAAAGACGAAAAAATCACTCACCTCCTATAAAAGATGGTATCGCCTAGCAAGGCTCGGCTAAATCTTATCGCTCTTATATGTTATGATATAAAAACTAGGAGGTAAAAGATGTTCCCAATCCGTATTACAACTCTTCTGACTGAAGAAATTTATGAGAGATTTTCTTGGGCTATTCTCATACGATGAAAAAGTTTTATTATCTATATCATGGTTATTCTAGGGCTTCTTCTATATCCCATGATTATGATGACTGAGAAGCAAGATATCATTTTTATTATGCTCTTTACAATTTTGGTTTTATTACCGATAGCTTTCTTGGCCTTAAAGTTTCGTATAAAGAGGTCTTATCGCAAGAATCCTTTATGGCAGAACATGGAGGTCACTCTAATATTTGACAAAGAGGCTTTTATCACAAGAAACATACGTGGTGAATTTCGCTATACCTATGATGATATTGTCAAGGTTATTGCGACAAAGAAAGATTTTTATATCTTGATTGGAGAGAGTACTGGCTTTCCTATTGAAAAAAAGAACTGCACTACCGAGGCTCTTGACTTCTTGCTAAAACTGCAGATTGAACACATGTAAAAAAGCAGGCTAGACTGATAATAGATCAGTTCTAGTCTGCTTTTGTTTTTTATTCTAAATTTGAAGCTTATAAACTCAGCAATTGTTCTAAATGCTTGACTGCGTCTGCAAAGCTATCAATGACATAGGTGGCAGCCGCTTGGACATTGGCTGAGGCATGTGTCATACAATAGGAAATATCGGATTTTTCAAACATCGAAATGTCATTTCCAGAGTCGCCAAATGCCACAACTAGTTGATAATGCTTTTTCAAAAGCTGTAAACCACTACCTTTTGAAACATCTTTCGCAGTCACTTCTATGCGAGTGCTCCCTGATTGATAGACTTCTAAGTGGGGAAAATGTTCTTTTAATTCTTTTACATAGACAGACGTTTTCGCCGCTTCTGGACGAATGTTAAACTTGTAAATCTGACGTTGCCGAACCAGATCATAAGGATTTTCTAAGCAAAGGATGGGCATATTCCACAAACGCCGCTTGTCCTCATGGTCAAAGTTGCCAATTCTCTCCTCGCCATCAAGTGCATCAAAAACGAGTTTTTCTTTTTTGAGGTAGTCTAACAAGGCTTGTACATCTGCTGACGCCAATGTTTGAGAAAATAATACATTCCCATTTTCAGCAATCATGGCGCCATTAAAGCCGATTGCATAGCTTAAATGAAGCTGATTACGTTGCGTAATGTAGTTGATTTCCTTGACAGAACGACCCGTAGCAATAGCGAAGTCACTATAACGTGTCAACTTTTGATAAGCTTGCCAGTCTACTGAATTAACATCAACAGAATTTTTCACAAAAGTTCCGTCTAAATCTGTTACACATAAAATCTTATGTGCCATGGCTATTCCTCTAAACCTAGAATGTCTTGGATTTCCATTTTGAGAACATTGGCATAAGCACCATAGATAGATTGCATTTGCATGCCATTTTCAGCAAAACCAAGTGCTTCATATTGGTTGACAATCGTATCCTTATCCACTAATGATTTATCCTTGACATCAATCCGCAAACGAGTGATACAAGCATTGACATCAACAATATTTTCTGAACCACCGTGTGCTGCAATCAAACCGAGAGCCTGTTGGTGCGTTTTTTCTTGCTTGCTAAGTTCTTTCCCTTCAGATTTTTCTGGAGTAGGTGCTGTATCCTGCGGAGCTGCTTGACCGACATTTTGAATCTTCAAGCCGTATTTACCACGCGCTTCTTGCTTACTTGCCAACTTGACTTCATCCGTATCTTCTCGACCTGGAGTCTTAAAGTTGAATTTCAAAATCATAAATTTAAAAACATAATAATAAAGGAAGAAATAAGGGATACCTACTAAGAAGACGAGCCACCAGTGCGTTTTAGGCCCTTGCAACACACCGTAGATTACAAGGTTAATGAAACCATGTCCGGTAGGAGTTGCTACACCAGCACCCAGCATGTGCATAACAAACAAAGCAGAACCTGCCAAAACAGCGTGCACAGCGTAAAGCATTGGTGCCACAAAAAGGAAAGTAAATTCGATTGGCTCTGTAATACCAGTCAAGAATGAAGTTCCAGCTGCTGCAAAGAGAAGCGAACCTGCTACTTTACGTTTTTCTGGAGAAGCAGTCTTGTACATAGCATAAGCAGCCCCAGAAAGACCGAACATGAAGTAAACAAATTTACCACCATTGAAGCGCGTAATAGATGGGTCAATAGACTTGATCGAAGAATCTGCTAAAGAAGCAAGGTAGGCATTGACCGTACCGACGACATGGTTACCACCAATTGTCCATGAGCCACCAAGCTCTGTCGTACGAACCGGCCAGTTGAGGCCATGGTGTAAACCAAACGGCAAGAGAGCCCGCTCAATCAATCCATATAAGAAAGTACCAATCGGACCTGACTTCAAAACGAGGATAGACACTGCGCTAATGCCTGCTTGAATAGTTGGCCAAATAAAGAAAATTGCGATAGCCACAAAGGACATAGCCACCATAGTGACAATTGGTACAAAACGTGGGCCACTGAAGAAGCCAATCATAGTTGGCAATTCTTGCTTCACAGCCCACTTGTGAATGAAGTAGACAGAAACCCCAACGATAATCCCTCCAAACACACTGAGGTCCATGGTTTGAATCCCGAGGACTTTTGTCTGCATGGCATTTGACAGGGCAAGTTTGGCTGCACCGCTTGATAAGTTAGCAGTATTGACCAGCCTTCCACTGATTTTCAACAAGAAATTCAAAACGTTGTGCAAAACAAGAAAACCTAACAAACCAGATAAAGCTGCCGATCCTTTTTCCCGTTTTGCAAGACCAACTGAAACTCCGACTGCAAAAATAACAGGCAAGTTGCTAAAAGCTGTACCACCAAGTGCAATGAAAAATTTCATGACAAACTGAAAAATAGCATTGTTCAAGAATGGGAACATCTTAAGCGTGTTTTCATTGGTAAAAGCTGTACCAATACCTTGAATAATCCCTGCACCGGGCAAGACCGAAACAGGGAGTAAGAATGAGCGTCCAAATTGCTCAAAGGCAGAGATAAATTTATTCTTCTCTTTCATCTTTTATACTCCTTATGTTTTCTGTTCTCATTTTAACAAAAATAAACTTGAAAACGCTTTTTTGAACAGAAGTTTCTATCTTGATTATTTTTTACTATTTCGGTAAAATTTTACTAGAAAACGTTTTATTTTAAACGACAATTAGAAAGAGGCTATATGTTTCTAAAAAATTTAAAACAACACTATGATCGATTATCTGTAAACGAACAAGAGGTCATTGACTACCTCATGCGTCAGAAAGAAATTGAATCTCTTACGCTGAAAACCATTTCCAACGAATTGTTCATCTCCTCATCTACCATTATTCGTGCTTGTAAAAAGTTAGGCTATCAAACTTATAATGAATTACGTTATGATCTGCGTTTATCAAAAGAGCTGAAAAAAAATCAAACCAAGTTAGAGCGCACTTCTTTTGAACAATTAAAAGAACAAATCCATGTTGAATTTGAACATACCCTATCCATCTTATCTGAACAAGATTTTAAAATCTTTGCCCACAAAATTCTCGAAGCCAGACGAATCTTCTGTATCGGAGTAGGATCTAGTTATATGGCTATGACTGATTTTAATCGAAAACTAAAACTTATCAACATTTGGTCTAATGACTACTTCGAGCAATACAGTATTGATAGGATTAAAGATATTGCCACACAAAAAGATGTGATTATTGTCTTCTCGCTCGGCGGCAGCAACAAGGACGTTAACCACAGTATCTTACAGGCAAAAGAACAAGGGGCAACTGTTCTTACAATCACTACTTTAGGAAACCATCTTCTCTCTAAAATCAGTGATCATATGATTTTTGTCTATGATGCTCCCAAAAAGCGCGAAAAACTACGCTCACGTTTGATGTTCAATTTAGTCGGAAATCTGCTTTTTGAAGTCATCTTATCTGAACAACAAAAAATGAGATAGACCAGGAATACTCATTCCTATAGTCTATCTCGCTCTATTTTTTATAAATCTACTACAAGAGAAAAACTGCTACCTTGTCCATATTCACTTTTTACAAAGATATCGCCACCCAATTGATGAGCTAGTTCACGGGCGATATAAAGCCCTAGACCGTGTCCACCAGTTTTCATATTGCGTGAAGACTCCACGCGATACAACCGTTTAAATATATTTTCTAGCTCATTTGGCTGAATTCCCTGTCCCTCATCTGTAACACTAATTTTTAACCGATGATTTTCAACCACTGCATCAATACTCAACTTCGTTCCAGCCTCTGAATACTTAAAAGCATTGCTGACCAGATTAAGAATAATTCGTGATAACTTATCATAATAACTCATGATTTTAGCTGATTCTGGCTGAACAGAAATTTGAATGTCTCGATCTTCTTTATCAATCAATAGCTGAAATTCGGACATAATGTCAATCAACAGCTTATCCAGAAAAATTTCTTCTTTTTCAAGCGGTACATCTGGCCGACTCATCGTATTCAAAGTGATAAAGCTTAACTCCTCCACCAACTTATTCAACCGATCTGTCTGACGGCTAATGGTTTTAAGATAATATTGCTGCTCATCTGCCGTAATAACACCATCTAACATTCCTTCAACCGTTCCTTGAATAGATGTCAGAGGGGTTTTAATATCGTGCGAAAGCTGAGCAATCATCAATCCCTTTTCTCTCTCGCTTTCTTCTAAAGAAGCAAAAGTATTTTGTAAATCCGTTGACATTTCATTAAAGGCATCTGCTAATTCTTTAAATTCAGTTGGATTTTTAATAGTATTTACCGTTTCAAATTTCTTATTCGGTATACCTTTGATGAGCTGTTTTAATTTATCTAAAGATAGAAAAATGCGGCTCAAGAGAAGGAGACTAACTAATGCTCCTGTAATACTTGCTAAAATGCTGATTCCAATAATGAAGTAAATATCACTTCTTGCAATTAGCATGGTATTGACTGACCAAACAATTGCAACAACTGTGATAGTTGTGGAAATGAGATACCCCACAATAATAAAGTGTTTTAATTTCATTTTAAACCTCTATTTTATAGCCCAATCCCCAAACAGTCTTAATAGTGGGCGTTTTTTCAGTACTATACTTCGCTAAATCCTGCCGCAAAGCATGGATATGAACATTGAGCGTATTTGTGTCATCCACAAAGTCTTCTTGCCACACCTTTTCATAAAGCTCTGTTTTAGAAAAAACACGTTGAGGATTATTAGCAAGAATCCATAGCAACTCAAACGATTTGATGGTGATATCTAGCGGACGATCATGAACACTTACTTCGCGCGTTTCGTGATTCATCACCAGATCACCCAGTTGCAGTGTTTCTTCCGTTCCCATACTACGGTGAATGCGACGTAGGATATTATTGACTCGTAACACCAACTCCCGCGGACTAAAAGGTTTGGTGATAAAGTCATCTGCCCCCATACTGAGAGAATAAATCTTATCTGGCTCAGATGTTTTAGCCGTGATAAAAAGGAAAGGCTGCTCTGGAGAAAGGTATTGTACTTCCCCAATCAGATCATAGCCATCCATATTGGGCATCATAATATCTGTAATAATCAAATCAATCGAATATTTCTGAAAAATCTCTAAGGCTTCCTGCCCATCATGCGCTACATTCACTTCATAACCAGCCTGTATTAAATAACGTTTGTTAATCTCGGTAATCTCTACTTCATCATCTACTAATAAAATTCTCTTTGCCATTTTCTTACCTCTATTGTAAAAAATAGTGTTATACCATGAAAAAGTATAACACTATTTCTATACTTGATTCAAGCGTTATCGCTCACAAAGTGCGAGAATTATTTCTTTTCTCTGCGTTTCATGCCGACAAGTGCTAGAATAGCTGCTGTACTTAATCCAAGAAGCCCTAGAACTGTCAAACCAAGAGAAGATTTTTGGCCTGTATTAGGAAGTGATTTTTTTCTCGTTTTAGCTTGTCCACCTTTTGAAGATGTCGCAGAAGGTGTTGCGCCTTTAGCTGAGTGCTTATTACCATTATGATCTGCTGCTTTACCTTGACTTGGTGTTTGATTATTTTGACCTTCTTGTTTTTGATCTGAAGGATCATTTCTCTTTTCACCTTTGAGGTTAATTGTGACAGATTTGGTTGCAATGACATTGCTTAAATCAGCTTTTCCATCTTTTGCACCATAAACTGTGACAGTTGCTTTATACGAATGAGTCCCATTGGCTTTTAACTGTTCTAACAGTTCCTTGTCTTGTTTGACTGCTGCATTGCCATCCAATGAAACTTGATAGAAATATTGACCTTTACCCAAGCCTGCTAGTGGCAACAAACCTGGATGATTTGCCTTACCGTTATCAGACCATGGTGCTCCATTTGAAGATTTGAGTAAAAGACGTGTTAACATCCCATCTCCACCAAAAAGTTCATACGGAATTACTTGGTTAACCCCAGCCGTAAATGGTCCTGGAAAGACTGCATTTTGTAAGAAGGATGCTGGGACATCTGTACTTTCTTTAATGTTTTCTGAGACGGATTTCTTAATTTGGTCTGCTGTTGTTGTACCATTTAAGTTCAATTTTACTTGACGAGTCGCAATCACGTTGTTCAAGTCGGCTTTTCCATCTTTTGCACCGTAAACCTTAACAGTCGCAGTGTAAGTATGAGTTCCATTAGCCTTCAGTTGGTCTAAAAGCGCCTTACCTTGTTTGACTGCTGCATTGCCATCCAATGAAACTTGGTAGAAATATTGACCTTTACCCAAGCCTGCTAGTGGCAACAAACCTGGATGATTTGCCTTACCGTTATCAGACCATGGCGCTCCATTTGAGGATTTGAGTAGAAGGCGCGTTAACATCCCATCTCCACCAAAGAGTTCATATGGAATCACTTCATTCACACCAGCTGTAAATGGGCCAGGATGGTTCGCATTTTGTAAGAAGGACGCTGGGACATCTGTACTTTCTTTAATATTTTCTGAGACGGATTTCTTAATTTGGTCCGCTGTTGTTGTACCATTTAAGTTCAATTTTACTTGACGAGTCGCAATCACGTTGTTCAAGTCGGCCTTGCCATCTTTGGTTGCACCGTAAACCTTAACAGTAGCAGTATAAGTATGAGTTCCGTTGGCCTTCAGTTGGTCTAAAAGCGCCTTACCTTGTTTGCCTGCTGCATTACCATCCAATGAAACTTGGTAGAAATATTTGCCTTTTGGAATGCCTGCAAACGGAAGCAAGCCTGCATGATTCGCGGTGCCATTATCAGACCATGGCGCTCCATTTGAGGATTTGAGTAAAAGACGTGTTAGCATCCCATCTCCACCAAAGAGTTCATACGGAATTACTTCATTCACACCAGCTGTAAATGGGCCTGGATGGTTCGCATTTTGTAAGAAGGATGCTGGGACATCCGTACTTTCTTTAATATTTTCTGAAATAGATTTCTTCGCTTGCTCTAATGAAGGATCTGCTTTAGATTTCAAACTATTAAGGTTAATCGTCACTTGACGAGTCGCAATCACATTGCTCAAGTCAACTTTACCATCTTTTGAACCATAAACTGTTACGGTAGCGGTGTAACTTTGTGTACCGTTCGCTTTCAATTGATCCAACAATTCTTTATTTTGCTTGCCTGCAGCATTTCCTCCAAGCGATACCTGATAAAAATACTTACCCTTCGGAATGTTAGCAAAAGGAGGCAAGCCTGCATGATTTGCTGTGCCATTATCAGACCATGGCGCACCATCTGATGATTTGAGGAGAAGACGTGTTAACATCCCATCTCCACCAAAAAGTTCATACGGAATTACTTGATTCACACCTGCTGTAAATGGTCCTGGATAAGTAGCATTATCAAGGTAAGAGGCAGGAACATTGATATTACTTTTAATATTATCTGCAACTGATTGCTTCACTTGATCCAATGAAGTATCTTCTCGTTCTTTTGGAGCAACTTCTTTTACTACTTTTTCAGTTGCTTTTTGAATTTCCTTAGCAACCTCCGCAATTGTTTTGCCTACTTTGTTTTCTTTTGTAACTTCTTTCTGCTCTTGAACTTGCTTATCTGGTGTTTGACTTATCTTGCCAGCTTGTTCTTGTGACGGCTTCGTTGTATCTGGTGTTTCTTTCTTATCAGTTGTTAATTTTTCAGTTTGTTTTGTATTAGCATCTACTATCGGCTTTTGCAAGTCTGTCGGACTATTTGAAGGGGTTGTTGTCACCACCTTGTTTTGCGAACCAACTTGTGCATTTACAGGATTACTAATGAGAATAAAGAACCCACTTGCTACAACAACCGAAGCCACACCTACGCTCAGGCGGCGAATAGACCATTTTGTATATCTTTCATTATTTGGACGATGATTTTTGTCAACCATATTATTTACTCCTTTGATTTATTTTTAATGGTTGACTAAAGTATAGCAAGCTCCTATTAACTATCTGTAAGGAGAAGTTAAAATTTTTCTTAAATAAACATTATTTCTTGCTTATCTATAGGATATTCGCATATTTTGATATACTAGGGGTATAGAAAAATTTAGTCATGTCCAGTACCTAACTAAATCCTTAACTTGAATTGTATTCATCTAATTTCTTAAGGTTTTTAGGAGTTTTTTTATACTCTGATATTTATAGACGCTGTAAACAAGATAAGCTGTTCCATATACAACAGCTGCAAGATAAATAGGAAGGTACCAACTGGAAGCAATAAAAATCAAGGTAAGCAATAATTCTAGGCGAATATCTTTGACAACATTAATTTCTATGCGCTTTGCTAAAATTAATTCTGCCAAAATACTTCTAATAGCTAATAAAAATATAATAGATAGAACCGTTAAATTTAATTCTCTTAACCAAATCGCAAAAATAATGGTACTTCCAAAACTACAGAGCATAGCAATAACATTGACTTTAAAAATTTGTCGCTCCATACGTAAGGCTTTCAGATAAGTATTAATCAACAAGGCCATTTTCCCTTCATAAACAGACATCGGAAAAATTAGTGCCATAAATACTAAGGATTCTTTAAAGTTTGGTAACCACATATCTAACACTATTTTTAAAGGGTAGTACAGCAACAACACACCAAACATAAGTACCATAAGAACATTACGTAAGCCGTCATAAATTTTGGGTAACTTTTCGTTTTCAGTTCGCTTCAAAATAGGAAATACTACTAAACCGACAGCGTTTATAAATGTCATAAGTAGATTGGAAATACTTAAAGTTAAAGAAACTTTTCCAAAAGTAGCAATATCCCAAATTCTTTGAATTCCCATTCTGACTGTTCCAATAATTAGCATACTAGCTACATTAGACAACATAAGATTGATTCCAACACCAATATTAGTTACCATCTCATTGATATTTAACTGAAATTTATTTAGCGGATGAAGAACGATGTCTCTGCATAAATACATCGCATACAGAAGCGACATAATTCTACCTACCAAATCAGCATATACCATTATTTTAAAATTTCGAAAGCCCAAACAAATCAATAATACAAGTAATAGGAGATATAAGAAGCGATCTCCACTGACCACATATGAACTTTCTTTTAAACGATTCGTCATCTGCAGAATATAAATAAAGAGATAGCGGACATTTGTAACCATCATAGTATAGGTCAATAACATAAAGATAAAGCGACTATCTGTATCTTTGATAAAGAAAAAAATCCCAGCTAAAAGGAATAAACTAACGGATACAAGATATGCAGTTAGCATAAGAAACTGCGAGAAAAACTTTTCTTTATCTAATCTTTGATATTCTAATCCTCCATAACGAAGATAAATGCCATCTACCCAACCAAGATGGATAAAGCCAACATAAGACAGATAGAAAATATAAAGCTGCCAGTAGCCGTATTCCTTCGCCCCCATGATTTTAGGTAAAAGCAATACAACTAAAGAAGACACTAATACCGTCAACAGATTAGAAGCAATAACATAAGAAAAATTAGCTAGAATTGTTTTGAATTTTTGGGGCAATTTCTTCTCCTTTCTTGCTATTCTCTATCTATCTTCATACTTTGAATTAACTTGTCAAACATAGTTTCAAGATTCACCTCAGCCGTCCAACCAAGTTTTTCAAGTTTTTCGGTATTCAGGCGGATTTTCACCGTAGGATTATAACCTAATTTTTCTATATCCTCTGCTATATCAAAGATAAGGTGAGAACAACTGTTTCCGTTTCGTTTAAGAACCAGCTCTGCCATTTCCCGAATAGATATTGCCGTGTCTTTATTAGCCACATTATAAGCTTGACCAACTTGCCCTTCTAACATTATGTAGAAAAGGGCTTTAACTACATCTTTTGTGTAACAGTAATTTCGAACAGTCTCTCCACGTGTTTTTAAAACAATATCTTGTCCTTCAATTACAGAGCGAGCAAATTGAGCAAAAACTCGCTTATCCTTATAGTCAACACCTGGTCCAAATGTCTGGGATAAACGTGCAATTCGAACAGGCACTTGATACTGCTGCAAATAAGCAATACATAGACATTCTGCAATCCGTTTTCCTTCAGAATAACTGCTACGAACACTTATTGGGTCTAAATAACCATAATCATTTTCCGAAATACTGTCTACATTAGGATTTGTTATTCCATAAACTTCTAGTGATGATAAATAAATCATGCTACGAACGCGATTCTTTCGAGCTAATTCTAACAAATTTTCTGTACCCTTAACTGCAACTGCAATCGTATCTACAGGATGTTGAACAAAAAAACTGAATCTGTACTACTAGCTCCATGGATGATATAATCAATGTTGCTCTCTATCTCTACTGGCGCAAGAACATCTCCTTCAATAAGCTGAAGGTGTTCATCCTCCAAAAATGAATGAAAGATTTTTTCTGCCTTGCTCAGGTTTCTAACTAGAGCTACGACTTCAATATTGGCATCAAACAGGTGGTTCAATTCTAATAGAGTAAAAACACACTGACCACCAATAAGACCAGTTGCACCAGTTACCAAAATAGTCACATTTTTTAATTCTTTCAAAATAGGACTGTTTTTTGCTAAAGCCTGAACATCTTCCTGCAAAATTTTATTATACTTCATTTTCTTTATCCAAAAATCTGTGCATTTTCTCTAGCTTCATAAATTGCTCTAAAAATATAAAAATCAGATGGTGTTGTAATCTTTATATTTTCACTATTCCCCATAACTGTATGTAAAGAGAGACCATAGCGTCGTGCTAAGGTAGCTGAATCAGTCATATCAATTATTCCCTCTTCCTGCGCTTTTAAATGTAAATTATAAATCTCTGACAAAAGGAAAGTTTGGGGGGCGACAGCCGTTTGACAAGTAGAACGATCAATCACATTATCAATCATACCATCCTTATCCACTTGAATTACCGTTTCAATTACAGGCTTGACAGTTATTGCCGTTCCAAATTTTTGAACACTCTGAAGATTTTTTGAAATCAAATCACTATTTATAAGCGGTCTAACTCCATCATGAATCAATACGAAACCATCACTTACATGACGTTGTTCCATCAGAGCCTTTAATCCATTAAAAATCGACATCTGGCCTGTTGCACCTCCAGAAACAACCTTTACTACTTTTTTAATTTTAAACTTAATTAATAATTCTTTTAAATAATCAATCCAATCTTCAAGACAAACAACTACAATATCATCTATATCCGAATGTCTTTCAAAATGTTCTAGTGTATGAATAATGATTGGTTTTCCATGAAGTTCTAAAAACTGTTTAGGTTTAGTTTTTGTATTCATACGACTACCTGTCCCTCCTGCAAAAATAAGAGCCGAATTTGTCATTTTTTAATCTCCTTCTTAAAATACTATAAGTAAATAATAATTATAACCTTATCACTATTAAAATTGTTTATATTGTTAAATTTTGAATCGTATTTTGCGTTGCACAAGAATAATATAAAAAATAGCTATCCAACTGATTTCATAAATTGTCCCCAAATGAAGCCTACGAAAAAACTGTTCTTCAATTGCAAAATAAACCAATGGGTAGATGCTATACGAATAAAAAATCCAGAAAAAACTGTATGCTTTCCGCCGAACAATTTCATATAGCCATTCAAACAACAGACCTAAACAAAATGGGTATATTAACATTCCGCAATAACCAAAATCTTCTACAAACGGCCTTAAAGCTGAATATATATTAGAAATATAAACAAACCCTGTACTAGATTGAAAAGCAATAAATTCTGAAAATATTGATGTCGTTCCTCCAGGGGTATTCATTATTCCAATTGTTCCTAAAGTATCACTTAGAGTTCTCAATGTGCTAGCACCATATTTTAAATTGGTTGGTATAAATTTATTAATAAATAAGTTGAAATTATATAATCCAGAACCACCATAAATTCCTAGTACACGTTGAAAATCTGAAGTATAATTTTTAAGTTTTCCAAAATAATAAAATAATACAATTACTATTGCTATTAAAAATATAGATTTCCTGACTATTTTCCAATTAAGACTTTTTATACTAGCTTGATTTGATTTTGTATAGAAAAGAATCCATAGTACAAAAGCATATATTATAAAACGTAAAAAAATATTCCTATCAGTTGATACTATGCATATAAATAAAAATGTAAGAATGTTTATATAATTTAATGTTTGTCTGTTTCTATCTTTTACAATATATCTTGCGGATAAAATTTGAAAAAAACTAATATAAGCAATCCCTGTTATAATTTCCATCATTTGATTCGCAAAAAAACTATTCGAACCATTATGTTGAACATTTTTATAATATATCTGAGATAAGACATTCCCTAGATTAAAAGATATTTGAATATCTTTTAAACTTAAAATAATATATATAACTGCACATATAATAGTGATAAAAAATATAAACAAACTGGGATGTGTATTTAAGTCCAATTCTTTTAGCACACCTTCGTAATTTTTATCTTTTTTCCTACAAAAAATACGAACTAAAAAACCAGCAAATAAAAAGGAGAATATAGCCGACAATACATAAAAAACAAACTTTGTGGATAACATTACATCCCATTGTCTATAGTTAATATATATCAATATAGAAGAAAATAGGAAAGAAAGCACTAAAATCATGCTTGGTTTCACAAAACTTCTCCAAAGGAATACATCCATAGTCGCTAAAGTAAATAGTATTATAAGTAAAAAATAAATCATGGCTCCTCACTTGACAAAATGTATTAAAACATAATCATATCAGTAAAATTATATTACTATTAGAATAAAGTTTTATATAAGATTAAATAAAATTTTAACAAAAACACTCCACTTAGGCTCTGTTGTCAAGCGAAAAATTTTTTTATTTTGTAAAAGTAATATTTTTTTTCTAAAACTATTCTGATAAGTCGATAACAATTCTAACTCTGCTGCTATATCATCATTAATAAATTGACGATAATTATTTAAAATCTCTGTAGCTAAGCGACTTCTTCCTTTTCTCTTACTAGAATCACCAAGTTTTTGAACCCAGTTTAAAATTAGATTTCTCTTTTTCACACCAACAACATTATTTTCATGTTGCCTATATAATATATATGAATTAGAATCATAGACTATACTCCCTGCTATACTTGCTACCATTGAAACCCAAACATCATGTATACGTACTTCTAGCAGTTCCTTCGAAGGCCTCCGATCTTTCGAAACTAACAGTTTTTGTAACTGATTGTTCCATACCATTGTACATCCAGTAATTTGATTGCTTGTTAATATTTGCAAATAACTGGTATCAATCGTTTTTTTATGTCTTAATCCTAAATTATTTAGCTCTTTATCTACTAAAGTTTGATTAGAACAATATAGTGTAGGGAGAGGGAATTTCTCTAACTCTAAAACCGCCTTCTCTATTTTATTAACTAGCCAAATATCATCTTGGTCACAAAATGCATAATAATCAAAATCCAAACCAGCCTTATAAAGTGTTTCCATAAAACTACTTCCAACTCCAAGATTTTCGTTGTTCTCCAAAAGAACTATTTTATTATTATATGATTTTATGATCTCTAAGGTACTATCACACGAACCATCATCTCGAATAAATAGCACAATATTTTGACTAGTTTGATTAAAAATGCTGTCTAATTGTGCCTTTAAATACTTTTCTCCATTATAGGTACTCATAAGTACTGCGATATTATTTTTCATCTTTATTTATTTTCCAATAAAATTGTGTAGAGTGGTGTGTTATTCTTTTATCAACAGGAGGGAGCTTCATATAATCGCCATAGTGCTGTCTCAAATATTCATGATAATCTGAAATTACATCAAATTCTCTATTTTCAAAACTAAGTGTTGTATAATTTACAAAAGTTTCCGTCCTCATTATTTCTCTTTCTCTATAACTACCACTTACACAACCAGAGTATCTTGAATTTTCAAATTTTATACTTTTTATTGATTCGTCAATAGATACACACAATTTCTGCTTGTTTACAAACCTACTTATTAAGTACATCCCAAGTCGGATTGGTTCAAAGTAAATAGGACGAGTTTTACTTTTGAAAAATTTTCTCCACTTAGATGCAACCAATAGCTCGCGGCGAAATTTTGTTCTATTGAAATTTTTTAAAGCTGTTTTAAAGCTGTCCCCAAGTCCATCTATTGGGAAAATATCAATACAAACACCTATATTATCTTCTAGTTCTTTTCTACCATCCGAACTTTTGGTATGTCTATCGGCTATTTTAATAAATAAATTTGTATAATTCGAATTGTTTTGATATGAAAGAACATCAAATGGAGGAAGGTTTTCTGTACAGTATTTCAAAAATTTCTCATAGTCTGGGCGTGGCATCATTACATCAATATCATCATCCCAAGGGATAAATCCATTATGTCTCACAGCACCAAGTAAAGTTCCACCACCAAGGGAATATCTTAATGATTGCGCCTTGCAAATGTTATCAAACTCTATTAACAAGCTTAATGCGATTTTTTGAACCTCTTTCAATATAAGCTCTTGCAATTAAATATCTCCTACTTTTTCTCTAATCAATTTTTTATATACCCAAGCACGTACCTTATTGGGCAATACTATTTGGACTATAAATCTCTGTAATACATTAACTATATAAACTTTTTTAGATATTAAGCCCTTTAACAACATAAATTTTTGAAGATTTTTTTCGCTCTTAAAGTAATTTCTCCCACCTCTTCTACTATACATTTCATCTCCTACTCGAACGAATACAAGTATCGAGTCTAAATTGTAGAAGTGTGCTTTAAGCAGATGCATTCTAATCCACAAATAATAATCTTCATTAAAATGCCATTCTTTATAATTCCCTGCAGCCATTACAACACTTTTTTTAAACATAACTGCCATATGATTAAATGGGCATCTTTTTTTTAAGTATATTGTAATTTCTTCATGTGTAAGTGGAACTTTTCGAACACTAATAATATTTGTCGTTTCATTGATAAACTCTGCAATATGCCCACCTACGATATCAACTTCAGGAAATTTTTCAAATATTTCAATTTGCTTCTGACAACGATCTAGCGTAGAAATATCATCCGTATCCATTCTTGCGATTAGGTCATTTTTACAATGTCTTATTCCAAAATTTAACGCTACTCCTAAACCTTGATTTTGTTCATATCCAACAACATGCATGATCTTTGGATAACACATAACGTATTCTTCTAAGATTACTTCTAATTCAGAAGGCAGTGTACCATCTTTCACAATAACAATTTCATCTGGTTGTAAGGTTTGGTTAAGCATACTATCTATAGCTAAACGAAAATATTCTGGTTTTTCATCTTTATAGAGAGACATCAAAACACTATATTTTTTCATTTGAGTAGTCCTTTTGCTTCATCTTGTTTTTGATTATAATATTCTTCAGATATAACTCCTGTACGCAACAAATACTCTCCAAAATCTTCCGCAGTAGCCATATCTCCGTCAGTAATCCCTTCTCTTTTTATAAAGGCTGTATGAATTGTTTGCAGAATAATTTTTAAGTCTCCCAAAAAAGTAATTTGCCTAATATATTTTGCATCCCACTCAAGCTTATCTTGCCACAAAATATTATTTCGCCCATTGATTTGAGCTAAACCCGTTAAGCCTTGTCTAACAGAATGGCGTTCTCGTTGTTGTTCTGTCATAAATACCATATCTCGAACCAATAAAGGGCGCGGTCCTACAAAAGACATATCGCCTTTTAGAATATTAAAAAGTTCTGGTAACTCATCTAAACTAGTACTCCTTAGCCATTTCCCAAAAGAAGTTAGGCGGATTTCATCAGGTAATAACTCTCCTGTCTCATCACGATCATCTGTCATGGTACGAAACTTATACATATTAAAAATTTTTTCATTTTTGCCAGGACGAGCTTGTTTAAATAAGACTGGAGATCCTAATTTAATCCTTACTAACAAACCGATGATTAAAAATAACCATGAAAAAAGAATAATAGCAACTAATGAACATACAAAATCAAATAAACGTTTAAAATATTTTTCATAATAATTGTTTGAAGGCGACATGAACATTACTCTCCTAATTCAATCAATTAAAACACTTTTTTATTATCTCGATGATGACATCTTGTTGTTCTACAGTCATCTTGTTATCGGACGGAAGACATAACCCACGACAAAATAGATCCATACCAGTATCTAAAGGCAAGCCATCCTCTCCTTTATCTCCCCCAACTATATAGGCATTTGTCCTTGCTCGACCATTCCCTTCACGAGTAATAAAATCATGGTTCCGATAAATAGGCTGCATATGCATTGGCTTCCAAATTGGACGACCTTCAATATTATAGCGTCCCAACGTTTCTAAAATTTCTGTTGGACAACTCTTCCCTTCCTCAGAGATATAAAGGCTCTCTTTCTCGCCTCTTACTTGCTTACACATTGCCTGTTCATCAATTAATAAACAACTTAGCCAAAAGTTAGGTTCACTCTTTTTTTCATCATATGGATTCATGCTGATAGGTAGGTCTTTTAATCCTTCTTTATAACGTTGATAGATTGCTTTCTTTTGTGCAATGTGTTCTTCTAAATAAGGAGATTGTCCACGAATTACTCCAGCTATGACATTGCTCATACGATAATTATACCCAATTTCTTCATGCTGATACCATGGAGCATTTTCACGTGCTTGAGTCGACCATTTACGCACTTTATTTGCAGCTTCTAAATCATCTGTTAAAAACATTCCCCCAGATGATCCCGTAATAATCTTATTCCCATTAAACGAAATAGCATTATATGCACCAAAGGAACCTGTTTGAATACCCTTATACGAAGCACCTAGAGATTCCGCAGCATCTTCAATAACTATCGCTTGATATTTTTCACAGATGCTCCTTATTTCATCAATCTTAGCGGGAACTCCATAAAGATGGACAAGTACAACTACTTTTACTTCTGGATAAACTTCAAAAGCTCTCTCTAGAGCTGCTGGATCCATATTCCATGTATCGTATTCACTATCAATAAAAACAGGAATAGCCCCTTCATATACTATGGGGTTTATTGTAGCCCCAAAAGTAACAGTCGAGCAAAAGACCTTATCGCCATGTTTTATCCCTGCTGCCTTTATTGCCATGTGCAGAGCAGAAGTTCCTGAAGCAAGAGCAACCGCGTATTTGCAACCAACTTTTTTGCATATTGAAGATTCTACTTCATTGATATTTTGACCAACAGTTGACATCCAATTTGTATTGTATGCTTCGGTCATATATTTTAATTCATCCCCATGCATTGTTGGAGATGAAAGCCATATTTTTTCTTCAAATGGTTTGAAATCTATAATCATCATTTCCCTTACATATTCGTGCTATTAAATCTTTTTACTGCTGTGCAAAGTGCACCAATTTTTCTTTCAGCTCTTGTCCATCAAGATTGGAAATCGAGCAGATAAAAGCATCCACTTCTTCTTTTGACAAAGCATGAACATTTCCAACAAATATTTTTTCATAGATTTGCTCTGCTTTGCGTTCTTCTGAAGACAGTAATACTTCATACAATTTTTCACCAGGGCGAATACCACTTTCAACAATCTTAATTTCATTTTCAGTGTGACCACTTAGAGTTATCATTTTTTTAGCTAAGTTCAAAATCTTAACAGGTTCTCCCATATCTAATACAAAAATCTCTCCCCCATGCATAAGAGCTCCTGCTTGAATAACCAAACGACTAGCTTCTGGTATTGTCATAAAGTAACGTGTCATACGAAAATCAGTTACTGTGATAGGGCCGCCTTTGGCAATTTGTTCTTTAAATAGTGGAACAACACTACCACGGCTACCCAAAACATTTCCGAATCGAACAGCAGCAAAAAGTGTTTTCCCTTCTTCATTCAGACTTGTTACAATCATTTCAGCAACTCGCTTAGTGGCTCCCATAACATTTGGAGGATTGACGGCTTTATCTGTCGAAATCATAACAAACTTAGCAACTCCAGCTGCTTTAGCGGCTTCCGCTACATTTTTTGTACCATATATGTTGTTCTTGACTGCTTCAGTTGGATTATACTCCATCAAAGGAACGTGTTTATGAGCGGCAGCATGATAAACACGATCTGGATGATAAGTCTCCATCAGTTTAAAAATTCGCTCTCTATCTTGAATATCTGCAATGATTGGAACAATCTCAATGGTATCCTTATATTGTGCGAGCAGCTCTTTATGTATCACATAAATAGAATTTTCGCCATGCCCTAAAAGTAATAGCCTTTTAGGAAAGAAGCGAGCAATTTGCCGACATAATTCTGAACCGATAGAACCTCCAGCTCCTGTCACTAATACGGTCTTGCCTTTGAGATTTGAATTTAAACTTGTTTGATCCAGTTTTACTTCTTTGCGCCCTAATAAATCAGCAATATCAATCTCTCGTAGTTTACTGACACTCAGTTTCCCTGTAACAACTTCTTCATATTTAGGAATAGTGCTAACTTTAGCAGCTGTTTTTTTGCAAAGTTCTAAAAGATGTTCATATTCCTCTGGTTTCAAAGAGGGGATCGCAATAACAATTTGGTTAATTTCATAGTTTGCTACAATTTCTGGGATTTGTTCATCAGATCCAACAACTTTAACACCATGTAAAAAAGAACCTTGTTTTTTTACATCTTTATCGACAATCGCAACGATTTTCAAATCTGGCGAGTCTTTTAGCGCAGTAGTAATAAAAAGATTTCCTCCGTCTCCCGCGCCGACCACTAATGTCCTATGAACATTTAAATTTGTAACTTCTTCGTAATTCACTCCATTCTTTAAGCTATGCCACATTCTCCAAGCTAATCTGATTGATATCGTAAATAGAATAGAAAACATGCAACTAAGCAAAAGAAAACGATAACTAATGGTTATGGATAAAAACAATTCCACTAGAGCTGTAATGAGATAAGTTCCCAGTAGAATAAGAGAAATTTTACTTAACGTCTTATAATCTGTGTAACGATTAATAATTGAAAATACACGTGTGATTAAACCTAAAAGAAGGTAAATTACGACAATGGAAGAGAGTGTTTTAAACAGCATATCATTTGATGTCTCTATATACTCAGACAAGAAAAAATAAGCTATATAACCACTTATATATAGTAAAGCGGCATCCACTATCATCAAGATAACTCGTTTTTGTGCTCTCGTTAATTCCATAATCTTTCCTTACTTATCCAAATCCTATTTCTTTCCGTAGTTTCCATAATCTCCATAATTACCATATGAACCATATTTGTCCAATTGAACATCATATTTGTTTAAGACAACTCCCAAAAACGGAGTTGCAGTCTGCTCTAGCTGCTCTTTTGCTTTTTGTAATGCTTTACGTTTCACGTTACCGGCTTCTACAACTAAAAGGCTTGCATCACATTTTTGAGCAATAATGGCTGCATCAATCACAAGCCCAATAGGAGGAGTATCGATAATAATATAGTCATAATGATTTCGTAAAATCTCAATCATCATTTCAAAATTCTTGCTTTGAAGAAGTGCAGTAGGATTTGGAGAATTTTGCCCTGCTTCAATCACGAATAATTTTTCAATATTTGTTTCACACAACCCGTTTGATAAATCGGCTGCACCAGCTAGATAATCTGTCAAGCCTGTAATCTTATTACGGGCTTTAAAGGCCCCCGACATTGTGGAATTACGGATATCCGCATCAATCAACAAGGTATTATAACCTGAACGAGCAAAAGCGATAGCTAGATTTGTGGAAGTTGTTGATTTCCCCTCACCAGGCTGAACTGAAGTGATTGCAATAACCTTAATATTATCACCACTAAGTTGGACATTGGTTCGCAGAGCATTATAATACTCCTCTGATTTTCTTAATTCTCTGATTTTACTTTTCACTAATTCTAAACTTGGCATTCCTTTTCTCCTATTTTAGCTTATTCATATTCGGAACAACTCCAAGCAGAGTGATTCCCATTACTTCTTCTACATCTTCTGGTTTCTTTATTCTATCATCTAAAACTTCCACAACAATGCTAATAACAGACATAAGCATGCCTCCTGCAAGAAAACCAATCAAAGTATTTCGTTTAATATTTGGAGAGGAAGGTTCTTTTGGTGCTTCTGCTGCTTCTAGCGTCGTAACATCCGCTACTTTTGTTACAGCAATAATCTTCTCTGCCGCAGCTTGACGAACACTATTAGCAATGCGAGCAGCTTCTTCAGCATTACCATCTGAAACAGCAATAGATACAATTCGTGTATCTGTTGGAACAGTAACATTGATTTTTTTAGCCAATTCACTTGGTTGCAGCTTCAATTTCAAATCTGCAATTACTTTAGTTAATACATCTTGAGATAAAATAATTTCTTTATAGTCTTTAACTAAGTATGTTCCAGCTTGTAAATCCTGGTTAAGCGTAGAATTATCGTTTTGCTGACGATTAACAACATAAATACGTGTTGTACTACTATAAGATGGTTTTGCTATAACAGTACTGTAGATTAAAGCGAAAATAGCCATCACAAATGCTGTCACTACAATAATAAACTTTCTTCTCCATAAGGTTTTAATTAATGACAAGATATCAATTTCTACTGCTTGATTACTCTGATTTTTCATTTTTTCTCCTAAATTAATTCATCTTTTAATAATATTTCTTGATTTTTACGAAATAACTGGTCTGCATATGCGTTGCCATATTTGTTAGAAATGATGTGATAGGCTTCCTCCATATAAGGAGGGCGTGGCCCTAAATTATGCATATCACTTGCTACAAAATGGACCAAATCCTGTTCCATAAAGAATTGTGCTCGCTTCTTCATGAATTTATATTTCTCGCCAAATAACTTGGGTTTTAGTACACTGGAGCTATTGATTTGCATATAACAACCCATGTTGATCAAATCCTGCACCTTTTTTACATCGTTTTCCAAACAATGATAGCGCTCAATATGGGCTACAACTGGTGTAATTCCTAAACGCAGAACATTGCTTAACGCGCTGTGGATATCTCTATATGGTGTTATCATACTAAACTCAATTAGAGCATAACTCGTCCCACCTAAAGTTGGAATGATTTTTCTATCAAGTTTTTCTAAGATATCGCTAGTATAATAAATTTCAGCACCATAGAGAATAGTGAGATCATCTGCCACTTCTTTAGCGATTTGCTGAACTTCATGAAAATTCGCCGCAATCTTTTCTTCAGGCGTTTCAAACATACCCTTTCTACGATGAGAAGTCGAAATAATCGTTCGGACTCCTTGGCGATAACTTTCCGTCAAAAGCTCTCGCGTGTCTTGACGTGTCTTGGGACCGTCGTCCACATCAAATACAATATGCGAATGAATATCAATCAATCTCATTTACCTTCCATTACTTTCTGAATTGCTGCTTTGGCTGCATTCAAACTATCTTGATTTAATTCCATCATGTAAAGATTCGCATCTGGCATAGCATAAGACGGAAGACCTACTCTTCCCTCTCCGGTAACCGCTTGCGAGCTAACCGTATAACTACCACCAGTTTCTAACTGGGTATTAATGAGATTCATCATCGTTTCAATACTCATGTTGGTTTGAACTGAATCTTGTAATCCTGAAATAATCGCATTATAATTCTTCAAAGCACTTGTGGAAGTCAACTTTTTAATAATTGCCGCAATGACCTTTTCTTGATTTTTACCACGATCGTTATCTCCACCACTTAATGCATAACGCTCTCGAACAAATCCCAATGCTTGTTCTGAATCTAAATGAATATCTCCCGCAGCATAGTGCTTGCCATTTGCAGCAGTAAATTCTTTGTCATTATAAACATCAATACCGCCTAACAAATCTACCAATTTAAGGAAAGAAGTGAAATTCAGTCGAACATAATAGTTTGTTTTGATTCCGTAAAGATTTTCTAACGTATGAATAGATGCTTCCACACCGTAAATGCCAGCATGTGTTAATTTATCCTTTTGATTGTTGCCACCATCAGCAATCGGTACATAAGCATCACGCGGTGTTGTTGTTAACAGTACCTTTTTAGTCTTGCGATTAACTGTCATAATAATATTGACATCTGAACGGGAAACTGATGAAATCGGGCCATAAGTGTCAATTCCGCTGACATAAATATTAAAGACATTATTATTTGTTGCTGGTGACTGAGCGTTTGTAATTTTTCTACTAATTTTGTAAGTATAGATTTTTTTGATTTTTGAAGCGTAATCGGGATGCTCGTTTTGGATAACACTTTCAAAAACACTATTTAGAACCATGGCCTTAGCTTCACCATTCATTAAAGAATTATAAGCTGCTAGATAAGAAGAGGATTGAGCAACCGCCAAATTAACTTTCTTAGTTTGGGCTACATTATCTGTCAATGTTTTGATATTATTTGCATCATTTCCCGTTGGTGCTAGAACAGTTTTCACTTGACTGATATCCTTTATATTGCTATTCGCTGGCACCACCACGCTCATTTCATATTCGGAGTAATTTGATGTCGCGTTTAGCCCATTAGACAAATCTAACACTTCTTTAATGGCATATAGAGCACCTGAACTTACTAGAATAGCTAAAAGCAATATAATCGTCGTTGTGACACGCGCTTTATTTTTGAAAATTAAAAAACTAGTTCCTAATGCTACAGCTACTAACAAAGTGGATAGTAAAACATTCAAATATCGAAATGCTAGAATATTATACCGAAACATGAAAAAAACGAGTAAGATTGCTAACAATACAAACACAACTAAGAGAGCAAGGTTAAAGATTCTACCTTGTTTCCTATAACGATGTGACCTCTTTTTTGGCATTATAAACTCCTATGTACATTATCTAACCCATTAGAGCATAAAAGAATTAACTTTTAAATAATATTTAAAAATTGCAATCTTTCTGTAAAGTTTCTGCCATCTATCTTATTTTCTAAACATCCAAAAAATAAAAAGCAGTTCTCATTTCAATTAAGAACATGCCATTTTATAGTTTTATTCTGTTTTATCCCGATTAACCTGCTCAAAACTTTCTGTGCCATCATTCAATCGATCCCAAATGATGACTTCTCCAGTTTTAAGAGACTTTTGTACATCAATAATACGCTGATTAGAGGAGCCTCGAAATTGTAACATGAGATTTCGTTTTGCCTTATCAAAACGACCATCTACCAGAATATCAATGAGACTAAGAAGTTCGAGTTTATCTGGTGTTTCCAACATCATCTCTTCCCAAGTATAACCTGTCCAAGACCAAATATCCTTGTCAGGCAACTCTCGTCGAATACGCTTGACTAAGGGCAAGAGAATTCCAGTATTCAGAAAAGGCTCTCCTCCTAGCAAGGTCAGACCTTGAACATAGGGCTCAGCCAAATCTTTCATGATTTGCTCTTCTAGCTCTTGCGTATAAGGAATCCCAGCATTGAAAGACCAGGTCGCTACATTGTAGCAGCCCTCACAATGAAACATGCATCCGCTGACATAGAGGGAATTACGCACCCCTTCACCATCCACAAAATTAAAGGCTTTATAGTCAATAATACGTCCTTTGCTTAACTCTTCGCTTTTCCACTCACCTGGCTTCGGTGTATTCCATGTCATTTTTCTACCCCAACTCTATCCAATAACGCTCTTTCCCAGCTCGTACATCTTCCAACTCTCCACCATTGGCCAAAATCACTGCTCGACTAGCAGCATTATCCATATCGCAAGTAATCAGAACGGGAGAGAGCGCTAATTTTTTGGCTTCAAGTAAAGCCAAGGCTAATTGTTGTTTACCATACCCTTTCCCCCGCTCACTAGGGCGAATGCCATAGCCAACATGCCCTCCTAACTCTGCGTAAAAATCGTTTAGTGTCATACGAAGTCCTAAAAAACCTAATGCACGACCGTCCGAATCAAAGGAAGTAAACAAAATTGCCGGAACACGCCCTTCTGTCAAATGCAAGCCCGCTTCTTGATCACGATTAATTTGTAACCAATCTTCATAGTTTGCTGCTCGTGCCCAAGCGCTTTCTACCCCGCCATTCATGGGAAGCCCCTGCTCTTTGTATTCTGCAATCATTTCAAGTATTGCTGTCTTGTCTGCCAATCCCGGTCTTCGTAACTCCATACACTACTCCTTATCTAAGTCCATCCAATAACGCTCTGTTCCATGTCGTATATCTTCCAATATTCCACCATTTTTTAAAATTACTGCTCTACTAGCTGGATTATCTACTGCACAAGTCACCAGTACTTGGTGAATATTCTTTGAAGCAGCAACAAGAAGTCCTTCTTTCAGCATCGAAGTGGCATAGCCTCTCCCTTGCATAGATGGACGAACACTATAGCCTATATGACCACCGTGTTCGAGTAAGTATTCATTTAGGTTCAGGCGCAAATTTAAAAAACCAACTGCTTGTCCTTCATCAAACCCGACAAATTGTATAGCTGGCACCCAAGTATCAGGAATATTGAGACCCATTTCTGAATTTCGGTTCCCAGCAATCCAATCTTCATAATCAAAATCCTCCTTGTTCCAAAAACCACCATCGTGTGCGGCATTTGAATTTTCAAATTCCATTATGAGAGCCATCACAGCGTTTTTATCTTCTAGCCCCGGTCTTCTCAATTCCATTTTTTCTCCCTGATAGAAAGAAAGTGAGATTTACCGATGTCATCTCACTTCTTCTTTTATTGTTTCGCACTTACTTTTTGTAAAAATTGTTCTCTCAGTTTAGCAACTCGATCTTGTTTCTTTACTCCACCCTTGGAGTGTTTTTCATGATAGCGTGTGACTTGTGCTTTTCCTTTATCGTCTAATTGATATTTTCCCATGAAAGTTCCTACTTTTCTACATGATGTCCTTCGAACTTGATTGTTGAACCATTCATGTGTTTAACACGAGCTGAAATCTCCTTGTGACGTCCATTTACCATCGGACGGGCTTGAGGATTTCCAAGATAACCACAAGTTCGCTTCACAACATCAACTGTCTTAGGATCACTATTGCCGCAGTTTGGACAAGTAAATCCACGTTCTGTTGGCGTGAAATCCCCTTCAAAATCGCACTTGTAACAATGGTCAATCGGAGTATTGGTTCCAAGATAGCCCACACGATCGTAAGCATAGTCCCAGACTGATTCGAGTGCTTTCGGATTTTGTTGTAGAACAGGATATTCACAGTAGTGAATAAAGCCTCCTGAAGCCCCGGCCGCTGGATAATCTTTTTCAAAATCTAATTTTTCAAATGGTGTCGGATTTTTACGGACATCATAGTGGAAACTATTCGTATAGTATTCCTTATCTGTAATATCTTTTACAAGACCAAATTTTTCTGTATCCAGACGACAAAAGCGGTCTGTCAGACTTTCAGACGGTGTAGAATAAACAGAGAAGTGGTAGTCATATTGGTCAGACCATTCTTCTACACGGCGTTTCATTTCACGAACGATATCGACTGTAAATTTCTTGGCTTCTGGATTGTGCTCCCATTCACCACCATAAAAGACTGTCGCCACTTCATACAGACCAATATAGCCGAGAGAAACTGTGGCTCTACGATGCTTAAAGAGTTGATCCACCTTATCATATTTACCTAGACGTTTTCCAAAAGCACCATATTGATAAAGAATAGGAGCATTAGCTGGAGTCGCTTCTTTGGTGCGTTCGACACGGTAGACGAGCGCATCTTCAGCAATATTCATCCGCTCATTAAAAATTTCCCAGAATTTCTCCATGTTGCCTTCAGATTCAAGGGCAATTCGTGGAAGATTGACCGTCACAACACCAAGATTCATCCGACCAGAATTGACTTCTTGCCCATTCTTGTCTTTCCAACCTTGCAAGAAAGAACGACAACCCATTGGAACTTTGAAAGAGCCTGTTAATTCTACAATTTTATCGTAAGACAAAACATCTGGGTACATCCGTTTCGTAGCACATTCCAAGGCCAATTGCTTAATATCATAGTTTGGAGTGCCAGGTTCTAAATTCAAACCACGTTTTAAAGTGAAAATCAATTTAGGGAAGATAGCTGTACGGTGTTCTGATCCAAGTCCTTTGATACGAATCTGAAGAATGGCTTTTTGAATTTCTCTTTCAAAGCGATTGGTGCCAAGACCAAAACCAAGCGATGTAAATGGGGTTTGTCCATTTGATGTAAACAAGGTATTAATTTCATATTCTAAAGATTGCATAGCATCATAGATATCTTTTTTCGTTTTTGTCCAAGCAAATTCTTCTTGCTTTTCGGGAGTGACCCATTCACGCGCATCTGTCAGATGTTTTTCATAATTCTTTTCAGCATAGGGTGCCAAAACTTCATCAATTCGATCAGCTGAACAACCACCATATTGACTAGAGGCGACATTCGCAATGATTTGAGAAATTTGTGCAGTCGCGGTTTGAATCGACTTTGGACTTTCTACCTCTGCATTTCCAATCTTAAAACCATTTTTCAACATCCCTTTGAAATCAATCAAGCAACAGTTTGTCATTGGTGTATAAGGGCTATAATCCAAATCATGATAGTGGATATCTCCTTTTTGATGCGCATTTGCCACATGCGGCGGTAACATTTGCAAACCGATTGATTTCCCTACGATTCCTGCTGTCAAATCACGCTGAGTATTGAAAACATCGCTGTCCTTGTTTGCATTTTCGTTAACAACTGCTTGATCTTTGTTGAGCAATTTACCGATTGTAAAGTTGATATCTGTCGCTTTTGAGCGCGCAAAATCACGTTGCGTACGATAAGTAATATAGCTTTCTGCAATGGCATATTCATTCGCATTCAACAACTCATGTTCAACGATGTTTTGAATTTCATAAATTTTAACACCTGCAGGAAAGCGCGCAATCACTTCTGCTACAATTTTATTGGTAATGCCTTCAAGTTTTGCTTCTAATAACGGAGTCATCGTCGTTACTTCTTGACTAGCTTTGACAAGTGCCTTGTAGATCTTATCTGCGTCAAAAGCCACGCGACGGCCATCACGTTTTTCTACATAAATATCTGCAAATCCTTGTATCGTCTCTTCATTTAATGCAATCATAAGCTCCTCCATTCATATAAACCATATTATATCACTCTTATAAAAAAAATCAATATCTTGTGTTAAAAAACTTAAAATTTTATTTTAAACACAAGATATTGATTTATTATTTCAGCTTATACAACTTGAAATGATTGAGTTTCAAGCTTGTCAACTGATAGTTCTCTTTTAATTGCTTTTGGACATCTTGAAGAACCGGCACTTGATTGTGAACTAAAATATAAGCGGGTCTATTTTCCTTCAAACTCCTGACCAAAGCCATTTTATTTTCAGCGGTTCCTTGGTACAAGCCAGGTGTTAAAATCGGTACCGCAGATAAATGTCCGCTCGCTTGGTAGAGCAGCGCCGTTTTGTCCCAAGCATATATTTTGTCCGTCTTCTTTGCTTTATTTTTGATATAATTTGCAGCAGATGCACGTTCACTTGCTTCACCTGAAGATAAAATATAGTGATTTACAAGAGGAAAACCAATTAAATAAATGACTGCTAAAGCGGGTAAAAAAGCATTTTTGACAATATAGCTTCCTAAAATAGACGACGATTTTCGCACACGACTATGACGTCCACCTCTGTTCAGCTTACTCTTTCCTAACCATAAACTGAGTAAAACCATGAAGTACGGCAAAATCGATAGAAACTGATAAACACCTTGCTCTGTCAAAAAGAAATTAAATGAAACTAAGATAAACGAAGCAAAAAAACTCAGTAGCTGCAGAAAGCGTTCCACAGAATTTGCTGGCAATGAAAAACTTCTTATCCAAGTCCCTAATACTCCAAGCCCAATGAGTAAACTACTATAAAGCAAACCATTATGCAATAAAGGCTGCCCAGAAAAACGAAGACTCTCCCATGGATAAAGGATTTGACTAATTGCCGCTCCAAAAGTACCATTTAAAACCGTATAATAGCCCAAGGGATAGAATATAAGTGAAAAGCCCACAAGAGTAGCCAAAAATTGATACAAACCACGTGCCTTTTGCTTTGTGACAATATTATAAACAAAAAGAGCAATAAAGGCTGTTGCATAAAACACCAAGCTCGTTAACGGATCTGTCATAAACATCAGCGCACCAAGCGCACCAAAACCAATAAAGCCTTTATCGCTAGCCTCTCCTGCTACATAACGTACCAGAAAATACAGTGCACCAAATACAAAAGGGAAGGCAAACATACTAGAATATAAGCCACCCCAGCCTAAAACTAAAGTTAAGCCATAAAATAACGAAACAATTTTTATAGAATTATTCCTTACCGCTGTTAATTGGTAAACAATTTTGAAAAGAAAAATGCCAGCAACAAATAAAGCCACACACTGCATTGCTGCAAATAAAATATTGTTCAGCAAGAGATTGCCCGCCCAATTAGCTAGATAATAAAGCAATCCACTCGTTCCATAAATATTTCCATAAATAACCTGTCCTTGTGCTATTGCCCATCCTGCATACAGATTTTGAGATTGCAGATTCGTAGAAAGATTGGTCAACAATGGATTCGCAACACTTAAACCACTCAGCAATGCACTCCACAAAAGTAATAACACAAAAGGAGTTGAAGTTGGCTCTATAAAAGTAGCATTTTTCTTGCTCTCTTCGTAAAGCGCCTCTGCTACTGTCTCTTTCGTACCTTGTTCAGGCATTGTATCATACATAAAAGATTCTCCTTGATATCAGTCTTATCTAGTATATCAAAATCTTCTCTATCTGTCAGCCTCATTCTGATAAGTTCTGCATCTTGTGCAAAAGTAGACTGTAATATTCCAATTCTCGGAAACGATGATAACCTAACGTGATATACTTTTTCAAGAATTCCTTTTCTTCACTTGTTAATTCTTTGACCATTTTACATCCTTTTTACTAGATTATTCGTAAAAAAGAAAAAATTCCTCCTATACAAGAGAAATTTTTATAGCATCGGCGCAAACAATTCGACAATCTCTTTGATTAAACGTTGATACCAAGTATTTTTAATAGTATCCTCATGAATTTCTTGAGAATTCTCAAAAAGGGTTTCAAAATCCCGTTTTAAGTCAAACATAGAAGGCGTTTTATACATCAAAATAGCATTTTCATAGTGGTGAACCAGACTTCGATAATCAAAGTTGATTGTTCCAACCACACCGAAATCATCGTCTGCCACCACATGCTTGCTGTGAATAAAACCTGGAGTATATTCATAAATCCGAACCCCAGCTGCCATCAAGTCTGGATAAGCACCTCGTGTAATGAGCTGAATAAGCTTTTTATCTGGAATATAAGGAGTCACAATCCGCACATCTACTCCACGCATAGCTGCATTTTTAATGTCTTCTGTCAAGTCATAATCAATAATTAAGTACGGTGTAGCAATATACACATAATCTGTCGCTTGACTGATAATATTTTGATAAACATTTTTCCCAACTTGAGCTTTGTACATAGGCTTAGGTCCGCTTCCATACGGAATATAAAGTCCTGGTGCATCTATTGCTTTGTTGTCCAAATGATATTGATCAAAATCGCTAATAGTTCCACGGTTGATATACCAGTTCATAAGAAAAAGACGTGTCAAGGCCTTTACTGCACGGCCATTTAAACGAATCCCACCGTCTTTCCAGTGACCAAAACGCTCAATGTGATTAATGTATTCATCTGCTAAATTGACCCCTCCAGTATAGCCAATCTGCCCATCAATAACAAGAATTTTCCGATGATCTCGATTATTATAGGCTACTGTCATTCGCGGAATCACTTTGTTAAATTTATGGGCATCAATCCCCATAGCTTGTAATCGACTGGTGTAGTCGCCAGGAAGAGTCGCCATACAACCAATATCATCATAAAGCATCTTCACTTCGACACCTTGAGTTACTTTCTCACGCAGAATATCCAAAATACTATTCCACATGAGACCTTCTTCCACAATGTAATATTCCAAAAAGATAAATTTTTCTGCCTTACGCAAATCTTCCAGCATTTTTTGAAACATTTCTTCGCCCAAAGGGAAAAATTGTGATTCCGTACCGTCATATACATCCGCATTATGATCCATGCTAAGAAGTGATTTGATAATCCCATAAGCTGACTTATCTGTATTTTTCAACTCTAAACGCAACTCATAACTATTATCCTCACGAAATTTCATTTGATCCATATTCTTCAACTGTTTCAATTCACTTCTAGACAAACGACGCTCGCCAAACATCAGATAAAGCAACGGTCCAAAGACTGGAATAAAAGCCACTAAAAGCCAGGTTACTTTACTTTCTGGCGTCATTGAACGATTGACAATCGCCAAAATAGTTGCCACACTGAACAAAATCACAAAAGCAATCCATAAAGTAGGCGTCCATTGACCAAGCCAAAAGAAAAACCAAAAAACAAGTCCCAATTCTAACACCATAATAATGATGCTAAAACCATATTTTGACATCAATAGCTGAAATTTCCTAAAATTCATGTTTTCTCCCTGTCTCTATTTAGTACTAGTATAACGGGGATTCCCTAATAAATCAAGCCAAAGTCAACTATTGTTTGCCCTTCAAATTATGCACAAACATCCCAACAAAAAGAGTGGTAGAAAAATTTCAAATTCATAGAGATCAACTTTTCTCACACTCTTAGTTCTAAGTTATGAATAAAATACCGTCCCTCTCTATCTAGTTGAGAGAATAGATAAAACAAAGATTTTGGCTCAATAATCTTATGAAGAGAGGAAACCAACCTTCAATTCTTTCTACATTTTGTAAGTCAAGGTTTTCACTGTTGAAACATGGTACTCCCGTTCCAAACAGATTATTGTTTCGTTAAAACGACCGTATCATTTTCTCCATTTTCTTGCTCAATATCTTCGATTGTCAATTGACGATTGTTAATCATATAATGCACAGTATCATCTCCAATCCTCATTCGCTGATTTGTTGGATCAATACTCACTGGTTTCACTTCTTCTTCACCATTTGGCTCTTGTTCGGTCCATGTACCACTTTCCCCCTTGATAACCAAAGTAATTGTAGCCTCCTCGTCCATCCCCTTATACGTCCCATCTAGTTTTTCTGAGGACTTTTCTGCTATAGTTGATGACCCCTCACTCTCACTTGAGACATTAGCTGATTGACTACTTGAAACAGACTGAGAGGTTGGTGAGGTCTGGTTAGACTTGAAGCACGAGGTCAAAACGATAAGACCTATCAGAGAAAAGATCACATAGCTAAATTTCTTTAATGCTAACATTCTTATCCTCCTTCATTATACAGTTCTATTATGCTATCGAGCCTTTCAATTAGTCTTTTTTTCTAAAAGAAAAGCATGAACCTCCGCAATAAAATAAAGAGAACCTGTCACAAAAAGAAGCTGATTATCAGTAGAATTTCTGATAAATTGTTCGATAAATTCCTGATACGAAGAAACGTAATTTTCGGCTGCAAGATCCCGCTCCCCCACTGCACCATCATTCTCAAATGTTGTTATAGTCAATCGCGCCTCTGGCAATTCCTGTGTTAAATAAGACAGCATCCCCTGATAATTCTTTCGCCTCAAAGCACCAAACAAGACAAATATTTCTTTTTGTTCTTGCTGGCGAATAAACTCCACCAAACGTGACAAAGCTGGTAAATTATGTGCTCCGTCTAAATAAATACCTCCCTCAAAATATTCTAACCGCCCTACCCAATTCGTTTGTTGGAGAGCTTTTCGTATCCATTTCACTTGCGGTTGCCAGTTTTGTTGCTTCATAAATAAAAGAAAACCTTGCAAAGCAACAGCTGCATTTTCTTCCTGATAAGTGCCGTTCAGTCCCAGCCGTAAATCGACTATCATTTCATCTTGATTAGAAAACTGCTCTTTCGAAAATGAAAAATCTCTGCCATATTCATACAAGTCAACTCCGAGAGCGTTCGCGCGCAGCTCACAGAGCCTTCTCGCCTCTTCGATCAATGGTCCAATAACAGCTATTTTATTCTCCTTGAAAATTCCTGTTTTCTGTTCTGCAATTGCAGCTATGGAGTCTCCTAAGGTTTCCTGATGATCCAGCCCTACTGATGTCACAATTGCTATATCCCCTATCACCACGTTTGTTGTGTCCAAAAGCCCCCCAATTCCTACTTCGATCAAAGCCACATCTACTTGTTCCTCCTTGAAGTATAGCAAAGCCATAAGCGTTAAGATTTCAAAATAAGATAAAGGAGAGTGCGTCTGTAACAACTGCCTTTCCATTGTTTGAACACAGTGTCCTATTCTGATGAAGTCTTTGTCGGGGATTGGTTCGTGGTTGATACAAATTCGGTCGTGAATGCTTGTCATGTGTGGAGATGTAAAAGTTCCCACTTTCTTATCATGTTGCACAAATAATTGACTCATAAACGCAATCGTTGAGCCTTTTCCATTCGTTCCTGTCACATGAATCATGGGGTAATTCGCTTCTGGATGATGCAAAAGATCTATCGCTCGTATCATTCGTGCTAAACCAGACCGAAAATTCAAGCCAATCCGACTTTCTAACCACGTTTCAATTTCATTCATTTTCTTCTCCTAGCAAAAAGGGAGTGAAACAGAACCAGATTTTGGTTCATGTCACACCCCACAGCTCATTGAATAGCTGATACTCTTTCTTCACACATAGGAATTAAGTCAACTACGCATTCGCATACTATAAAATATGATTCACATAGCCTTTTGATTTCTTCATCATCCGTGATGCAAAAAGCTAACGTATCCAAATTATTCTTCCATAAAGCTATTGAAAACTTCTTCAATCATGTCCCATTCAGCATCTGAATCTTCTGGGATTGGTTGTAAATCGCCTTCTGTTCCATCTTCATTCTCAGTAAATGAGTAGGCTTGAATTTCTACTTCACCGTTTTCATCTTCTTCTGCGCTAGCTGGAATCAATAAAACGTAGTTTTTGCCAAATTCTTCTTTTCCATCAATTGTCAAGAGAATTTCAAACAAGGTTTCATTCCCTTGCTCATCTACGAGTGTAATCAATTCACGCTCTTCGTGGTCATGGTTATGATCGTGTGCCATGGTTTCTCCTTTGTCTATTAAAAATTTCGATCTAAATAATTTTGCAATATAAGCTGCGCTGCAAGCTTGTCAATAACCTTTTTTCTCTTCTTTCTGCTCACATCTGCTTGTTCAATCAACATTCTCTCCGCAGCTACCGTTGTTAGGCGTTCATCTTGGTATTCAACTGGCAAATGAAATAATTTTTCAATTTTAGCACCATAAGCTCGACTTGCTTCTACGCGAGGCCCACTTGTATTGTTCATATTTTTCGGGAGACCCACAACAAACTTCTCAACCTTGTATTCTCTTACAAGCTCACTCAAACGATCAAAACCAAATTCCTCTTTTTCTTCATCAATAGGAATAATTTCAAGTCCTTGAGCTGTAAAACCAAGTGGATCACTAATCGCGACACCAACTGTTTTTGAACCAACATCTAATCCCATCATTCTCATTAGAGATCAATGCCTTGCCCTTTCAAATAATAACGAACTAATTCCTCTACAATCTCATCACGTTCATATTTACGAATTTGATTTCGTGCATTATTATAACGAGGTACATACGCAGGATCACCACTAAGCACATATCCCACGATTTGGTTGATTGGATTATAACCCTTTTCATTCAGCGACACATAGACATCTTTCAATGTTTCACTAATTTCTTTTTTGTTTGAATCATCAAGATTAAACCGTACTGTCTCATCTGTAAATCCCACAATTACACCTTCTTTCACTAGAATACCTATATTATAGCACATTTCAAGACTTTTCACAAATTAAAGAGGTTGAAAATGTAGTGGAACAGAATTAAAAATTTTTAACTGATAACCTTAATATCGTGAGGATGATTAGGAATTTTTTAGAGATAAAAAACGAACAAAGTCAATACTGCTATAAGAGGCTTTACCTACAACCTCAAACAAATGCTTTATGCAATCGGCTTAAGTACAGGATTTTTTATACCAAATTAAGGCTGGGACATCATCGTCCCAGCCTTTTCTTTCACATATGACTATTCTTATCATGGATTTGCAACTTCTTTAGCACCAGCTGCTTTGACAGATTCAATATATTGTTTTGGGGTTAAGTTTTTAATGGTTGAGAACATAGAACCATATGTGTCTAATTTTGATGCTTCATCAAGGTTGATTTTGCTCATATCAATATTAATGTTAACTTTAATAACATAGTCTTTCGTAATATCAGTTTTAACATCAACACCAGCTAAAGACTTAAATTTATCCAATCTTGCAGCTGTCTCAAAACCAGAGATTAACTGTGGCTTTCTACTTTCTAAATCTTGTCCTCTTAAAGCGCTTTTCATATTTTCTGGAAGTACTTGCTCAAGATTGATGACAAATTTCTTAAATGTTTTTCCCTCATAAGAAATCGTTTGGATAAGTGTTTGTTCTATTCCTTGAACAGTCTGTTTTTGTTGGAAAGACTTAGTTACGACAGAATCTTTTTTTACAACACTTGAACCAGTCTTATTCCCCCCTGATTGCTTTTGCTCAGATTTCTGGCTACAAGCCGTTAGCAAGAGCAAGCTTGCACCTAATACAACAATTGATTTTCTCATAATATATCCTCCTTATATTTTAGAGTTTTACAAGAAAAGTGTACCACCTTTTGTAAGCGTTGTCAAATCAACTCGCCTAAAAAGCTCCTATTTAACAATTACAGATGAACTTCTTTTGCACCGCTTGCAATCTGATCTTCAACATATTCCTTAGGTTTCATTTTTAAAAGTTTTTTAAATTTATAATCTTTAACTACTCAGTATCTGTTGCTTTATTAATATCCAAAACTTGGAAAGCAACGTATGCACTCGCTTCAATTCTTGCTCATTAAAGTTTTCGAGAGAGGTTGAAAAGCCTTCTAAACTTTTTTCTTGTGTATATTTTACGTCTCTAGTCAAAAATTTTTCCAACAATTTTTGTGCCTCAGCAACTCCAACTTCAAACCACTTTTTTCATTTCTTCTTTCATCGGCATGATTTACTCAATCGATAAACTTAAAAATTGATTTCCCCTGTAAGCGTTGTTGAACGCCTTCAGCCGTTTTAGGAACAGATAAATTCTTCGTCATAACTGTTTCTTTTTCAGCATTCGCGAGAACTGGTAACTTGCTATCAATCGATTGCTTGCTTGTTTTTGATTTTGTTTCTTTCTTTTGACCACAACCACCTAAAATTGGAAGAATAATGGTTAATGAAATCAGGATTTTCATGGCCTACCTACTCCTCCCTATTTATTTTAACATCTTCTATGATAAACAAAAAAGCGGAAATTATATTCCACTCTTTTCGTATTATAAAGCGGCACGTAGACGTGCTTCTGTATTTTCAACATTACGGACTGAACGAGGCAAGAAAGCACGAATGTCGTCTTCCTTGTAACCCACTTGCAGTCGCTTATCATCGACCAAAATAGGACTCTTTAAGATACGTGGAGTTTCCATGATTAAATCAATCACTTCACTCACACTTAACTCTTCGATATCTACTCCTAAGCCTTTAGCATAGCGATTTTTTGAAGAGACAATACTTGCCACTCCATTTTCAGTTTTTGTTAGAATATCTAACAACTCTTCTTTTGTAATTCCTTCTTTACCAAGATTTTGTTCTTTATAAGTTAATTGATGAGCATTGAGCCATGTTTTTGCTTTTTTACAACTAGTGCAACTTGAGACAGTATAAATTGTAATCATGTAAGTACTCCTTTCGCTACACGGTACTACTATCATACTATATTATACCATAAAATCCCTCCGTCTTGCGACCTATTTTTTAAATTTATTCCTCGATTTCAATCGCACCATCTAAATCTAATGTGACTTCCTCTGCTTTGTTTGCTGAGTTGCTTGTTTCCACCTTTTTCTCATCTTCAGCATCATCCTCAATCAAACCATAATGAATTCTAACCTTGCGATCAATTTCATCAAAAATTTCTGGATGATCTGCCAAGTATTTCTTAGCATTTTCAGACCCTTGCCCAATCTTTTCATCATTGTAAGAATACCACGCACCTGCTTTTTTAATAATGTCTAGATCCGTAGCAATCTTGATGAGCTCGCCTGTTTTAGAAATGCCCTCACCATACATGATTTCTACGAAGGCTTCCTTAAACGGCGGAGCAACTTTATTCTTCACGACCTTGATCTTCGTTTCTTTCCCCACATTGGTGTCTTTTTCATCACCTGTACCTTTGATTTGAGTGTTTCCGCGGACATCCAAGCGAACTGAAGCATAAAACTTAAGGGCACGACCTCCCGGCGTTGTTTCTGGATTTCCAAACATGATACCAACTTTTTCTCGTAATTGATTAATAAAAATTGCAATCGTCTTCGTTTTATTGATAGATGCAGATAACTTCCGCATCGCTTGGCTCATCATCCGTGCTTGTAAACCAACATGACTATCTCCTATATCTCCATCAATTTCAGCACGCGGTACAAGAGCTGCAACTGAGTCGATAACCACCAAATCTACGGCCCCCGAATCAATCAATTTTCCAGCAATTTCAAGTCCCTGTTCACCTGAATCCGGTTGAGAAAGTAATAATTCATCAATATTAACCCCAAGTGCCTGCGCATAAGCTGGATCAAGAGCATGTTCGGCGTCAATAAAAGCTGCAATCCCTCCCTCTTTTTGGGCCTGCGCTACCGCATGAAGAGCCACCGTTGTCTTACCAGAAGACTCTGGACCATAAATTTCAATAATCCGTCCCTTTGGATACCCTCCTGCACCAAGTGCAATATCTAATGCCAAGCTACCTGAACTCATGACTTGAACTTTTTGTTCAGCTCGTTCCCCCAGGCGCATAATTGCTCCCTTACCAAAATCCTTTTCAATATTTTTAAGTGCATTATCTAATGCTTTTTGGCGTTCCTCACCAAATTTCTTTGAAATTTCATCTATTTTTTTTTGTTTTTTCGCCATTTATTTCTCCTGTGTAGTAATAAATTAATTTTCTTGATTATCTAATTATTGTAGCATATTCTCATTTTTTAATAAAGTTTTTCGCAACAAATTGAAAGCATGTAACACAGCTATTTTACGTACATCCGTCCGACTGCGCTCCGCAATATTAACCTGAATAGACTGAACGTTATCTGCAGTTGCCAAGCCAATATAAACAGTTCCTGCTGGATGGCCTTCTAAACTATCTGGACCTGCTACTCCAGTCAAACTCACCGCATAGTCACTAGCAGTCAATTTCCTAGCTTGCGTAGCCATTTTTTCTGCTGTATAAGCTGAGACTACCCCATGCATTTCTAAATCTGCCAATGGAATGCCTAACATTTGACTCTTCTCCTCTATGCCATAAGTAACAAAGCCACCTCCAAAGACCTTGGATGCTCCAGAAAAATTTGCTAAAGTCGCTTGAAAAAGTCCCGCAGTCAGACTTTCAGCTGCTGTGACTGTTTTGCCTGCTTTCTTCAACAATTCAAAAGCTGTCTGTCCCAGAGAATTATCATCTCCATAAGCATAGAAAAGGTCGGCTAATTGTTGTTTCTCAAAAGTCTGTACTGCTAAAATTTTCTTTTCCAGATGAGCAAACTTAACATCTGCTTCCTTTTGACTGCTGGCCTTGGTCGACAATCGCAACGTCACTTCTCCCGTCTTAGCATAAGGAGCAATGGTCGGATCCGTCTGAGTATCAATCAAGTTTCCTAAAAGGGTGACTAATTGACTCTCCCCAATACCAAAGAAACGCAAGACTCTCGAATACAATTTTTGGCCAGTTGCTAAAAGCGGAACCAACTCATTGTTTACCATAGGCTTTAGTTCACTAGGGGGGCCAGGCAGGACTACATAGGTCACTCCGTCTGCTTCTAACAATCCTCCGACAGCTAAGCCGGTCGCATTTGGTAAAGGAGTCGAGCCTTCTACTATCTGAGCTTGTCGCTCATTATTTAGTGTTCGAGTATAGTCCGGTCGGCTGGAGAAGAAACGATTCAATTTTTCAACAGCTACTTGATAAAAGACTAGCCTACGATTCAAAAATTTTGACAAAGTCTGCTTGGTTAAGTCGTCTTCAGTCGGACCTAAACCACCTGTCAAGATAACTAAATTACTACGATCTCTAGCTATTTCTAAAATGGATAACAGACGATCTTCATTATCTCCAACCGCTGTCTGGAAATAGACATCTACTCCCAAGCTCGCTAATTTTTCAGATAAAAATTGAGCATTCGTATTGACAATCTGACCAGTCAAAATCTCAGTACCCACAGCAATAATTTCTGCTTTCATAAAACCTCCTACCTTACTATTCGGAATTGGTTTTATTTTATCACAAAAAAGATTAAAAACTTCATTTTAAGAAAATAATCTTTTATAAGCTATATCTAGCGATACATTCTGACAAAACAAAAGAATCCTTCTTCAAAAATCTCACAAACAATAAAACTGAGGAAACTAATTTGTTTTATCCTAAATATCAATATAAGTCCACTAATCACCCACTACAGTTGCCTAAGTACTGAAAAAGCCCACTAGAATTTTCTAATGGACTTTTAATCTCATCTATCTTATGGTGGAGAAATTACATTTTTTTCTTCATCAAGTAAGCGACTCCGCCCAAAGTAACAAGACCTGTTAAAACAGCTAAAATAGATTCTTGGCTACCTGTAGACGGCAGAATTACCTTCTTCGGCTTCTCTGGTGTACTTGGCGGTGTTTGTGGTTTCTCTGGTGTATGACTATTCGTGATATTCATACCATCTACCTTCGCTGTATAACCTTTCGGTACAGCAACTTCTTCCACTGTATAAGTGATTGCCTTACCTGCTTCATATTTGGCAAGTTTTTCAAAGCTATACTTCCAACCAGTTGCTTCACTTGCTGTTGCTAATTTGCCTGTATCTTTGCCATTCGCAAGCAATTTCACTTGAATCTCTTTTGGACGAAGACCATCTTTATCATTTTCGTCTTCCCAAGTCTTTTGACCGCTAACTGAAGTCACCTCTGGAGTGTGGCTATTGACCAAATTCATTCCATTCGCTTCAGATTGATAGCCTTTTGGTACATCTACTTCCTCAACAGAGTAAACAATTTCTTTTCCAGCTTTGTAACGATCCAAACCTTCAAAACTGTATTTCCAATCAGTTGCTTCGCTTGCTGTTGCTACTTTACCTGTATCTTTACCGTCTGCCAATAAACGAACTTTGATTTCAGTTGGACGTTTGCCATCTTGATTGTCTGAATCATTCCAAGTCTTTTGACCAGTTAATTTGATTTTTTCTGGAGTGTGCTTGTTAGTAATTGTGTATTGATTATGTCCAGACGATTTAACTTCGGATTGGTAAGATTCTACAGCAACTTCTTTCACTTCGTATTTGATTTCTTGACCATTTTCATACTTTGGTAATGGTTTTGATTCAAAGGCCCAACCTTTTTCTTCTGAAGTTTCAATTTCATCAACAACTGGACCATTTTTGCCTTTCAGAATTTGAACCTTGACCATTCTGGTCCGTTTGCCATCTTGGTTGTTGTTATCTTCCCAAATTTTCTTACCAGAAATGACAATCGTTTCTGGAGTGTGCGTATTGGTGATTTCTTGACCCTTGATAGAGGTTTCATATCCTGCTACAGCATCTTCCTTGACAGAATAGACAATTTCTTGACCTGCTTCGTATTTTGGAAGATTACTAAAGGTATGTTTCCAAACATTCCCATTCGCTGGATCCGCTTCAGCGACTTTGATATTATATTTCTCAACTTCGGTAGTCACACCACCAACTGTCTTCATCAAGTGAACTGTGATATGGTCTGGTCGCTTACCATCTTGGTTATTATTATCATTCCAAGTTTTGGTCACTTGATAGTCAATCATTTTAGGGGTGTATTTGTTGGTAATATTGAAACCATTGATTTCGCTAGTATATTCCGAGACTACTTCTTCTGTCAAACTATATTTGATTTCTTTTCCATTTTTATATTTTGGAAGTTTCGTAAATACAGTAGACCATGTTCCGTCAGCTGCGGCTCTTACTTCTTTAGAATCTACTTTCTCACCATTTGCCAAGAGATTAACAGTAATTGATTTTGGACGTTTACCGTCTTGATTATTGGCATCATCCCAGTTTTTCGTTGCTTTAATGTCAATTGTTTCTGGGGTATATTTATTCGTAACAGTAAAACCTGCCTTAGCATCTCCTGTTGTTTCAGTTGTATAACCAGCTACTGTACTGACTTCTACTACTTTATAATCAATTGGGGTGCCACCTTTATCAACATCTAAGTCAGTGAACGCTCCTGTCCAGCTATTTGCCTCTGATAATTCAAGAGTTTTTCCTGTATCTTGACCATCTGCCAAGAGCTTTACAGTTATCTTGTTTGGACGTTTGCCGTCTTGATTATTGGCATCATCCCAGACTTTTTTCACTGGAATTTGTGTTTTTGCTGGCGTGTATTTGTTAGTGAAGACAAGGTCACTTGCTTTCTTAGAAATGGTTGCTTCTAGTTTAGTAGCACTCACTTTTTTAACAGTTACTTCTACTGTTTGAATTGTTGTATCATAGGTAATGCCCGGCTCAGTTCCTTGGACTTCCTCAATCGTATACTTATGTGTACCAACTTGATCTTCGTTGTAAGCCAATTCATCAAAAGCAAAATTTCCATTAGCATCATTAGTAACAGTTTGAACAATACTGCCGTCATCTTTCTTCAAAATAAAGCTATATTTTCTTGCTTCCAGCGCTTTACCTTCCAGTACTTTCTTACCTGAAATTTTGGCTTTAGTAGCTGCTGCAGGAGTGTAAGTGTTAGTAATTGTATACCCGTCTGTGGCAGTTCCTTCTACCTTAGATTGATAGCCTTCTTCAACTTTTACTTCTTTAACTGTATATTTGATGAGTTTATTATCTTTATTATACTTTTCTAAGTTGCTAAACGTATATTCCCAGTTGTTTGCTTCGTTTAAGGTTGTTTCTGATACTTTTATACCATCAGCCTGAAGTTCAACCTTAACCTCAGAACCTGTCTTACCAACCCATTTTTTATTTACTTTAACAGAGGTTACTGCTCTTTTGTTATTTATAGTTTTGATAACACCAGCTTTTCCAACAGTTATTTTCAATGGTGTTGGATTTAATTCATAACCAAGAGGTGCTTCAATCTCAGTAACAGTAAATTCACCCTTTTTAACATCACTTTCTGAATATATTTTGGATTGAGCAACGCCTTTATCATCTGTTGTCACAACTTCTTCTTGTGCAGTTGCTCCTGCGGGAGGAGTGATTTTGAATTTAGCTCCTGCAAGCCGATTTTGAGTCTTTTCGTCAACCTTGTAAAGAGTAATACGATAACCAGTCTCCAATTGGATTGTACCACCAGATGTAACCTGAGAATTTCGAACAGCAACTATCTCTGTATCTGTTTTATCTGTGCGAGTAGTTAGAGGCTTTTTATCACCTGACACTTCCACTTTATTGGCAATTTGTGTACCATCGGCTGGTGCCGTAGTCTTATAAGTAATTCTGTATGCCGCCGGTTTACCATTTGATGCTATTCTAGCTGAAGCATTTTTAATTTTAATTTTGAAATCAGTATAAGATTCATTCCACTCAATCGTATAATCAACATCTTTTGTCATAGTTTTTGAATCATTAAGATTATAACTTTTATCATAAAAACCTGACTCAACTTTTAATGTTTCTGGGATAAATTGTGATGGCGCATAATCGGATGAAATGCTGTCATGAACATCAATAACATCATATTTTGCCTGTCTATCATTTACACGAACAATGAATGGATGAGAATAATCACCCTTCTTTTTTAGTATCTCAGATGACCATGAATCTTTTTCAATGATTCCTCCTACTTTAGCGAAATTAGTTGTCCCAATTTCATAACTGTAATCAGGAGCGACTGGTTTCCTCACTTTAATCTTATGACTTATACTATTTTTAGTTTCTGTACTAGGATAAGTAACGGTTGTTTCGTCCTTTTCTTCTTTCACACTAAAACCAGTAAAGAAGGTTCCTTTAATATTTTCAATCTGAGCGCCACCCTTTTTCTTAAGATATTCTTGTAAGTTTTTTAAAGTAATCGTTACCTTGCCACCCTTACCATCACCATTAGATACAACTTTTGCAGAAGCAAGAGCAACTTTTGTATCATTGTCTTTAATATCAAATGTTTCTGCTTTTACAGTCATTGGCGCTGGAATCGTAAAAGTAAAAGAGTCCCCATCATTGAGCTGACCATTATACTTACTCAAATCAAAGTCAACCATGTATTTATAGTTGGCATACTTATCATTAGTTGTCAACTCATAAACACCCTGAGCATTTGGTTGTTTCTCGTTGCCATTATCAACATCCCACATTTTTATATTGGTAATAACGCTTTGAAGTTCTTTTGCCTGAACAGTATTTGTCACAGCAAGTAAACTAAACAAAACTAGAAGTGGCATCAAAAGATAAAACCATAATTTTTTCCTATGCTTTTTCATTGCATATTTCTCCTTAATTTATATTTATATTTATATTTATATTTATATTTATATTTATATGCCTATTATAATTTAAAGCCTCAAATAAATCAAGATAATTATATACTTTCACAAACGCAAAGGACAGCTATCAAATTTACAAAAACTTCGTTTTACAACACTACAAATTGTCATTGATGCGAACTATTATATAGTTCCCTAAATTAACATGGTCTTCATAATATGTTAAAATTGTTCTTGATCGTTTTCATATCGTTCAACATATGAACAGGGCTACAAACGGCCGTACAGCCAAATCATAATACTGTAGAGAGCAAATCTCACCATATAAGACTCTCAAGAACTCCGATAGCCTTATGAAGTCTACCAACATTTAGTCCTTCATTTTCGAGAGAAACAGGCCAACCAGTTCTTCGGACACATCGAAAAAACGATTTCTTACTTTAATCCTATCTTTCAGACTGGATTTAAACTTTTTTGAAAGAGAAATACAAGATTATCAACGCACTTGAACTCCCTTACTCAAACGCCAAGCTAGAGGCAAGCAATAGCCTCATTAAAAAACCATCAAGTGAAGTACTTTCAGTTTTCAGAATTTTGGCAACTTTAAAACTAGAAGCCTCATCGTTTTTAATATCAAAAAAGAGAAAATCGATTCAACTCTCTCCAAATGCTAGATTTGTATCAAACTACTACACTTGATAAAGAGCGAACATACTAAAACCTAGAAGTTTAAACTTCTAGGTTTTTCATTTATTTATAAACCCTAATGTGATGATGAAAGCAATGATATTATTACAACAATGGAGGACAATTGGATACCAGATATTCTTGTCCTTTTTCAGATACAGAAGCGAGAATAGGAAGCCTCCGGCAATATAGGAAATAGCTGTCACCCACTCTGACAAGGTCCAGCTGTGCATATGAAGGGTAGCAAATAGAGCAGTCGTTAAAACAATACCAATAAAATCAGAAAATTTCTTCAAGAGAGCCCTTAAAAAGAAGCGACGAAAGAAGAGCTCTTCAACAACTGGGCCAATAAAACAGCCGATAACCAAGATTAGAAATGGATTTTTCAAAAGCGCACCTTGAATACTGGCTTCATTCCGTCCCTGCAGCGGCAACCCTAGACTCTGTTTAATCAAAGCTGAAAGCAGATTGCAGGCAATTGTCAAGAAAAAAACAAATAACATATACAAGGAGATTGTTTTAAACAACTCCTTCTTCTTAGGCAGAATCATAGAAAACTGCTTCTGCAATTCCTCCCGATAAGCTAAATTCCCAAAACAAATAAAAGGAAATATACTGGATAATTCAGCCATTTTTGTCCAATAACCTCAACCCCCTACCGAGGAATAAAATGGTATATAGAGAGATAAAAATGAGCTGAAATTTTCTTGTTTTCATTGTTCTACTTCCAGTCACAATCATTTTCATGATCATTGATAAGGCCAGCTGCTTCTAGGAATGAATAGACACAAACGGGACCGACAAATTTGAAGCCTTGCTTTTTCAGCGCCTTGGACATGGTTTCTGACAACTCTGTCTTAGCTGGCGCTTCCTTGTAGTTCAAAATTTGGTTGTCAATCGTTTTAAAATCGACAAAGGACCAGATATAGTCATTAAAAGAGCCAAACTGCTTTTGAACAGCCAAAAAAGCTTGGGCATTGGCTCTGGTCGCATAGATTTTCATCTTATTACGGATAATATCCGGATTGTCCAAAAGACCATCCAGATCTGCATCCGTCATCTGAGCAATTTTCTGGGCATCATAGAAATGAAAAGCTTCTCGAAAAGCCTGACGTTTATTGAGAATAGTCTCCCACGAAAGTCCCGCCTGATAGGTCTCCATGCAAAGCAATTCAAATAACTTCCAATCATCATGAAGGGGCTTGCCCCACTCCTCATCATGATAGGCCACATACAAGGGGTTGTTCATTTTTACCCAGCCACAACGTTTAGTCATATCCTCACTCCTATTTCACCAACATCTTGAGAGCTGACTTGATATAATTTTCAGCTGTATCAGTTGTGCCTTCAAAGAATTTCTTGATTTCCTTAAGTTCAGCAGCCTTGTATCCCAGAGCCAGCATGGCTTCCATGGCTTCCTCCAGCTCCTGATTATCCACAGTCTGAACGGGCGCCTTGCTTTCTGCCGGACCATCTGCAGCCACTACTTTGCCTTCTAAGTCCAGTACCATCTGTTGGGCTGTCTTCTTGCCAATCTTAGGAAACTTGGTCAGGTAGGTGATGTTTTTCTGCTCAATGGCTTGCACTAAGCCAGTATTATCATCTGCAGCAATAATAGCCAAAGCAGACACAGGACCAATACCTGAGACTGAAATCAAGCTGAGAAAGAGTTGCTTCTCCTCCTCAGTCGAAAAACCATATAGAAGCTCCGCGTCTTCTCTCACCACCTGGTGCACATAGACCTTGGCTTCCTGATGAAGATGACCTGAGTAAGCATAGGGGTTGGCCACGTGAAGTATGTACCCAATAGCATTGACTTCCAAAACAATGTATTTAGCTGTGATTTTGGTAATAATTCCTTTTAGATATTCGTACATAATTTTCCTTCTTTTTGTATCATTTTGCCTATCTAGTATATCATATTTTGGGTTCAAAATAGTTTTTGGGTTGCTTTTAAGACTAGGTCGTAAGTTGTAGATATACTCTGCGTTCACATGTTTCATTAACAGATAAACTGAAGGTTAAGAACTGCAAACAGAAGTGCAACCAGTGGTTGACAAAATGTACAGGAAGCTGTATTCTCAAGATAACTAAAAGCTGTTAAGATAGAGTTAGCAAAGAAAAGGAGGCTGTGATCATGAAACTCGCTAATAAATTATTTGAACTAAGAAAAGAAAAAGGCTGGTCACAAGAAAAACTGGCTGAACAAATCAACGTCTCTCGCCAGAGCATTTCCAAGTGGGAGTCTGGCCAAGCGTTGCCCGAGCTCGAAAAAATCGTAGAACTGAGCAAGGTTTTCCAGGTGACGACAGATTATCTGCTTTTAGAAGAAGGTGACAAGCCGGAAATAAAACCCATCCTCTCAGAAGACGAAAAAGACCGCTACTACAAGGAAGTAAAATCTTATGGCTTCTGGCAGGTTTTGTATATTTTTGTATCAACCTTAGCAATCTTTCTCTTCTTTGCAGGTTCTAGCTTTCCAGCAAAATTCACTGCCCTGGTTTGGTTGAGCTTTTTCCTCTTAATCGCATCAGCAATGGCTATTAACAAGGCGCTAAAGATTAAAGAAAAGTATCTGGATAAAGTTATAGGCCTTGATGAGGATTCTAAGCAAGAAGATGCTAAAGATGAAACTAAAAACTGACAATCCCATACCTGTCAAAGCTCGTCTGAAAGAGCTCTTTGGAGACTGGCTCTTCATCTCGGGCTACCTCATTTTTCTTTTTTTGCTAACTATGGGCTTTTACAATCTGATTCTAGGAGGCATTCCTACATTCACTGAAGCCCAGAACCAACTACTGGCTTTTTCTACCTCAGTCCTGCCCCTAACTGTTATCTTTGCTTGGTTAGACTATAGAAAAGGAAGTTTTGGCAAACGTTGGGTAGGTTTACAGCTCATTTACAAACATAAGAGCTTTGCTCATAGCGTTTTGCGCTCTGCTATTAAGTTTTTCCCTTGGCAGCTGGGGCATATGGGAGCTATCCATAGTGCTTATCAAGCAGATGCATGGTCAATTTTCTTGTCAACTTCAGCAGGAATTCTCCTCTTGAGCTTTCTGCTGATGGGACTGCTTCGCAAAGACAAATGCCATCCAGCTGATTTGCTTGCTGGAACACAAGTTCAGCTTCAAGATTAAAAAATAGCCTCAGTCAAGCAACTGAGGCTATGCTATTTTATCATTGTCAATAAAAATCAAAATCAGACTAGACAGTAAAATGTAGGTATAACTTGAATCAGACAAGTCGAAATTAAGAATGTATGGTTTTAATTTTCGAAGAGTATTAATACTTACCCAACTCCCGTAGGCTAGTATGATTTTCCTGAATGCGGCGAAACATTTTTTCCATATCCGACTTGGTAAAGTTAACCAAAACTGGTCGACCATGTGGACAGTTATAAGGATTGTTGCATTGTGATAGTTGGAAAATTAAATCACGTGCCGAGTAGTCATCTAAGCTATGATTGGCCTTAATAGAACGTTTACAGCTCATCATAATAGCTAGCTCTGCACGATATTTCTTAATAGAGACTTCCTTGGTCAAAAGCAGCATATCACACATTTCATAGACACCTGACTCAATTTCCTCTTCTTTGAGCCAAATAGGATGTTCACGCAAAATAAATTGATTGACTCCATATTCTTCTAGGAAAATACCCACTTCTTCCAAAAGAGACATTCGTTGTTGAAGTCGCAACATATCGTCTGCCGGAAATTCAAAAATATAAGGTACCAAAAGCTGTTGCTGACTGTCATCTACATCTCCTATTTTGTCCCTATAATATTCATACTTGACTCGTTCTTGAGCCGCATGCTGGTCAATAATGTAAAGGCCACCATTTCCTTGTGCAAAGAGATAGGTGCCATGCATTTGACCGAAATATTCCAACTCTGGAAAGGTTGATATTCCTTCTCTATCTAGCTTCTCTAAAGCTCTCTCCATACTAGCTTGATCTAACTCAGGATGATCCAGTTGGTCATAAGAAGGCGCCTGCCTTTCTGCAAATTTAATAGAGACTGTTCTGGAATCAGGCATATCTGGAGCAACGGGTTGCTGAGCTAATTGGTCAGTTTTCTCAAAAGAAGGTCGATCTTCTGACACTTGTGGTTTCACAAAGAAATCGGTTCTTCCTTGGTCGTAATAAAGTCGGTTCTCCTTTAGTGGTAGGCTAGTCTGTTCAGGCTTACTTACTCGATTAATAGTTGATTTGGCTAAATTCTCCAAAGCATCTGGAATCAAATCATACTCTTTTAGACTCGCAGCAATCGCTTGTGAAATCAAGACCATAAGCTCTCGCTCTTTTGAGATCCGTACTTCTTGCTTAGTGGGATGAACATTGACATCAGCAAGGTAAGGATCAATCTGAATAGCAATCACTGCAATCGGAAAACGCCCCACCATGAGCTTACTACCATAGCCATCAAGGATAGCTCGATTGAGCAAGAAATTCTTAATATAGCGACCATTGATGAGAATCGTGATATAATTACGATTAGCTCGTGTTAGTTCTGGCAGGCTAATATAGCCTGATACTTCAAAATCCAGATTAGAAGCTGAAATCTCAATCATTTTTTTTGCCGTTGTCAATCCATAAACACCAGCAATCGCTTGGCGTAGATTCCCTGTTCCTACTGTTTGTGTCATTTTTTTACCGTCATTTATTAGAGTAAAAGCAATCTCCGGATGGGCTAAACTTAAACGATTCATCACATCTACAATATGAGATAATTCGGCTTGCTGACTTTTCATATATTTCAAGCGAGCAGGTGTATTGAAAAAGAGATTTTCGACTTTGATTTTTGTTCCGACAGTGCTGCTCGTTGGTTCTACACACTCAATTTCACCACCTCGGGCTACCAAGAGAGTACCATATTGATCTGTCTCTGTTGCAGTTTCAATCGTCAAACATGAAACGGAAGCGATAGATGGAAGGGCCTCACCGCGAAAACCCAACGTCCGAATTCGAAAAAGGTCGGCTTGTTTCTTAATCTTACTCGTCGCATGCCGACGCAAAGCTAAGGGAACTTCCTCATGCTCAATTCCTTCGCCATTATCAATGACTTGAATACTCTTGAGACCTGCTTCTTCAATCTCAACTATAATCTGAGTGGCACCAGCATCAATGGAGTTTTCTATCAACTCCTTGACCACGCTGCTAGGTCGCTCGATGACCTCACCTGCTGCAATCTGATTGGCAAGTTTTTCTGGTAATTCTATAATTTTTGACATAGTTTTCTCCGTAATAATTCTAGCTACCATTATAACATAAAGTCATTTGTCTATCAGAAGTCTAGTATGAAAATAGTTAGAATACCCGCTCCTTCGCAAAGTAACCGAATAGACAGACAAAGCAACCAATTAGGCAAAATCTCTTGTATTCCCCTTTAAAATAATGTTTAATAGATTTAGAAATATGGGAAAGCAAGCAACAAACTAGGAAGACAACATAATCTGGAAAGAAGGGATGTTTATGAAAGTTCAAATGCATATTGACGAAAAATTTTCAGAAGAAAGGATCATTATTGAAGCGCCTGTTTTGTCGGATTCCGTTCAACAACTACTAACATTTGCTCAACATATTGGTAAAAATAAAACCATTCGAGCAAAAAAAGAGGAGGAAATTTACCTACTAAATAGCACAGAGATACAACGCGTCTATACTGAAAATCGGCAAGTTTGGGCCGAAACAGCAACAGACACTTATCTCTTAGGGCTTCCACTTTATCAAGTTTTGGAATTGCTTCCCACTGATTTTCTACAGATTTCCCAATCTGAAATCATTAACATCAAACATATCGATCATCTGAAATTGACTGGTAGTGGTCTGATTCAGATTGCAATGAAAAACGGTCAGATAACTTATTCATCTCGCCGTTATCTCAAAGTCATAAAGGAGAAATTACAGCTATGAAAAAAACATTATTCAGAGATGCTCTAGGAGGTACTGTAATCGGGCTACTCTTATCCACCATCTATTCTTACTTTTTTGCTCCTGTCTATCATCCACTTAATCCTTATTCAACAGTTGGTCTTTGGATGGAACAACACCATATTCATGAAGCTTTAGTTGTGCTCTATTGCGCAGTGATCTGGAGCTTTATTGGCTTGCTCTTTAGCCTAGGAAAAGAGCTTTTCAAAAAAGATTGGAGCATCCTCAAAGCAACTATCTGCCATTATGGTCTTATGATTCTAGGATTTATTCCTCTAGCTCTTCTAGCTGGCTGGTTCCCTAGCAAACTCATTTTTATCTTACAGCTGATTTTAGAATTTACTGTTGTATATCTCATCCTGTGGGCAATCTTGTTTTATCTAACCAAAAAGAAAATTGAACAAATCAACAATGGATTGAAGAAACAGAATCCATAGTAAAGAAATAACCACCAAGTGAATTCTTGGTGGTTGTTTTAGTTTATTCTACTATATATCAATACAAAACCCTACCTACTTTAATAGTAACTGAACAAAAAAACAGGAATTTATTTTAGGCATTTGCATAGTTGTATCTATCAGAGATGTTTTTTCATCTCAGCTATAGCTAGCATCACTTCCATTGGGGTCATATTATAAATATCCAACTGACGTAGTTCATCTAAAATAGGGGATTCAGTTGTTTCTGTGAATAAAGATATCTGCTCAGATACTTGATTTTCCTTGCTATCATTAGCTCCTTTATTAGAAGGATTGAGAGATGGTTTCTCATTTGCTTGTTCTTCTAGTCTTGCTAGTATCTGGTCGGCTCTCATCAACAAATCATTTGGTAAACCTGCAATTCTTGCGACATGAATCCCATAAGACTTATCTGCAGGACCAGCTTCAATCTTATGAAGGAAGGTCACTTGCCCATCTTTTTCTAAAGTTGCTACATGAACATTTTCTAACTGTGTCAAGCTAGTTGACAAGTCTGTCAACTCATGATAGTGTGTGGCAAAAAGGGTCTTTGCTCCTGTTCGATTGTGGATATATTCAATAATCGCCTGAGCAAGAGCCATCCCATCATATGTTGCTGTCCCTCTTCCCAACTCATCAAAAAGAATAAGAGAGTGTTCAGTCGCCTGAGAAATAGCATGATTTGCTTCCATCATTTCTACCATAAAGGTTGATTGCCCAGATACCAAGTCATCTGCTGCACCAATTCGAGTGAAGATGGCATCAAAAATTGGTAATTGAGCACGTTCAGCTGAAACATAGGAACCCATTTGCGCCATGATAACAATAATCGCTAATTGACGCATATAGGTTGACTTCCCACTCATATTTGGACCTGTAATTAGCTGAAGATTGACATTCTCGTCCATTGAAATACTATTCGGAATATAAGTTTGTGCGCCCATAACCTTTTCTACAACTGCATGCCGTCCTTTATCGATTTCAATGGAAGGACGTTCAATAAATTCTGGGCGTACAAAGTGTTGCTTTTCAGCAACTGCTGCAAAACTCTGCAATACATCCACTGTTGCTAGAGTTTGTGCCAAGGATTGTAATCGTTTGATATATTTGCCAGCTTCTTCCCGAATACGTATAAAAATCTCATACTCTAAATTGGCCGATTTTTCACGCGCTTCCAACATTTCGCCTTCAATACGAGCCAATTCCTCTGTACCAAATCGTTCTGAATTTTTCAACGTTGCTTTTCGGAAAAAGTGGCTAGGTACGTGCTCCAACTGTGAATTAGTAACATGGAAATAATAACCGTCTTTTTTATTGTAATCAATTTTTAGATTATTAATCCCACTAGCCACCCTTTCTTTCGCTTCAATATCGGCAATCCAGCTTGTACCATCTCGCAGAACCACTCGATACTTATCTAAGGTTTCATCAAAACCAGTTTGAATGATATTCCCTTCAGTAATAACATTTGGAGCATCAGGAGAAATTGCCGACTGAATCAAATTTGCCAATTCTGGAATATCATCCAAGTTTTCAATCAACTGTCCCAAAACAGGATGATCGATTCCTTGTAAAATTCCCTTAATCTGAGGGACATTGCTCAATGTTGCCGCCAACTGCAATAAATCCTTCGGGTTTGTCTTCCCAAAAGAAACACGGCTTGCCAAGCGCTCAATATCATAAACCCCTTTGAGACTATCTGTCAAATCACTACGCTCAAAAAAATGATCTAAAAAGACTTGTACGACATCCTGTCGCTTAAGAATCCGTTCCTTATCAAGCAACGGATGCTGGATCCATCTTCTTAGAAGTCGCATCCCCATAGCTGTCTTCGTCTCATCCATCAACCAATAAAGACTGCCATGCTTCTTCCCCGTCCGTGCATTCTCCGTTAAATCTAGACTTGTCATAGTTGCATAGTTCATCTGTAAGAAATCTTTAATTTCATAATGATGAACTCGCTTTAAGTGACTAAGCTCACGCAGTTGCGTCTGGTGAACATATTCTAACAGTTTCCCAGCTACTTGATATTCTAGGCGAGACAAATCATCTCCTAATAGCTGAACATCTTCAAAAGCTGTTTCCACCTGTGATAATAACAAATTCATTTGATTTGCCAACACTTGGTGCTCTGCTTCAGGTAATTCATATCCCAACACCACTTCACGCGCTCGTAGATTTCGAATTTCCCCACAAACCATGTTAAAGTCACTGAGAGTTGTCACCTGAAATTCACCAGTTACCACATCCATATAAGCTAGCCCATAGAAATCTTCTAGCTTATCTAAAGCTACCAAGAAATTATTTTGACTATCTGGTTTTGAAGAATCAACGGCTGTCCCCGGTGTGATGACTTGTACCACCTCACGTTTGACTACACCAACTGCTTTTTTAGGATCTTCCACCTGCTCTGCAATCGCTACTTTATAGCCCGATTCAATTAAAACATCAATATATTGTTGCACCGAATGATAGGGAACTCCTGCCATCGGGATTGGCTTTTCCGAATTTTTATTACGGCTAGTCAGAGCAATTTCTAAAATCTGTGCTGCATTGATCGCATCTTCATAGAATAATTCATAAAAATCTCCCATGCGAAATAGCAAAAAAGCATCTGGATAATCTTTTTTTATATCTAAATACTGTTGCATCCCCGGAGATAGTTTTTCTTTTGTCATTCTGAGCCTTTCCGTTTATTAAATAGCAATGAGAGTTGGACAGAAATTAAATATTTCGGAGACACTTGATTTCGTCATACCACTCACATTACATCTTGTCATTAGAACTATATAAATAAAGGAAGCTGAGCGCTTCTATCTCAGCTTCATCATCTTCTCCTCTTAATCCATTTTCTCAAGGAGCTGCTCTTCCATTTGTTTCGCAGCTGCTGTATCACGACAGATCACTAAGAGCGTGTTGGCTCCTGCTACCGTTCCTAAAATCAACTCTCCTTTATTGGCATCTACAAAATTAGCTAAAATAGAAGCATCCCCTAAACGAGTATGGAGAACTAAGGAAAATTCAGCTCGAGAAACTCCTTGCAAATGATAAGATAAAAATTCAGCCAAATCAATCTTATGTGTATCATCCGCTAAAACATAATAAACTTCATTGTTTTTCTTCGCTTTCGTTAAACCAATTTCTCGTAAATCTCGTGAGAGGGTTGTTTGTGTTACAACAATACCTTGTGCCTTTAAACGATCCTGAATATCTTTCTGTGTGCTTAGTTTTTCTTCCTTAATCATTTTTTTAATCAGTTTATGACGTTCAGTTTTTTTCATTTTATCCTCAACAATGTATATTTATACCCTAAATTATACCAAAAAGATTGAAGATTCGTCAAAAAATATGTTAAAATACTAGTAAAAGACCAAAGGAGAAACCATGGATAATAAACAATTGATTGCAAGTGAGTTGGCTAAGGTCATTGACAGCTTAGACCAAGATGCTATTTTAAATTTACTAGAACAACCAAAAAGCTCAGAGTTAGGAGATATTGCTTTTCCTGCTTTCTCTTTAGCAAAAGTAGAACGTAAAGCTCCTCAAATCATTGCTACAGATATTGCAGAAAAGGTTGATACGACAAACTTTGAAAAAGTGGTAGCAACAGGTCCTTATGTAAACTTCTTTCTTGATAAATCAAGAATTTCAGCTCAAGTTATTAAAGAAATTGTAAAAGAAGGAAATAACTACGGGCAACAAGATGAGGGGCATGGAGAAAACATCACAATTGACCTCTCGAGTCCTAACATTGCAAAACCCTTCTCAGTTGGTCATTTGCGCTCCACCGTTATTGGAGATGCTCTCTCTAATATTTTCCGCAAACTAGGCTACAACACCATTAAAATCAACCACTTAGGTGACTGGGGAAAACAATTCGGACTTTTAATGGTTGCTTATAAAAAATGGGGCAGCAAAGAAGCTATTGAAGCCAATCCCATTGATGAACTCTTAAAACTTTATGTTCGTATCAATGCAGAAATCGAAACCGATCCTGAACTTGATGACGAAGGACGCCTTTGGTTCAAAAAATTAGAAGACGGTGACCCTGAAGCTACGGAATTATGGCAATGGTTCCGTGATGAAAGTCTGAAAGAATTTAACCGCATCTATAAATTGCTTGGTGTTGAATTTGATAGCCTAGCTGGTGAAGCCTTCTATAATGACAAGATGGACGAAGGAATTAAGCTCCTTGAAGAAAAAGAATTGCTAGAAGAATCTAAAGGAGCAAGCATCGTCAATCTTGATGATGTCAACCTTCCGCCAGCTATGATTAAGAAATCTGATGGTGCTACTCTCTACATTACCCGTGATATTGCCACAGCTATGTATCGCGCCCGTACTTATAACTTCGTCAAAAATGTTTATGCTGTAGGTCAAGAACAAGCGAACCACTTTAGACAATTGAAAGCCGTTTTGAAGAAAATGGGATTCGATTGGAGCGACGATATGATTCATGTAGACTTTGGTTTGGTAACAAAGAACCGGCAAAAATTATCTACACGTAAAGGTAATATCATTCTACTTGAACCAACCCTTCAAGAAGCTATCAGTCGTGCGAAGAACCAAATTGAAGCTAAAAATCCTGATCTTGAAAACAAAGATGCTGTTGCTCGTGCTGTCGGCGTGGGAGCTGTCAAATTCTACGATTTAAAGACAGACCGCCGCAACGGTTACGACTTTGATTTGGAAGCAATGGTGTCCTTTGAAGGAGAAACAGGTCCATATATCCAATACGCTTATGCGCGTATCCAATCTATCCTTCGCAAAGCTGATTTTAAGCCAAGTGTTGAACTAGCATACAGTCTCGAAGATGCTGAAAGCTGGGAAATCATTAAACTGCTGCAAGATTTCGCCCGTGTTGTTAAACGTGCAGCTGACAATTATGATCCATCACTCATTGCAAAATATGCTATCAGCCTTGCACAAGCATTCAACAAGTTCTACGCTCATACTCGTATTTTGGACGAAAGTCCTGAACGTGACAGCCGCTTAGCTCTCAGCTATGCAACAGCTGTTGTTCTAAAAGAAGCTCTTCGTCTTCTCGGTGTTGACGCTCCAGAAAAAATGTAATTATTTTAATGGTATCATAAAAACCTATCGATATATCGATAGGTTTTTGTCTTATAGCCCGTATAATTCTTCGATTTTTAGACCAATTCGTTTAATATCTTCATTCAAGCCACGAAGTTCAAATGTATCTAAGACCGGAAAGCCAAATCGCTGTGAATATTGCTTAGCTGTTAAACAATATTGATTGTTAAAATTACGATTACCACTGCCAACAATGCCAAAACAACGCTTATAATTTTCTTCAAAAGCAATAAAATCACCTAAATCATTAGTAAGAATTTCGACATCGCCATTGTCCAGACCATTTCCACCTTCTAAGTAAGTTGGCAAAAAAGCTATAAACGGCTGAGATATGGCATAAAATGGTCGTCCTGCTTTCACTATATCTTTTATATCCACTTGCTCAATCTCAATGCTTTCATGTCTCTCTTGCAAAAATTCAGATAAGCGTTTGATAAAACTCGCTGTATTCCCACTCAAACTAATATAAACTAAGGAAATTTTCATAGTTTTCTCTCTTTCTAAAATAAAACACATCTATCATTCTTGTAAAATTGTAAGCTGATAGATATGTTTTGTTAACTATTGCAATTCTTCTTTTGTTAAGTCTTGCTGCTGCTGTTTCATTTTGAAAAAGACAACAACAAGGAAAAGAATATTTAAGACCAAATAAATAATAGTTAAAACTCTTGTTGATGTGATTGCTGTGGCGCGCATCGCTTGATCTTTATAAAGATTATTTAGCGGCATCCCTCCGATGTAATTGTAAATTGTTCCAACCATACCCAATAACACATATGCAATATAAGCAAAATTAGCGTATAAAATGTTTTGTTTGATGAGGAAAACGATGGCAGCAATCACTAATAAAATAGAAAGGACAACTAATACTTTGTGTGGAACATTATGGAGAAAGACAAGGCTTTTTTCAGTCACTTCCACAATTTGTTTTATCACCGTTTCAGAGAAACCTTTGTATGAACTCGTATTTGTTATTTTTTCACTACCAAAAAAAGTTCCTATAAATGTAAAAGATGATAAAATAGCTGATAGCGTCAACAAAATATATAAATAAATTGGTCGTTTTTTCACGATAAACCTCCAAATCGAAAGAGTTTCCAGTTCTATTTATTATAACGTAAGCAAGCAAAAATGGCAATAAGAAGAAATAAAATCGCAAAAAGGTTGTCCGACTACGACCAATATCATGATAATAGTATCTTAAAACGTACAATGGTCTCACATAGACAAGAACCACTCAAAATCACAGAACAAAAGGGAGTGAGGCAGAACTGAATAAAACAACATTTAGTTCTATCTCACCCCCAAAAAGCTAATTAGGATTTCTTCCAAGCTTGGGACTATAATTTTACAAATTCTATCCACAACCTCAAAACAATATGTCAAAGTTGAGAATGTCCTTTATCCTTTTAAACTAAGCGTTCAAATGCCAAATTTCATCGTTGTATTGAGCAATGGTACGGTCTGCTGAGAAGAAGCCTGCTTTCGCAATATTAATCAGAACTTTTTCAAGCCAAACATCACGGTCTTCATAATCCTTAAACATACGTTCTTTCGTTTCGATATAATCTTCTAAATCAAGAAGCGTCATGAACCAATCTTTATGAATCAATTCATTATAGAGACGTTCTAAGCGTTCTTTCTTACCAACTGCGAGAACCGCATCACTAACAATGAAATCAACCAATGGCTTGATTGTTTGACGAGCATAAAATTCGCTTGATTTGTAAGCTTCTTTCGCATACAGGTCAATAACCGTTTCAGAATCTTCACCAAAGATGTAGATATTGTCTTGACCTACCAATTCAGCAATCTCCACGTTAGCGCCATCCATAGTACCAAGTGTCAATGCACCATTCAGCATGAATTTCATGTTACCAGTACCTGAAGCTTCTTTAGAAGCAAGTGAGATTTGTTCAGAAATATCACCAGCTGCAATTAAAAAGCTAGCTGCAGTAACATTGTAATTTTCAACCATGACGACTTGCAAATATGGAGAAACTTCTGGGTCATTAGCTATCACCTCTGACAAGCAAAGAATCAAATGGATAATATCTTGAGCGATTGTGTATGCTGGAGCAGCTTTACCACCAAAGAAGACCGTAATTGGACGTGCAGGAATATTCCCAGCCTTGATGTCCAAATATTTATGAATAACATAAAGAGCATTCATTTGTTGGCGTTTGTATTCGTGAAGACGTTTGATTTGGATATCAAAAATAGAGTTTGGATTGATTTCAACACCTTGGTGTTCCTTCAAATGACGAGCCAATTTCCGCTTGTTGTGAGCTTTAATTTTTTCAAGTTCAGCTTTCACATCAGCCTTGCTAGACACCTCAAGTAACTCTTCCAAATGTGATGCATCATGATGCCAATCACGACCAATTAAACTGTCGATATAATTTGATAAACGTGGATTTGCATGCATGAGCCAACGACGGAACGTAATACCATTTGTCTTATTGTTGAATTTTTCTGGATAAATATCGTAGAAAGCTTTAAGCTCTGAGTTCTTCAAAATTTCTGTATGAAGTGCTGCAACACCATTTACACTATATCCATAGTGAATATCCAGGTGCGCCATGTGTACTCGATTGTGTTCATCAATAATTTGAACAGCCGGATCTGCATATTCTGCTTTTACACGTTTATCCAATTCTTTGATAATTGGAACTAATTGTGGAACAACTTCTTCTAAAAATTCAAGTGGCCATTTTTCCAATGCTTCTGCAAGAATAGTATGGTTTGTATAAGCAGTCATACTACGAACGATTGAGATTGCTTCATCAAGCTCAATCCCACGTGCAGTCAAGAGCCGGATCAACTCAGGAATGACCATTGATGGGTGAGTATCATTAATTTGCACAACTGCGTAGTCAGCCAAGTCATGAAGATTGCTACCTTTTTCAATTGCTTCGTCGAGAATCAATTGCGCACCATTTGATACCATGAAGTATTGTTGGAAGATACGGAGCAGTTCACCTTGTTTATTGCTATCATCTGGATAAAGGAAAAGAGTCAAATTACGAGCAATATCTGTCTTATCAAAATCAATCCCATCTTCAATGATACTTGCATCAACCGAGTCAAGATCGAACAGACGAAGGCGGTTTTTAGTAGCCGTCTTGTAACCAGGCACATCAATATCATAAAGAGTTGATGTTAACGTAAAATTAGCAAATGGAACTTGATAGCTACGGCTTGATTTTACCAACCAATTTTGTTCAGTTAGCCAAAAGTTTGGAATTGTTGTTTGCTCATTATTTTTCAAGACTTGTTGGAACAGGCCAAAGTGATAATTTAGTCCAACACCATCTCCATTCAATCCAAGAGTCGCAATTGAATCAAGGAAACAAGCAGCCAGACGTCCCAAACCGCCATTTCCAAGTGAAGGTTCTAATTCTACTTCTTCAACTTCAATTAGATCTTTACCAGCGTCTGCTAACTCTTTTTTAACATTGTCATAAAGGCCAAGGTTAATCAGGTTGTTTGACAAAAGTTTCCCAATCAAAAACTCGGCAGAAATATAGTAAAGCTTCTTTTTACCAGTATTGACTGGCTTTTGCGCACTAGCCAATTTTGTATAGTTTAAAAGGGCAATATACAATTCTTCATTGCTACATTCAGCAATTCCTTTTTGATAAGTTTGTTGGATAAATTTTTGTAAATTTGACATTTTTTCTCCTACCTAGAAAAGAACGTTACAATTCATTCTATTTCTTTAATAAATTTTTATTTAAACGACGATATGTTTTCGTCAAGCTATATAACTCTGCTTCAATCACAGGATCCAAATCATCTGCTGTCATACGCCAGGACCAATTTCCACCAATAGTTGATGGATAGTTCATGCGAGCTGAACCGTCTAATTCAAGTAAATCTTGCATGGTTGCAATTGCCATAAAGCTGACAGAAGAAAAAATAGTCCGTAACATTGCATGAGGTACTGTTTCATATTCCTTACGATTGGTATATTGAGCCATATATTCACGTGTAGCATCATCGATTTCATCACGATACCAACCAAGAACAGTATTGTTATCATGTGTCCCTGTGTACATCACAGAATTATTAGGCGCAAGATGTGGACTATCAATACTTTCAGACTCTGGATTAAAAGCAAATTGAATGACTTTCATGCCAGGGAAGCCCGTTTTTTCACGCAGAGCAATCACTTCATCGGTCATAAAGCCCAAATCCTCAGCGATAATATTTAGTTCACCCAATTCTTCCTTTACAGCTTTAAACAAAGCATAATCAGGACCTTTTACCCATTTACCCGGAGCTGCTGTGTCAGAACCCGCAGGGATTTCCCAGTAAGATTCAAATCCACGGAAATGATCAATACGTACTACATCATAAATCTTGAAGCTTTCGCGTAGGCGTTTAATCCACCAACTATAACCATCTTTATCCATTGCTTCCCAGTCATAAATTGGGTTCCCCCAGAGTTGGCCAGTCGCAGAGAATTCATCTGGTGGGCATCCCGCTACGCATGTAGGTTGCCCTAGCTCATCTGTTTTAAAGAAGTGTGGTTGTGCCCAAACATCACAGCTATCAGCTGCTACATAGATTGGCATATCGCCAACAATTTCAATGCAATGTTCATTAGCATACGCTTTTAATTCTAACCATTGTTTAAAGAAAAGATACTGCGTTACACGATGATAAGTCAATCTGTCAGCTAATTTTTCACGATAATGGGCTAAACTAGCTGCTTCACGACGTCGAAGAGCCGCATCTGGCCATTCGGTCCAAGCTTTCAAGTCAAAATACTCTTTAATCGCCATGTATTCAACAAATACTTCGAGCCATGATGAGTTGTCAGCCACAAACTTTTCATAAGCTGCTAAATCATCAACTTCTAAGAAACGTTTCACCGCCTTTTCCAACACAGGCCTACGATTATTAAATACCTTTGCGTAATCTACTTTTCTGGGATCTTGACCAAAGTCTAGCCCTTCAAGATCACTTTGCACAAGCAATTCTTCTTCAACCAATCGATCAAAATCAATAAAATGTGTATTTCCCGCAAATGCAGAAAAAGATTGATATGGAGAATCTCCATAACTAGTTGTTCCTAGCGGCAATATTTGCCAGTAACGTTGCTTAGTTCTCACCAGAAAATCGACAAAATCGTAAGCACTTTGCCCAAATGAACCGATTCCGTATTTTCCTGGTAGAGAAGAAATATGCATGAGAACACCACTTTGACGCTCTTTCATCTTTTTCACCTCAATAAATTTTTCTGTTAAATTTTGTATTCATTTAACGAAAACGTTTGCGTTGATTTGATTATAACTTAATTCCAGAATGGACGCAACCATTTTTCTGCTTTTTTTGTAATTTTTTAAAATGTTTTGGATGTTTAAATCATTTTCTTCTATTATTTTATTAAATTTTTTGGATAGGAAAATAATTTTTTTTAAGATTTTTTTAAAAAAGTGTTGCAACCGTTTTCCATTTGTGCTATAATAATCTTAGTTTAAGAAAACGTTTGCGTAAACTAATTAAATTATTATCTATTATTTTATTCTTTAGGAGGAATAAATCATGAAACGTAAAATGTTGAAAAGTGTTGCAGTTCTTGGAACTGTAGGATTGGCTAGTTTGTTACTAGTAGCTTGCGGTAGCAAAAATAATAAATCAGCTTCTTCTGGTGATGGTAAAAACCTCACTGTTTACGTAGAAAAACAATACGAAAAATATGTAAAGAAAGCAGCTGAAGCTTTTGAAAAAGAAAGTGGAACAAAAGTTACTATTAAAACTGGCGACCAACTTAAAGGTCTTGAAAATCTTTCACTTGACAACCAATCTGGCAAAGCTCCAGACGTTATGATGTCTCCATATGACCGTGTAGGTAGTCTCGGCTCAGACGGCCAACTTTCTGAAATGAAACTTGATAAAGGTTCAATGACAGATGATACTACCAAAGCACTCGTAACAACAAAAGGTAAGACTTATGGCGCACCTGCTGTTATTGAAACATTAGTAATGTACTATAACAAAAATCTTATCTCTAAAGCTCCAACTACATTTGCTGAATTAGAAGAACTTGCAAAAGACAGCAAATATGCTTTTGCTAACGAAAATGGCAAAACAACTGCTTTCCTCGCTGACTGGACAAACTTCTATTATACTTATGGTCTTTTAGCGGGTAATGGTGGATACGTCTTTGGTAAGAACGGTACCGATCCTAAAGACATTGGACTGGCAAATGACGGTTCTATCAAAGGTGTTGAATACGCTAAAACTTGGTATGCAAAATGGCCAAAAGGAATGCAAGATACTAAAGGTGCCGCAAACTTAATTCAAACTCAATTCCAATCAGGTAAAACAGCTGCTATCATTGAAGGCCCTTGGAAAGCTGCATCATTCAAAGAAGCTAAAGTGAACTATGGTGTTGCCACTATTCCTACACTTCCAAATGGTAAAAATTATCAAACCTTTGGTGGTGGTAAAGCTTGGGTCATCCCTGCAGGATCTAAAAATGCCAAAGCAGCTCAAAAATTTGTTAATTTCTTGACTTCGACTGAACAACAAAAAGCTTTCTATGATGCTACAAACGAAGTACCTGCAAACACAGAGGCTCGTAAATACGCTGAAGGAAAAAATGATGAATTGACTTCAGCTGTTATTAAACAATTCCAATCTGCTCAACCTATGCCAAATATCTCTGAAATGAGTACTGTATGGGATCCAGCAGCAAGTATGCTCTTTGATGCTGTAAGTGGTAAAAAAGATACTAAAACCGCTGTAAATGATGCCGTTAAATTGATTAAAGATACTATCAATCAAAAATTTGGTAAAAAATAAAACAGATTGAGGTAGGATAGAACTCGATTGGCAGCACCAGTCGAGTTCTATATTTTAGAAAAAGGAGACTCTGATGACTACACAACAACAGCCACGTAAAGCATTGCTGCTCTCCCTCATCCCAGGACTTGGGCAAATTTATAATAAACAAAAAGCAAAAGGGGCTATCTTTTTAGGAGTTACCATCTTATTTTTGATTTACTTTTTCGCCATTGCTGCTCCTGAGTTAGGAAACTTAATTACTCTCGGTGAGGTGCCTGGACGCGACAACTCTCTTTTCATGCTGATTCGTGGTGCATTCCACTTTATTCTTGTCATTGTTTATTTCATCTTTTATGCTCTCAATCTAAAAGATGCTTATACTATTGCGAAACGTTGGAATAATGATTATCCAGTTCCTACGACTTTCAAAGATATGTTAAAAGGAATTTACGCTAATGGTTTTCCTTACCTATTGATTATTCCTTCATATATTGCAATGACTTTTGCTATCATTTTCCCTGTATTGGTCACTCTTTTAATCGCCTTTACAAACTATGATTTCCAACATCTGCCTCCAACCAAGCTCTTGGATTGGGTTGGCGTGACAAACTTCACTAATATTTGGCGACTTAGCACTTTCCGTTCTGCTTTTGGAGCCGTTCTTGGTTGGACTATTATCTGGGCACTGACTGCCTCAACTGTCCAAATCGTTATTGGTATTTTTACCGCTATTATTGCAAACCAACCATTTATTAAAGGAAAACGCATTTTTGGTGTTATCTTCCTACTACCTTGGGCTGTCCCAGCATTCATCACTATCTTAACTTTCAGTAACATGTTCAACGATAGTATCGGTGCGATCAATACCCAAGTCATTCCGCTTCTTGGTAAAGTATTGCCATTCTTAAATGGACATCTGATTCCTTGGAAAACAGATCCAACCTGGACTAAAGTTGCTCTAATTATGATGCAAGGTTGGCTTGGCTTCCCTTACATTTATGTATTGACACTTGGTATCTTGCAATCCATTCCAAACGATCTTTACGAAGCAGCTTACATTGATGGTGCAAATGCATGGCAAAAATTCCGCAATATCACTTTCCCAATGATTTTAGCAGTTGCTGCTCCTACACTCATCAGTCAGTATACTTTCAACTTCAACAACTTCTCTATCATGTACCTCTTTAATGATGGCGGTCCTGGTACAGTTGGTGGTGGTGCAGGTTCGACCGACATCCTCATTTCATGGATTTATCGTTTAACGACAGGTGCAGCTCCTCAATACTCAATGGCTGCTGCGGTAACACTTATCATTTCTCTTATCGTGATTTCAATCTCCATGATTGCGTTCAAGAAACTACATGCATTTGATATGGAGGATGTGTGAGATGAATAATTCTATTAAATTTAAACGCCGTTTAAACCACTTTTTAACTTATTTCTATCTAGTGGCTTTATCTATTATCATTATCTATCCTCTCTTGATTACGATTATGTCTGCTTTCAAGACAGGGAATGTCCTTGCATTTAAACTCGATACAGATATTAATTTTAGCCTAGAGAACTTTAGCAAGCTTTTTACTGAAACTCTTTATGGGACTTGGTACTTTAATACCTTAATCATTGCTATCTTGACAATGATTATCCAAACAAGTATAGTTGTACTAGCTGGTTACGCTTATAGTCGTTATAATTTCCTAGCTAGAAAACAAAGTCTGGTCTTCTTCTTAATCATTCAAATGGTACCAACAATGGCTGCTCTGACCGCCTTCTTCGTTATGGCTTTGATGTTGAATGCACTCAACCAAAGTTGGTTCCTCATCTTCCTTTACGTTGGTGGCGGTATCCCAATGAACGCTTGGCTCATGAAAGGGTACTTTGATACGGTTCCCATCTCACTCGATGAGTCCGCGAAATTGGACGGTGCTGGTCACTTTAGACGCTTCTGGCAAATTGTATTGCCACTCGTTCGCCCAATGATCGCTGTACAAGCTCTCTGGGCTTTCATGGGACCATTTGGAGACTATATCTTATCTAGTTTCTTACTTCGTGAAAAAGAATTCTATACAGTTGCTGTTGGTTTACAAACCTTTGTTAGTGATGTGAAGAATTTGAAGATTGCCTACTTCTCAGCAGGTGCTATCTTGATTGCCTTGCCAATCTGTATCTTATTCTTCTTCCTACAAAAGAACTTTGTATCTGGTTTAACAAGTGGTGGCGACAAGGGATAATCTTGTCCCACCCTCTTTTATTTATAGTTGTATGATAGCTAATAAATTTAATTTTATTAGCCATCACCTGATTATAATTCTTTAGAAAGAGTGTCTTATGCTACCTTATCCATTTAATTATTTTTCTAGTATTTCCGGTTTTAAAAAGCCTTTTGCCAATCGAAAATTACTGACCTGGTTTCAACTGATTTTTACAAGCATTTTTTTAATTTCTCTATCCATGATTCCGGTTGCCATGCAAAACGCATCTCTCAAAACTTATCCACTCACTACCTTCGTAGACGGTGTTTTTGACCCTATCACAAAGGAGGCGATGACTGATATCACAAAAAATGCTAAAATTGAAAATCATCAATTTCACTATGCTGGTCAGCAATCAACCCACAATAGCAAAGCTGGCACTATTCTTCTAGGACAAGAACAGTCTACCTTAGGAGAAAAACTAACACTTGCTTTTGGATCCAAACAACTGATTATCAGCAAAAAAGGAAAAAAGCTGGCAAACATTCAATATCAGCATATCAATCAAGCTGCTTTGAACAATAAAAAATCTCTTAGTGCAGCTATTTCTCAGGATTGGTTCCAACAAAATCGTGTCACCATTAGCCTATTTTTGACGCTGATTTCAGGTTTTTTACTGACATTAAACTTCTTTATTGTCCTTTTAGGAGCCACTTTCTTCCTTTACTTAACTAAAAAATCCCGTCTTTTTTCTTTTAGAACAGTCAAAGAATGCTATCACTTTGCTTTGAACTGCTTAGGTCTGCCGACATTGATTGCTGTTGCAGCCGGATTATTATTCGGTCAAGCTATTACAACTATGATTACTATTCAAAATATTCTGTTTGTTCTCTATCTCGTCATCATTTTTTACCGAACACAGTTCCGTGATGAAAAAATTAAGAAGTAAGGAGTTTTTTATGCGAGTCACTATCAAAGACGTTGCTAAATTAGCAGGAGTTTCACCTTCTACCGTTACCCGTGTGGTCCAAAACAAATCTAGCATTAGCGATGAGACCAAAAAAAGGGTTCGTAAAGCTATGAAGGAATTGAATTATCATCCTAATCTTAATGCACGTAGTCTTGTTAGCAGTTACACACAAGTCATTGGTGTTGTTTTACCTGATGATTCCGATGCTTTTTATCAAAATCCATTTTTCCCTTCAGTCTTTCGCGGGATTGCTCAGGTAGCTTCTGAATTTCACTACGCTATTCAAATTGCGACCGGGAAAAATGAAAAAGAACGCATGGAAGCTATTTCCCAAATGGTTCTAGGGAAACGTGTGGACGGACTCATTTTTCTCTACTCTCAGGAAAATGATCCATTAGTGAAAATGGTCAGCGAAGAACAATTTCCTTTCTTAATTTTAGGAAAATCTCTTTCACCATTCATTCCTTTGGTGGACAATGACAATATTCAAGCCGGATATGATGCAACAGAATACTTCATCAAAAACGGTTGCTGCAACATTGCTTTTATTGGTGGTAGCAAAAGGTTATTTGTGACACAAGATCGTTATAAAGGATATCAAAAAGCACTAGAAGATTACAAATTAGAATCCGATCCTCAAAACACAGCCTTTGTAAATGAATTTTTGGAAGAAAAGGGTTATCAATTCACCAAACGACTTCTCAGTCATGATTCAAAAATTGATGCCATTATCACAACAGACAGTCTCTTAGCTGAAGGGGTTTGTGAATACTTAAAAGAACAACACTTGACCATCCCAACATTATCATTTGACTCTATCAAGCCAAAACTTGACTTAGCAGCCTATGTTGATATTAATACGCTAGAACTGGGGCGAATTTCTTTTAAAACCATCCTGCAAATTATCAATGATACCAAAGAAAATCGACAAATTTGTTATCGCCAATTAATTCCACATCGCATTATCGAACAATAAAGAAAGGAAGTTTATGGCTTTCCGAACATTCCAAGCCTACTTAGATGACCAAAGTCTCATCACGATCGAGTTAGAAAAACAATTTTATACTGAACAATTACAATTTACAATTGAAGCGGTTGATAGCACACAAACTTTACAGATAAGAACTCTGGAAGAACAAGACGACTTCGTGCAATACAGTCTTGCTCCTCTAACACCACTAGACGTAACCAAACTTTATTGGATTTATGACCACGATCGTAATAAAACGTTCTTACAATTTCGCCATATTGTGAGAAAGCCAATTTTTGACCAGACGTTTGCTTACACCAAAAATGATTTAGGAGCTCATTATACCCCAGAAGCAACAGCTTTTAAGCTCTGGGCACCAATTTCTGAACAAGTATTACTTCATTTACAAAATTCCGTTTACCCAATGACTCTCGGAGAAAAGGGAGTGTGGCAAACAGAAGTATCTGGAAATTTTGATGGAACTGCTTATTACTATCTACACAAAGTAAATGGTCACTGGGTAGAAGTTCACGACCCTTATGCCCTATCGTCCGAAAGCAATTCTGGAGCTAGTTACGTAATTAACCTAGAGAAAATTTCTCGTCCTATCCATCGAGCACAGACACAAATGTCAATGACAGAGGCCATTATTTACGAGATGAGTGTACGAGATTTTTCCATGCAAAAAGAAGCTAAGTTTACTTATCCTGGTAAATTCAAATCTCTGACAGAGTCTCCGCAGTTGCAAAAACACACTTTAGGGATGGAGTACATCAAACAGTTAGGTGTAACTCACATTCAGCTCATGCCTTTGTATGATTTTGGCAGTGTTGATGAAAATCATCCAGAACTCGTATACAACTGGGGATACGACCCTATGCAATACAACCTTCCTGACGGCAGTTTTACAACTAATCCACATGATCCCTATGCAAGAATCGTTGAATTGCAAGAAGTCATCGCTACTTACCACCAAGCTGATATGAGCGTTATCATGGACGTTGTTTATAATCATGTCTACGATCCTAAAGCCTATGCTTTTGAAAAAATTGTTCCAGGTTATTTTTTCCGCTACGATCACAATGGTAATTTAACAAATGGTACATTTTGTGGAAATGATGTAGCAAGTGAACGGGCAATGGTTCGTAGCTATATTAAGCATTCCCTCAAACAATGGTTAACGATTTACGGATTCGATGGATTCCGCTTTGACCTCATGGGGATTTTAGATATAGAAACCATGAAACAGATTGCAGAGGAATTGCAATCTCTCTATCCGAACGTCTATCTTTACGGAGAAGGCTGGCGTATGAATACAGGCCTAGATAACAATAGACTGGCTCACCAGTTTAATGCTGACAAATTACCAAGTTATGGTTTTTTCAATGATCATTTCCGCAATACAATAAAAGCAACCATTGCAGAAGGAAAACAATTACAAGAAAAGCATTCGATAAGTTCCATCGAGAATATCCTAACTGCTAATGTCGGCGTCACAGGCACTAAACACTTTATTGCCCCACATCAAGCCATAAACTATGTAGAGTGCCATGATGATGCAACTGCCTTTGATTACTTCGCGATTCAGAATTCGAAGATTGATTTGAAAGAACAGCTTGACAATGCCCGACTTGCTCTGCATCTCTCCATCCTTGCACAAGGAGTACCTTTCATCCACAGTGGACAAGAATTTTTCCGCAGCAAGAATCTCATTGAGAATACTTATAATACTCCAGATACTATTAACCGTCTAGATTGGTTACGCTCAATTGAATATGAAAAAGATGTGGCGTTTATCCGTCAGCTCATTCAATTCAGAAAAAAACATCCACTCTTACGTTTGAGAACACGTACAGAAATCAAAAATTGTTGCTCTGCTCAATGGCTGAATGAATCTATAGTCGAATACAAAATCAAAGAAAAAGAAAATCAAATCACTATCCTCATTAACTTTGGGAACAATTCATTTATCTATCCAAATCAGGATAAACAAGCTGTGTTTATCAACTATCCCAAAATCAGCCTTGATACTCCTCTCGACGCTAACAAAGATTACTATACTGTCCCTGGAAAACAAGTTCTCGTACTTAAATAATCATGAAAAAACCTTGCTTTGTCAGTCCTACCCACCTTTCAAAGCTGTACTTTTTGAACTCAGCTCTTGTATCATTGATTTACTTCATCCTATACTTTAAAACAAAAACTCTTTGGCTCACTTCCTATTGATTTTGATCTTAAAAAAGGAAGACAGTCTTAAAGGTGACTAACCAAAAAACCATCAGATTAGCTAGTTCAGCCAATCTGATGGTTTTATTCTTCCACGAAACGTCCAAGAATGTGAACATTATCTGCTACTGATACAAAAGCATGTGGGTCTACTTTTCGCATGATATGCTTGAATTCATTAAATTCAGCACGCGTAATAACTGTAATCAAAACTGCTTTTTTCTCATGATTGTAGGTACCTTCTGCACCATTGATAATCGTTGCACCACGATGCAACTTATTGTGGATTTTTTCAATAACAGCTTCAGGATAACTGGTAATAATCATAGCTTGCATCCTCTTTTGCTTGGTAAAGACGGCATCTGTCACCCGACTCGAAACAAAAATCGTAATCATCGAATAAAGCGCATATTTCCACCCAAAGGTCACACCCGCAATAATCATAATCATCCCATTGACAATAAAAGAAATATTTCCGACATTTCTGCCTGTTTTCTTCCGAACTGTCAAACTGACAATGTCTGTCCCACCACTAGAAATATTGGAACGCAAAGCAAAGCCAATTCCCATTCCCATAATGACCCCACCAAACAATGCATTGATAATTGGGTCATTTGTTAAACTCACTTCAGGAACAAACTGGATAAACAGTGAGCTCATGGAAACCGTAATAAAAGTAAACACCGTAAACTTGTGCCCAATTTGATACCAAGCCAAGATCATTAGTGGGATATTGATGAGATAAAAAGTTACAGAAACAGGAATGGCAAATCCCAAAAAACGTATACTTAAAGCGGCTAAAATCTGTGCCAATCCCGTCGCCCCACTTGAGTACACATGCCCTGGTTGAAAGAAGAGATTAACTGCAACAGCAGATAAAAAACCATAGATTAGTGAAGCAGATATTTTTTCATCATACTTCTTACGGGAGATACTTTTAAGCACTTGTATCAATTTAAAATTATAAGCCAAACGGCGCAAATAATAACGAAATCGTTTATAAATCTTAGTTTTCTTCATGAGTTTCTACTTGTAAACTTAATTCCTCAAGCTGCTTAGTGTCAACTAGACTTGGCGCCTGTGTCATAGGATCACTTGCTTTATTATTTTTAGGGAAAGCAATCACTTCACGGATATTTTCCTCACCAGCTAGCAACATGACAAAGCGATCTAGTCCGATAGCTAACCCACCATGTGGTGGAAAGCCGTAATCCATAGCTTCTAGCAAGAAACCAAACTGATTAGTAGCTGCTTCTTTAGAAAAACCAAGGGCTTTAAACATTCGTTCTTGCAAATCTTTATGGTTAATACGAAGACTTCCACCACCCAATTCATAACCATTCAAGACAATATCATAAGCAATGGCACGAACTTTACTCAAATCACCTTCTAACTCATGAGCTGTGTCTGCTTGTGGAAGGGTGAATGGGTGATGTGCACTCATATAACGTCCTTCCTCTTCTGACCATTCAAACATTGGCCAATCCACTACCCAAAGATAATTAAATTTCGACTCATCAATCAAGCCTAGTTCTTTTGCCAAACGGACACGAAGTGCACCCAAAGTTGCATTGGCAACTTCTACAGTATCAGCTACAAAGAGAACCAAATCATTTTCTTCAAGCCGTAAAGCATCCGTCAACTCACTTGTCAAGTCTTTCAAAAATTTAGCAATTGGACCATTTAATTCATCTGAGGCCACTTTGACCCAAGCAAGTCCTTTTGCACCATATTGTTTTGCCTGCTCTGTCAGCTTATCAATATCTTTACGAGAATATTTATCAGCAGCATTTTTCACAACAATAGCTTTAACTACTGGTGCTTCTGAAAAAACTTTAAAGTCAATCTCCTTGACAATATCTGTCAAGTCTTGCAAAAGCATTTCAAAACGAGTATCTGGTTTATCACTTCCATATAAAGTCATTGCATCATCATATGTCATTCGTGGGAATGGCAGTGTAACCTCAATCCCCTTTGTTTCTTTCATCACTTGAGCAATCAAGCCTTCTGTAATATCTTGGATTTCTTGATCAGAAAGAAATGAAGTTTCCAAGTCAACTTGTGTAAACTCTGGTTGACGATCGCCACGCAAATCCTCATCACGGAAACACTTCACAATTTGATAATAACGATCAAAACCAGCATTCATCAACAATTGTTTTGTAATCTGAGGACTTTGTGGCAATGCATAGAAATGCCCTTGGTTCACTCGACTTGGCACCAAATAATCACGCGCACCTTCTGGAGTTGATTTCGTAAGAAACGGAGTTTCTATATCAATAAACTCAAGCTCATCTAAGTAATTACGAATTGAATGTGTTACTTTAGCTCGTAATTTCAAATTTGCCAACATTTCAGGACGTCGAAGATCTAAGTACCGATAACGAAGGCGTGTATCATCATTCGCTTCAATACCATCTTTAATTTCAAATGGAGTTGTTTTGGCTGTATTGAGAATTGTCAAAGTCTCCACATGCAGTTCAACAGTTCCTGTTGCAAGTTTATCATTTGCCTGCGTACGTGCTTCTACTTTTCCAGTCACTTCAATAACATATTCGCTTCGCAACTTTTCGGCAGTTCCCATGACTTCTTTAGTCACATTCTCGGGATTGATAACCAGCTGCATAATGCCTTCGCGGTCACGTAAATCAATGAAAATCAAGCCTCCCAAGTCACGACGACGAGATACCCAGCCTTTTAAAGTGATTTCTTGACCGACATGTTCACTACGAACACGTCCAGCATACATTGAACGTCTCATTTTTATTCTCCAAACTTTTAATTCTTTTACTATTTTACCACAAAAGAGATGAAAAAGAAGTCCGCTTTTCAAAAACTTCTTATCTTAACCTAATCTCTCATAAAAAGGAGATTAAGTTTCATTTCTTAATCTCTCTTTCATATAATTCAGGATGCAAAATCTTAACAACATAACTTGAGGCTAAGCGCAACAGTCCTGCCGCTAAACCAAAAATCGGTGCTAAGAATCGAAAGAAAAAGTCTCCTCTAACAAAATAAGCAATACCACCTATTACTAAAAAAACTATTATAAATTGAAGTATAGATGGAATGACAATTTTTTTCATCAGTTATTCAACCTCTGTTCACCTTACACAAATAATAGCAGAAAACCGCTACCTAGCTTTTGCACTTCTCAACTAAAATCCTACTTGCTTAAAAATTGCTTGAAAATCTTCTTGGATCTGATTTAAATCGACAATTAATTCTTCACGCGTTTGGTTGTTTTTGACAGTGACTTGCTTGCTTTCAATTTCACTTTCGCCAAGAGTTATTAACACTTTAGCACCAAAGGTATCTGCTGACTTGAATTGCGCTTTTAACTTACGATTTAAATAATCACGCTCAACTGTAAACCCTTGCCTGCGAAGTGCTTGCACAATTTCCAATGCTGTATTATTAGCACCTTCTCCCAAAACTGCAATATAAACATCTAAGCGATTCTCTAGCGGCAATTCCACACCTTGCTTTTCAAGAACGAGTAGGAGGCGCTCCACACCCATTCCAAAGCCAAATCCAGCTGTCTCTGGCCCACCAAAATAAGCAACAAGGCTATCATAACGCCCCCCTGCACAAATTGTCAGTTCATTACCTGCTACATCTGCGGTAAATTCAAAAATCGTATGATTATAATAATCTAATCCACGAACCATATTAGTATTGATGGTATAAGGAATTTCCAGCGCCTCCAACAGCGACCGCACTGCTTGAAAATGAGTTTGGCTTTCTTTATCTAGATAATCCAAAATAGACGGTGCATTTTCAACAGCAAGTTTATCTTCTTTTTCCTTACTGTCTAATACACGAAGAGGATTCTCTTCCAAACGACGTTGGCTATCTTTAGACAGATTGTCTTTTAATGGCATCAAATAATCAATCAAGGCCTGACGGTAAGTGGCACGACTCTCCGCATTCCCCAGACTGTTCAATTGCAACGTCACATTGCGAATACCAATTTCATTAAAAAATTGGGCTGCCATAGCAATCGTCTCTACATCAGTCGCAGGATTGTTTGAGCCAAAACACTCTACACCAATCTGATGAAATTCCCGCAAACGACCAGCTTGTGGACGCTCATATCGAAACATTGAACCCATATAGTAAAGTTTTACCGGTTTTTGGATTTCTGGTGCAAATAGCTTATTTTCCACATAAGAACGTACGACAGGTGCTGTCCCTTCAGGACGCAAGGTAATATGGCGATCGCCTTTATCGTAAAAATCATACATTTCTTTCGTCACAATATCGGTCGTATCCCCAACAGAGCGGCTGATCACTTCATAGTGCTCAAACAGTGGTGTGCGAATCTCAGCATAGTTGTATTTTTTAAAAGTATTACGAGCAAATTCTTCCACATACTGCCATTTCCCAGAGTCCTTTGGAAGAATATCTTGTGTACCCTTTGGTTTTTGTAATTTCATAGTCTTTCCTCGAATTTATATAATATAATTATTGTACCACAAGTCCGTTATTTTGCGGGACATTTGAAAATATTTCCCATAGAAAACTTCCCTTTGCTGAAAAAAACTGGCTAGTTTGTCAAAAAAATTGTCAAGTAACTTTACTTTACAAAAAAAATTTGATATACTACTAAAGTTGATGAAATTCATCATTGAATAGATTTTAAAAACTAAAAGGAGAATTTAAAATGGCAGTACCTGCACGTCGCACTTCAAAAGCGAAAAAAAACAAACGTCGCACTCACTACAAAATTACAGCTCCATCTGTAACTTTTGATGAAACTACTGGAGATTACTCACGTTCTCACCGTGTATCCCTTAAAGGATACTACAAAGGACGTAAAATCGCTAAAGCTGCTGCAGCTGAATAATAGAAGGGAGCTATCATGCGCGTAAATATTACACTTGAACACAAAGCATCTGGTGAACGCTTGTACCTTACTTCTAAAAACAAACGTAACACTCCAGACCGTCTTCAATTGAAGAAATACTCACCAAAACTTCGCAAGCACGTTGTGTTTACAGAGGTTAAGTAAGGGTTTCAGTACACGTCAATAGACGTCAAAATATTGATTTTAAGCGATTTTTGATTTTTTGAAACTCATTATATCGCACTACAAATCAATAAAAACTCTACCTTTTACTCTACCTTTTTTAGATAAATATATCATCTGGATATTGAAGTTAAGCCCTGCTATCATTTCGATGGCAGGGCTTTTTAATATTTGGTACATTAACTTCTTATCTATATTTTGGTGGATTTTAAGTTGACATCTACAAAGTTTAATGTTAGAATACATTCAAAAATATATTTGAATGAGGTATTTTATGATTCAAAATGTTGTTACTTCAATAATCCTGTATTCTGGGACAGCCGTAGACTTACTTATTATCCTAATGTTATTTTTTGCCAAAAGAAAAAGCAGAAAAGACATCATTAACATCTATTTAGGACAGTTTCTAGGCTCTGTTAGTCTAATATTGCTAAGTTTACTTTTTGCATTTGTCTTAAATTATATTCCTAGTAAAGAGATTTTAGGTTTGCTCGGTTTGATTCCAATTTTCCTAGGACTCAAAGTTTTGCTTTTAGGAGATTCTGATGGAGAAGCTATTGCAAAAGATGGTTTGCGAAAAGATAATAAAAACCTGATTTTTCTAGTCGCTATGATTACTTTTGCAAGTTGTGGTGCTGACAATATTGGTGTTTTTGTCCCATATTTTACCACCTTAAATTTAGCGAATTTGATAGTGACTTTACTTACTTTTCTAGTCATGATTTATCTCTTGGTTTTTTCTGCCCAAAAATTGGCACAAGTCCCTTCTGTTGGAGAAACTTTGGAAAAATATAGCAGATGGTTTATTGCCGTTGTCTATTTAGGATTGGGGATGTATATCCTGATTGAAAACAACAGCTTTGACATGCTATGGACTGTGTTAAGCTAGGAGAAAATATTATGAAAAAAGATAGTATCTGCCAAGTGAATGTTATAAATCAACAAAATGTTACAACCGCAACGAACTACCTTGAAAAGGAAAAAGTCCAAAAATCACTTCGCATTTTATCAAAGTTTACCGATAATAAACAGATAAATATCATCTTTTATCTCCTTGTTGTTGAAGAACTCTGTGTCTGCGATATAGCCTGTTTACTAAATCTCAGTATGGCATCTGCCTCCCACCATCTTCGTAAACTAGCCAATCAAAACATCTTGGACACTAGAAGAGATGGGAAAATTATATATTATTTTATAAAAGATGAGGAAATCAGAGATTTTTTTAATCAACTAGGATAACAACTATTTTTACTACTTTTCCATGATTATAGGGGGATTATATATGAAATTTTTTGAAGAAAATTATTCACAAGAAATACCTACTCGTATCAAAAATTTAAGAAAAAAACACAATATTACACAAAGCGAACTAGGCAATGCAGGTCAAGTTAGTCAAGTTGAAAGTGGTAAGCGACCAATTACGAGTTCGATGTTAGTTTATTTAAATGCTCTAACCGCTTCGAGCTATACGTATATCGTTTTTGGAGAGTTAGATGAGTTTATTGAGAATCTGTTTCATTATTTTTTCAGTTCTATTTTATATAGAGATTTAGAGGCTGTAGATGAAAACCTATATTCTTTCATGAGTGATGATTTAATTTCAATCCAATCTAGCTGTCTTAGACTTTCTAAGACATTCGCAAATTTCAATATTAAAAGAAAAAATTTTTTGGTTTCTGATGAAACTGAAATGGATACTTTTCACAAGAAAGATGACATTGATATTACTGTTGGTGAAAAAAGTTATAACCTCGCTAGAAGTTTTAGAACCCGTACCATCAATGAATTGACTGTCATTGATTTTGAAGAAATGTTTGATATTCTTTGGTTGATGTTAGGGGATAATTTAATTAAATCATTTGAAGTTAATGTCTGTGGTATCCTATTTGAATTGGACGGAAATGGCATACCCTCAACATTTAGGAAAGAAAACATTGATCCTCTCATCAATAAATGGTGGTATGATAACGTTTCGACAGAAATTATCCCTAATCTAATAAAAAAACTCAAAGAAAATCCACTATTCAATATCGGATTTCTGGTTGATGATATTCTAGAACGAATGTATAAAGAAAATATCCCAAAATCTTACCTTACGTCCGTTCCGTTAGTTAGTTCCAAAAAAGCAAGGTCAACTTTATCAGTTAAGTCAAACGGAAGTCAAAAAATAGATAAATCAAAATTTGCACAGATAAATTATGACTTTATGAAGTTAGTAAGTCAAGGTAAAGATATCACAGACTTGTACCAAAAATATTCTGAAAAGGAGCTAACAAATATGGGTATTCGTATTCATAAATCCACTGATATAGAAAGGATTGAGGAAAAAACTTTTGATGAAATAATCAGCTGGGTTTCCAATCCTTATGCAACAAGACCAATTCAGGAAATATCCAGTATTCAAATAGAGCCCACAAGATTTTCACTAGAGGATAAGAAAAGAATTGAAGAAGCTGCAGCTCAAGGACTAAGCGAAATCGACCTTATTGATTTAGTTGACCTATATGATATTAATTTAGACAATACAAGCGTCAATCGCTATATTGAGGGATTATTGACGAATAATACACAAGTAACATACTATTTCCAAGAACAATTAAACGAGGAATTACTCGCAATGGCTTCGACTTTAGATAGAGTTCAACAAGCATTTATTAAACTATTAAGCGAAGAAGAGATACGAAAATTTGCTCTTTAAAAACTAGGTGAATCGCCTAGTTTTTTTTTGCGCTTCGTTTTACAAATTAGTCTATTGAAGTAAAAAAAGAAGTAAAAAATAAAAGAACATTATGCCTTATACTGAATATATCAAGAAAAACTCTTGATAAAAATTTTAACAGTCCATATTGATGGCCATCAAAGGACAGATTGAAACAAATATGATGATATGACAATAAAGGTCATGTCTTGCATAGAATTGTTTCGCTGTTTCTTTGTTGTGCCTTTTAGCATACTCAGCGTTCAATATTTGCTCATATACGTTTCTTTCTGTCCAAGGACGAGAAAGGATCATATATTACTATGAGTAATAAAGTACAAGAACGCCGTGAGCGTAAAATCACAGAAGCTATTAAAGCTAAAAATTGGAATGAAGTAACTCGTTTGCTTCAACAAGAACAAAGTAATGCAGAACGGCGTGACCGATACCACCATAAACGAAGTATGGAAGAAAACATAGCTCGTAATGACGGTAAACGACGTGAACGCTATGAAGTAGTTGCAAGTTCTGATTTGAATCCCGAAGAAGCTTTAATCCTAGAGGAGTTAATACAAGCTATTCGTGAAGCTAAAGCATCCCTATCAGAAATTGACAGTAAGATTGTTGAAATGATAGCGGAACAAGGTTCAAGCTATAAAGAAACGGCTCGCTATGTCACTGAACATTATAAAAAAATGAGTGATGTAACAGTTAAATCCCATTATTGTAAAGCGCTAAAAAAATTAGCACCTTTATTAAAAACTTATCGCTAATCCCTCAAATCCAGTGTCTCTTATCACTGGATTTTTTTGTAAAAAAATTAAAAATTCAACAAATAACTTTGCGTTTAGCTGTCTCATTCTCCTTAGTAATAAGGAGGTGGTACACAACCAAAACAACTACGTCCAGCTCACGACCAAAACCGAGCAACTCGCATTCGCATTATTTCTCAATAATAAAGGAGGAACAGCCCTATGGCGTTTAAAATGAAAACCACAAAAGGTGGTTATACAACTACATTGGCTGATAAAATTATCAGTCAAAAACAACCGATTTACTCACTTAGTACCGAACTTGAACCACAACAACGGTTTGAAGAAGGAAAACCAACAGGAGAAATCGTAGCCTATAAAGCATGGTTTGTACAGGAAGGGCAAGACCCTTTCCAAGTAAAATTCGAAGATAGGATTGAGCTTCCATCGTTCCAATCCATGATTCAATTTGACACCCTACAAGCTTGCGAAGTAAAATATAACGTTTACTTCAAAGCAAATGGTATCAAGGAGGTGCGGTAATGACCTCACAATCTCGTGATGCGCTGAACCAATCTTTCCTGCAATCTTACCTGCTCCAGAGCCTAAACATGGCTCTGGGGGCTTTAATGCAGGGGGAAACCAGCTATACTAATTCTTTTAACGTCATTATTCAAGAAGACGGCTTTGTCTTTGTCCCTCGCCTGCCTTGTGCTTATATTCTTGATGATGACTTGTACAAGAAAATTTTTCTGATTGCTAACGCTTCTCTCTACCCTCAATTTACTCTCTTGAAACAAAATGCAACCTATTTTGTTCCACTCAAAACAGATGACTTACACATTCAACGTGGATTGTTTTTCCCTTGGAAAAAGGGAATTTCAGAACGTTTAACTATTCCTGATTTGGATAAATTTTCAGCTAGCCTACCACAAGGAAAAATTCCCATTATGAAGCACTTTGAACTAAACCTTGAAAAGATAAATCACTGGGCTATTGCTGGAAATTCAGGCTCTGGGAAAAGCTATGCTTTAACGTACTTTTTGAGTGTTCTGAAACATATGTCTGACTTAATTATAATTGACCCAAAATTCGATACACCAAGCCGATGGGCAAGGGAAAATCAAATTGCAGTTATCCACCCTGTCGAAAACCGTTCAAAATCTGATTTCGTTTCACAAGTCAATGAACAATTAAGCCAATGTGCAACCCTCATTCAGAAACGACAAGCTATCTTATATGATAACCCCAACCATCAATTTACTCATCTAACCATTGTCATTGATGAAGTCCTAGCCCTATCAGAGGGAGTCAATAAGAACATCAAAGAAGCCTTTTTCTCTTTACTCTCACAAATTGCCTTGTTGGGACGTGCTACCAAAATCCATCTCTTTTTAGTAAGCCAGCGTTTTGACCATAACACTATCCCCATTTCAGTGAGGGAACAGCTAAACGTATTGATACAAATTGGAAATATCAATCATAAAACCACTCAATTCTTATTTCCAGACCTAGACCCAGAGGGTATTGTCATTCCAACAGGACATGGAACAGGCATCATTCAAGTTATCGACAATGAACACCCCTACCAAATTCTGCCCCTACTCTGTCCAACCTACTACACTAAGCGAGGTATTTTATGACCACTAAAACATACTTTATGAGAAGTTTCAATCTCATACTATACTTACTTCTATTTGCTCCTATCTGTTCTGCATTTGGTTGCTTATTCAATTTTCTTTCTGTTCAATTAACCAACATCACATTTTTCAATCTAGATACGGTCAAAAGTACTACGGATTTCATTAGTTCCGTTTGTCATAGATTTGCTCTTGTTTCTCTACTACTTGCCTTATTATTGGCTGGGATAGAGATGATACAACGATTGAAAACAGATAGTTTTTGGAATTACTGTCAATCTGTCTATCGTACTTTCATGTTGCGACACTTCCTGTTTCAGCGTGAACGAGTACAGAAGATAAGCAACCTTGAACATCAGACCGTTACCACTATCAATCCAATCCATAACGGATTTAACCGAGCTGTTCGCAAGTGTATTGTAGATATACGAAAAGATACCATCACTATTTTTCTAAAAGTCCCTAGAGACCAACAGGGGCAAAAAATCCTAAAAGAGATGGAAGCACAATTAAAAGAAGAAATCGTCAGCCAACATGCAGACTATTATTTCTCCTCTCCTATTCGAGTTCGTAACCAATTGTGGTTCACTGGACAAAAACGTTAATACCTTGGGGCTGTGGCTTGCGTTAAGCAAAAGCCAGACAGCCCCTTTTTATATTCTTATCTATCATGACCTATTGGGGTTACTACGACCCCCAATAGGTCAATAATCAATAATCACAAAAAATTCAATTTTTTCAAAAAACTTTGCATCTGACCTGCCATTTCTCCTTAGTAATAGAGCCCAAAAGAAATGAGGTAACTGCCTATGGCAAAAGAACAACGCTCAACCAAATGGACGTTTCTCTTCTACGAGGAAAGCGCACCAGAGGACTACTTGACTATCTTAGAGAAACTTCATATCCCCTTTATTCTTAGTCCTTGGCATGATAAAGATGTTAATAAACAAACAGGAGAGTTCAAAAAGTCGCACAAACACGGTGCTTTCTTCTTTGATTCACTGAAAAGCTATTCTCAAGTATCAAATATCATCAGTGACAAACTGAACGGTCCAGCACATGTGGAGGTAGTTATGTCTCCCACTGGTTTATTTGACTACTTTACCCATGCGGAAAATCCAGATAAGACCCCCTACAACATTGAGGATATTGAAGTCGGTTGTGGATTTAATTTGGAAAAATTCTTGATGGAGATGAACTCCTCGGATTTTATACATGAAGTAGTCGATATTATCGAAGAAAACGACTTTACCGAATTTGAAGAATTGGTCTGGTATGCCCGAGCAAACAATACCAATTTATTAGGACTTATCATTGAACGTACATATTTCTTCGCCAAGTACCTAGATTCACGACGATACAATCCTAATCGACTCCATAATTCAAACACAGAGGAGAAAGAGAATAATGAATAACGAAAAATTAGAACAAATTGAACAATCATTGCAAACTCTTATCAAACTCATTCAAATCAAAGAACAGAACATACAACTAAAGATAATACAACAGCGAGAATTGTTAAAACAGCTAAACATCTCTCCAAACACACTAAAAACTTGGGAACAAAAGGGACTAAAAAGGTTAGAACCTCCTATCGAGGGAACAAGAACTGTCTTCTATCTATTAGATGATATTATTGACTTCTTGCAACCCTAATTTTGAAAAATTGTGCTAAAATAGTTTTATCTAAAAGAAAGAGTGGTAACTATTTTAGCCTACTTCAATATTCATGAAGAAAGGCAACTATGAAAATAGAATTCATTATCCATAACGGAAAAAAGATAATTAAAAAAATCAAAAAAGATAAGTCCATATCATACACCTTAAAAGGTGCATTTCTAGGAAAAGATGTAAAAACTGGTAAACAAGTTACTACTACCATTACAGCCAAGACACTAAAACAGTTAGATAGAGCAATCATTCAAGCTCGACTAGAATTTGAAAAAAATGGCTCAACACGAGAAAAAGTTATCATCATTGATACACTTGAAGATTTAGCTGAAGAATGGTTTAAATCATACAAGACCTGGGTTAACTCGCATAATACACTGAACAGAGTAAGAGGTTATCTTGATAATTATATTATCCCTAAATTTGGAGATTACAAACCAGATAAAATTGAATCTGCGGATATCCAGCTTTGGTTAAATGATTTGGCAAAGAAATCAAAAGAGTCCATTGAATCTGGTGTAAAGCGTGCTGATAAAGGTAGTGCTAAAGATTTTGGTGCTGTTATCCATAAGTTGAAAGATATTTTTGACTATGGAATTACAAACTATGGACTAATTACTAATCCTGTTGTCTCTGTCAAGATACCACCTAAGCCAAAATCAAATAAGCAACGCATCATGGTATTACATGATGATAGTCTTGTAGTATGGCTTAATTATCTTGAAAGTTTAGATAACACTAGAGCCAATCGTAGATTTAAGTTAATTTGTAATACTTTATTAGCCTCCGCTTTGCGAATAAATGAACTACTTGCATTGACGATTGATGACCTAGATTTTGAAAATTCTTCTATTAACGTCAGTAAAACATTGATGTGGAAAACTGCAAATAAAAAAGATGGGACAAAAGGGGAAGTTATCTGTAAAGCTACACCAAAAACTGATGCAGGAAATCGCTCTGTTCCTGTCCCTCTCCCCATAATAGAAAAACTCATAGATTTCCACAATGAAATGAACAAGTATCTCGAATTGCACAACAGACATAGAACAAAACTGATTTTCCCTACAATCTATGGGAACTATATGTGTGATAGAAACGAGAGAACAACTCTTAAGAAAAGGTTAGTAGGTCTTGGATTACCAAACTATGGTTTCCATTTATTCCGACATACTCATGCTTCAATGCTACTTAATGCTGGAACAAATTGGAAAGAACTCCAAGTCAGAATGGGACATAAATCCATTTCAACTACAATGGATACTTACGCTGAATTAGCACCACAACGAAAGTTAGAAGCTGTGGGGATTTATCTTGAAAAGATTGCTGAACTAACGCAATAACTACTCTACCATTCACTCTACCTTTTATTATGTAGCATTCTAAAAACATTGATGTACCAACGTTTCTAACAGCTAAAATAGAAATTATTTAACTCTTACAGAGGTTAAATAATTGAGATAAAGAAAAGCCTATGGAATCAATGTTTCAAAGGCTTTTTCATTTTAGCAAATTAACTGAATTTCAACTGATTAAGTCATCTTAGCAAAGCAATAATAGCACTAACAGTATTGGTCTTTGTGTAGTTTATTTCTGTTAGCACTCTCAAAACGGAAGACGTAAGTAAAACTACCTTTTTATTTATCTAAAAATTAATGTTGGATATGAGTTATAGGTATCTATTCCTTCTTGAAAAAATTCTCTGAAGACAATACAATCGTTAAAAAAGCAATTAGTAAAAATATAATCCAAGTTATATTCGTGTTCCAAGAAGATGTTAAACTAAATATGGCAGCTCCTAAAGGAATAGAGAGTGTAAACAATAAAGAGAGAAAATTACTCGTTTGAGCCAAAATATTAGATGGCAAATTTGTTAATAAAAGTGAATTAATTTTTGGATTGACTTTTCCTGATAAATACGTCGCGAATGCAAGTATTAAAATTCCAATTAAAGGGGTAGGACTGAACAAATTTGAAATTGCTACAAGTAGAAAAATGACGGAATTAATCCTTACCAATTTCCCAATCGATAGTCTAGAAAAATAATCATTTGGTGTTAGGCTTCCCAACAATATTCCCCCCACTAAAATTACTTCAACAACAAGCAATGATTGGCTATAGGTAAAACTCAATAAATTGTGTTCTAGTAAAAAAATATTGTATACGGCAGTAATTGACCCTCCTAAAGAGTTTAGAAGAAGAATTGAAATTAATAAATTTATAAAATTTCCTGAGTTGGTATCGTTAAATATCATTTTGATATTATTAAACATTTTTATAATTTGTTTCTTCAGGGATAATTTTTCATGATTATTATCCTCATCAATAATTTTATAAGTCATCTTATCTTTAATCGTAATTAAAACAAAAGAAGATAGGAAGAATGAAATTCCATTAATAAAGGCGACGAATGCAAAGTTATTATGCGATATAGTTAAAAGCCATATACCTATAGCTTGTCCTGATAGACTGCAGATGTATGAAATAAACTGTGTAAATGAATAAGCTTCAACTAAATCCTCTTGTGAAACGTTATTTTGGATAATTGGCATTCGTAGGCCATTTGCAAAATCACTCAACGTATCACTAATTACATTGATTAAACAGACTAATGAAAATACAAGTAAAGTAGATTCATGAATAATTAATGATGCAAACGTAAAAAGCACAGCTTGGATAATACCTATATAAATTAGCCAGTTTCCTTTTTTTCTAGTTTTATCAGCTCTTATTCCTACAAATACCGTAAATATTGTAGGAATAACCATTGTTATATTTGCAATCCCCACAACTAACTTCGAATGGAATACGGTAGCAGCATAAACTACGAATACAATGTTATAGAGATATGAACCCATTGAATTTAGAAGGCGTGATAATGTTAACACACCATATAGACGATTTTTCAAAAATAATTTCATCATCTTCTCCCTTCCTTAATTGATTGGATACGATTATAAATGGTTAAAAATTCTGAATTTTCTATTCTACTTGTATTCAAATAAAAGCTTGATGAAATGATTAAAACATTCGAATATTCCAGATATTTTTTACAATTTGTTAGTTCGTACACATCTAATAAAGTATCAGCAATTCCCAACATACCATCCCAATAGGTCGGACGCTGAGCAAAATTAACTAATAACCCTTCAGCAAATTCTTCTATTAGAGGACGAAACTCTACCGCATCAATTTTACATAATGCTTTTATAAAGCCAGCTGATCCATTTTTTAAATATGGAGACGCAGTTTTATCAGAGACCTTTACCATCCGACCACAATTAGTTTTAAGAGATTTAGATAGAATTTCAGTAATTCCATAGTTAATAATGTCTTTATCTACTGATAAATTATCTAAAAGTATCAAAACTCCGGATAATCCGTCTAGACCAAAATCACTTTCATTATTTATAAAATGTTTGATTACTTCTAAATTATCTAGATTATGAATATACTTTTCATATTTTTTATTATGCTTGTAAACTAATTCTTCAATGCTTAAATATGGAGATTTTAAAATATCATACTTGCAATTATGTATAGTTGGATTAATTAATATTGTTCGTTCCTGAATTGATTTGGCATAAATAGTTGACATTATTTTCATTGCTGTATTTATATCTGGATTTTTACTAAATAAATATCTAATAAGAATATCTATATTAGAGTCTATCCCATAAAAATATAGAAATTGTTTTAAAATCTCAACTTCTTCTTTTATCTGCCTTTTTATGTGTAATCTCCCAACGAGGAATAAAATCATATTACCCACTTTATGACAATCTGAAACTTTCCCATCTAGAGAATTCCATTCCTTTAAACTTATATTACTAAAAATTCCTGTAATTGGTTTTTTACCATATTTATAAGAATGCTCTAAATCTACAAAATATATATTTCCATTTTTATCAATTTTAAAGTTATCTGGATGAATATCATTTAAAATTAAATCATTTTTATGAAAATGGGAAATTAATTTTAAGGTTTTAAAAAATGCTTCTAACAATTTTTTAAATTTATTAGTATTTTCTACCCACTTATTTAATTTGTATCCATATAAAGTATAGTTACTACAATAATCTGAAAATGTCTTTCCATCTATATATTCATAAATATAATAGTGGTTTATCCATTCATTCACACTTTCTATAGCCTTTGGAATATATGCTTTTATATTGCTTGAAAGTTGAAATTCATTTTCACGAAGCTGTTGTTTTTCGATATTTTCATAAAAAAGTATATTTGGTCTAGCCTCTTTCATTACAATCTCCAAATTATTCCTTTTCGAAATTCCTTTGTAGACATTCCCGCCGCTTGATGTTTTAAGAACTTCATTTATGATATAATGTTCGGACAAATATGATTCTTCAGATAAGTCACTTTCTTGTATATCCTCTATCCAACTTGGTAATTCAAAATAATTTTTAGGATAATCTTGCCATATTTCTCCGTTTGGACCATTCAAAGTAAGTTTACCGTCCTTAATATAATTTATATCCTCTTTAAAGAAGCCATATCGGTAAAAAATATTATTAGAATCTCTGTATGAACGATCGCTCATTACATATATCCCATCTGTTGTTTTTGGAATACGGTCATACAATTCAGAAAGAATTTTTTGAAAACTTAATTGGTCTTTTGGATATATTGTAATAAGTTTTCCTGATGACGACATACTTGTTTTAATCGAAAAATTTTGCAAAATATCATCTTTTTCATAGATGTACTTGTAAGAAAGCTTATTATTTTCAAGATAAGGTATCACAATATTGAGGATTTCATTAAAATTATAAGGCGTTGCAGAGATATGGATTTTATAACCAAATGTTGGCAATAACTAACTCTCTCTTATTCTATATTTAAAAATACTTGACATATGTTTATGTTCTCCTAATTCAAAAAATAGAGCTTATACAAAGCTCTATTGTATTAAACAATGAGTATCCAAAAATGATGTTAACATTTTTCCTTATGAAATGATTGGGCATCCAATAGTAATGTTAATATTTTGGTCAGATTGTACAATTTCTTTTTTATTGATATTATTGATAAATTTTGTCATATGCTACTTCCTTACTAATAAATTTAACGTGTAGAAAATACTTTATGTATTAGTCATGTACAAAAATTATTATGAATTATCATGGTCGACTTTCCTTCCTAATTTCTATAGTTCCATTATACTTTCATTTTTACTTTTCAAAATTAATCTTGAATATATTCAAAATTTATAAACTGCTTTATTTCCCTAGAAAAAATTATTAAAACTGTCCAAAAGACACTCTTTAGTGTGATTAAAATTTGTATATTTAATTTTTATAAAAGTGTGACATTGAATATATTCAATGTCACACTTTTATTTCTCTATCTGATGAATCATTTTTTCTAGTGCTTTATCATAATATTTAGCAGCTTGATGGCAATCTAGACTTTTGAGAATAGTGGTTGCTTGTTTACATTGTTCTATCCCTTCTTGTTTCTTTCCGTTTTTATAAGTTAATAAACCTTTAGCCCAAAAATAGATTATCCTATAATATGTTTCGTTTTCTTTGTAAAAGTTAGACTGAATTTGTTTATCAAAAAAATTGGCATTAATAAAGTCATCTTTTTCAATACATAGTAATAAGCCATTTAATAACATTGTTTGTATAATAACCCTATTATCATTCATTGAACCTAAAAAATCTGTCCTTCTAAGCATTTCTCTAGCATATCTAGTAAATAAGTCTGGCGTCAAGAGAGTGGAACTAATTGAAAACAAAGTTAATTCATATTTACCCCATATTTCAATGCCAAATAAATAATCATATAAAAACTCTTCTTCATCTTCAGTTAACTTTGTAGTGTCGTCTAGTCCTTTTAAATGAGCTTTTATAACTAACGCATTAACCATATGACTCTTTAAATCTGTTTTATAATTTTCACTAATCTCTTTGTAATATAGCTTTTGTAAACCTTTATAATCGTTCTCTAATTCTAATTGATGGATTTTTTCTTGTAATTCAACCAGCCGGCTTTTAGAAAAACCTCTTGCTAAATACAAGTACTCATTCACCTCAATATGTGTATTTTCTAATGCCACAAATAACTTATAAGCAGAAATATCATTTTTTCCAGATTCAAATCTTGAAAGCATTGAGGGAGAAAATGCTTCGCCAGTTGCCTCAGCTAAAGAAATATGCCTAGCTTCTCTTAATTCCTTAAAAGCTTGTCCTAAATTTTCCATAATTGAACTCCTTCAATCTCACTATTTCACATGTCTGCTCTCTATACTCTGTTCTTTTATACGCTTCAAATCCCATATGTTTGTAGAAACCTTTGACAAAAGGGTTCTGTTCGTTAAATTCTTCCTACTCATATTTTAGCAGTTTCTTATCTCTATGACAACCTGAGCTATTTTTTTCGATGTTCAAGAAATAATGGTTTCAGCTGTCTTCTTTTTCAAACTTGTTAATAACAGATTTGACACTTTTCAACAGCTCCTTGACAGAGGAATGTTCCATTTTTTATTTCCCTTATTCCTCATTTTCTCCACCAATACAGCATTCTTCGTGCTCATCTAAACTTTCGTCTGTCTGAATGGTGACTTTTGTAATTCCATACATTTTGAAATGTTGGCGAATGAGCTGCTGAGTTTCTTTTACAGAAGTTTCCCATATTTTTAACAATTGATTGCTTAGTTAACTCTTATTTCTATAATTTTCAATTATACTCTCCATCTGAATTTCTTTTGCAGACTAAGAATCGATTTATTATGTATATACCCATGACTGACAACTCTGCTAATTGCGAAATTGATTGCAATTGTAAAAATTCCCATAACAGCTTGACCTCCCCTTAATAGTATAGTAGTATAGTACAAGTATTACAAGGTTAAAGCTAACACCACACCGAGGGAGGATTCACATGAAAATAAAACATTCTATTTCATTAGCAATGATTTTATACTTCATAGGCATTCTTATTTATATCATTAATTTCGTAGCACTTATTGACACAGTGACACAAGAGCTTTTATCTACCCTTGCCATGCTAGTTTCAGGTTACCATGTGCTACTAGAAGGTGTTGAAGAGACGATTCAAAACACAAAAAAAGCTGGGAAATTTTTACCCAATACACATATCCTGATGGCTTTGGCAGCTCTTGGTACCGTTTTATTAGAAAATGCAAGTGAAGGTGCTTTGCTCATCTTTATTTTTGCTGGAGCTCATTTTTTAGAGGAATATGTAGAAAATCACAGCCAAAACGAGATTACTCAACTCTTACAGCTAAATCCTACAGAAGCCAGACGAATCAATCCAGACGGCAGCATAGCAGTTGTTCCAGTTTCTGAATTAATTGTAGGAGACCATGTCCAAGTGCTAAACGGGGGACAAGTACCAACAGATGGTATTATTTTAGAAGGAATAGCCAACATCAATGAAGGAACAATCAATGGTGAAGCCATGCCGTGCGAAAAAACTGTTGGCGATCAAGTATTTGGTGCAACTATAAATGGTGCTAGCACTTTTATTATGCAAGTTACCAAAGATAGCTCGGAAACTGTTTTTGCAAAAATTCTAGAATTAGTCAAAAATTCTCAAAACAATCTCTCCCCAACTGCCAGTCGCATTCGTCAATTTGAGCCAATTTATGTAAATATTGTACTGTTCATTTTTTGCATGTTGTTACTTGTAGAGGGCTTTTTATTTCACCAACCTTTCTTCCCCACTCTTGAGATTGGACTGACCTTTATGGTATCTGCTTCTCCCTGTGCTTTCGCCGTATCTGCCATTCCAGCAACCTTAGCCAGTATTTCACAACTTGCTCGGCAAGGAATCCTTTTCAAAGGCGGAGCTTTCTTATCAAATTTAAGCAATGTAAAAGTCATTGCCTTCGATAAAACAGGAACTCTCACCGAAGGCAAACCGAGCGTTGTTAGTTATAAATTTGAGCAAAGTATGCTTACTGACGATAAATTAAAAACCATTATTGTAGCAATGGAAAATCAATCCAATCATCCTCTAGCGACTGCAATTGGAACTTATTTTAAAACGCGGCAAAATAATTTCCCTGCGTTAACAGTTGAAAATAAGGTGGGAGAAGGCCTAATAAGTCATTATCAAGGACAAGAATTTCGCATTGGTAAACCTAGTCTCTTTGTCAATGTAGCACAGAGATGGATTTCAGTAAAAAACGAAAAGGAAAAACAAGGCTGTACAGTCGTGTTTGTTTCTATCAATGAAGAAGTTGTTGGATACATTGCCTTTCAAGACAAACCACAGCATGGCGCCAAAGCAGCAATTCAGTATTTCAAAGCAGCAGGTATAAAAACAGTCATGCTTACAGGAGATGGGCTTTTGGCCGGTCAAGCCATTGGACAAGAGTTGGGTATTGATGAAGTCATTGCAAACACTTTACCAGAGCAAAAAGCCGCAATCCTCCAAAAACTAAAAAAAGAGAATGGTATAACTGCTATGCTTGGAGATGGGATCAACGACGCTCCGGCACTAGTCACATCCGATATTGGTATTGCAATGGGAGAAGGAACAGATATTGCTATTGAAACAGCTGATGTTATCCTGATGAAAAATGATTTAAAAAAACTTATTATTGCTTATCAAATGTCAAAACGATTAAAACGTAATATTTTTCAAAACATCGTTTTTTCCATGACCGTTGTCGTATTCTTAATTATTTTTACATTTTCAAAAAACCTCTCTATCATAGCTAGTATCTCATTGCACGAAAGTTCCACCCTGCTAGTATTACTGAATAGTTTGAGATTATTAGTTTCAAAAAAGTCGGCCTAATAGCTCGTTTTAAAAATTTATAGTTGTCTTGCTTACAATTTTTATTCTTTCTATGATATAATCTTTTAAGAACTCTTATAGGAGCATTTATGAAAAAACAACATTCTGTTTTCTTTTTACCAGGAATTATCATGGTGGGTGTCGCTTTGCGAACGCCTTTTACAACGCTTCCAACTGTCTTGACGGACATTGCTAGTGGACTTCATGTTTCAGTGAGCTCACTTGGTCTTTTGACCAGCCTACCCTTAATTATGTTCGCTCTCTGCTCTTCATTTTCAGCACGTCTAGCGAAAAAAGTTGGATTGGAAAAATTATTTACTCTTGTACTAATGCTACTTGCTGTCGGATCCTTTATTCGGATTTTTAACCTACCACTTCTTTATATAGGAACCCTTCTCATTGGAGCTGCCATTGCAGTACTCAATGTTTTATTACCAAGTGTGATTCAAGCCAATCAGCCACATCGGATCGGGCTATTAACAACGATGTATGTCACCTCTATGGGATTGTCAACAGCTATTGCTTCCTCTATTGCCGTGCCCATAACAGAAGCTAGTTCATGGAAAGGACTAGTCCTTGTATTGACATTTATCTGTCTTCTAGCACTTTTAATTTGGCTTCCCAATACATCTTATAATCATTTCTTGGCGAGTAAAAACAAAGAGCAATCAAGCTCTTCTATTTTGAAAAGTAAGAAAGTTTGGGCTATTATCATTTTTGGCGGCTTGCAGTCACTACTCTTTTACACTTGCCTAACATGGTTGCCGACGATGGCCATACAAGCTGGCATCTCAAACGCTTCTGCGGGATTTTTAGCTTCTGTTTTTAATCTGATTAGTTTGCCATTTTCAATGACCATTCCTAGCTTAACAACTCGGCTCTCTCCTCGCCATCGTCTCATCATGCTTGGTTTAATATCTACATCCGGTCTTATTGGTATTAGCATGCTACTGCTACAAACAAATAATTTTATATGCTGGCTCGTTATCAACATTCTTATTGGTTCGGCAGTAAGCGCACTTTTCCCTTATCTTATGGTTACTTTTTCAATGAAAACAAGCAGCCCTGATCAGACTGCACAGCTATCTGGATTAGCACAAACAGGTGGCTATGTCCTTGCCGCTTTTGGTCCAGCTCTTTTTGGTTACAGTGCAGATTTTTTCCGCTCTTGGATACCAGCTATTATCATTTTGCTTGCTCTTACAGTCATCATGATTATTGCGCTCTTTTATGTAGAAAAATCTGATAAAATTTTATAAAAAAACGAGAATGAAATTCGAAACTAGATTTCTATGAAATCACACGTTCGTCTTCATTCTCTTTTTTCTTTAACAATTCGAAGTCTGTTTCTAAATCACTATCCTATTACAAATATCCAAACATCAAAAAAGAAACTATTTAGTGTCACGCCTTTTATCAATTATATGACTCCAGAAAATCAAAAAATAAATTCATCATCTCCATAACTTCTACAAACATTTCAACATTCGTCATCAATAGACTTTTTCCATGTTTCTTCATCTGGTAATAACCCTATTTTTGCAATTTTTGACACATGACGATTGCCAGCTACATAAAAGCAAAGTGGCTCTTCTCGCCAATGATCTACACAAGTAACACCAATTCGTGGACGTGAACTAATTTGCAAAGGAAGTGCATCGGCTGCCAGTTGCAAACGTGATTCTTGTAAATTCTGACCATCAAAAGCTTTACTAATCCCTACAAATTTGGTTAATTTCCCCGGACCATTAGCAAGTAAGGTACCATCTGGTAATTCCAAGGCCCGAATCAAGACGGCTTCTGCTATATTTTCAGCCCTCGTCACTAAATTCAGCATCTGATGACCGTAAATCTGATAGACATACCAATGCCCTGCTGATAAATACATAGATTCATTTTTCGGACTGCGTTTACCATGCGCACTATGGCAAGCACTATCTTTTGCACCCAGATAAGCTTCCGTTTCAACAATTCTTCCTATGGACTGTCCATCCAAATAAAGTTGCATGCCAAGCAAGGCTTTTGCTGTAGCAATTGTATCTACTCGCATCAGCTCTTGAAATTCTTTTGAAATCATGGTCTTATTATAACATGAATTTTACACAAAAAAGCAATCGTATTTGTCCAACTTTTGAAGGCAGTACAATTCGATTGCTTTTTTCTTTAGGAGATTAGTATGAGAAAAGGTTTTTAGGATTATCTATAGTATAAGAAAGTTAACTTAAATTTGCCTTAAGGTTTTACAGTTGAACCACACTGTTAAAAAACTTATAAAACATTAAAAAAACTTGTAAACACTTAATCTCTATGTTAAAATGAAATCATAGGAGGAAGAGTATGTATCAAGAACAACGATTAAATAAAATATTAGAATTACTTGCAGAGAAAAGACAGCTTTCTGCAAAGGAAATGGTTGACTATTTTCACGTTTCTAAAGATACCATTCGCAGGGATTTTGCTATTTTAAGTGAGCGCAAGCTCGTACAACGGACTCATGGTGGAATCCTTCCTTTAGAAAACAAACAACAAATCCTCTCCTTCAATGATCGTAGCAAAAAATTTACCAAGGAAAAAAGAAAAATTGCTCAAAAAGCGTACGAATTGATTGAGGAAGAACAACTGCTTTATTTTGACGTCTCAACAATTATCTTGCAATTAGCTCAATTGATGAATCAAAAAAACACTATTTATTCACATTCTTTGGACAATGCTATCATGATCAGCGGGCATGAACAAGTTGATTTTCATCTGTTGGGGGGTAAATTCTATCCCAAAAACCGCTTCTATTATTCCTTAAATGAAGCTGAATTATTAGAACATCTTCAATTCGACATTGCTTTCTTTGGAGCAGCAAGTTTGAAAAATGGACAAGTTAGCTATGAGGATGCTGAAGATGCCTATATTAAAAAACTAGTCATGCAACATAGCCAAACGAAAGTATTGCTAGCCGAGCAGGAGAAATGGCAAAAAAATTCCAATTATATTTTAAGCGATATCAGTTCATTCGACTATTGGATTACAGACCAAAAGCCAACTACAGAAATCAAGGCACTCCTATCTGACACTTTAAAAATTCTCTACTAAATTTACAGAGGTACAACTATGAAGAAACAAAAGATTCATTTGATTGTCAGTGATATTGATGGAACTATTTTAAACGATCAACATCAGGTTGACCAAAATCTGAAAGATCAAATCCCACTTTTAAAGAAGAAAAATATCCCCTTTGTCTTGGCATCTGCTCGCTCTCCGCTTGGCATGGAGCCAATTGCACACGAATTAGGGCTTGGTGGTAATCCTTTAGCTTGCTACAATGGCGCTCTCGTTATTAAAGGTAATCCGCAACATTATGAAACTATCATTGAACACCCTTTGGATAAAAAAGAAATTCGGACTTTCATTGAATTAATTAAGCAAGAATTTCCAACAGTTTCTATCAATCTCTACTCTGGAAAGAACTGGCTAGCCGACCGTTTTGATAAGTGGATCCAGATTGAAGCTGGCATCACTGGAGAAGTCCCCACAATTCAAAATCTACTCATTCCTGTCTTAGATGTACTTGTCCCAATTCACAAACTTCTCTTAATTGATGAACCTACAATGATTCAACAACTTTACAGGTATCTCCAAACCCTTGATTTTCCTAATACAGCTTTCTATCTTTCAAAAGATAATTACTTAGAGGTCACTGCTAAGAATGTCTCCAAAGAAAATGCCCTTCAAGAAATCGCTCAACACTATCAGGTTCCGCTTCCTCAAGTCATGGCAATCGGAGACAATTTCAATGATCTTCCGATGATAAAGTTAGCTGGTTTTGGAGTCGCTATGGGAAACGCCCCTGAACCTGTGAAAGTTCAAGCCACCGCTATTACTCAAACCAATAATCAGCACGGTGTTGCCAAAGCCATTGAAGATTTTATCTTTATTTAATGTAACTAAAGTTGTTAAAAAACTGAAGCAAACATCCCAGACTTTCAAATTTTCATGACTGGCTCAAAGTATGGTTTAAGGTAAGCAATAAAGGCTCTGTAAGAATAACAAACTAATTACTAAGCTTTTATTACCCCTGCAGCTTATCACTGTTGCGAGAACCGAACAGCATAATTAGACTCTACAAGTTCCCAGTTTTAAATCTATTATCTTTACACCTTTTTATAGCTAAATTTCAGTCTATCCTACAACATGATAATAATCAAAAGCAAGGCGTGAACTCCCATCTGCTACATAAATCACACCACACTCTTGAAATCCAAATTTTCGAATAGCCGCCTGCATAGGTCGATTATCCTTATGAGTATCAATTCGCAAATAAGAGACTTTTCGGCTGCAAAACTCAAAACATTGCTTGGCCAAACCCTTTGCTTGACCATTTGAAGCAAGACGGTGAATTGTCCCATAAGGTTGATTCAAGTGCCAGTCTCCCTTTTCAATAAATTGATACGTCTCATCCTCTCCGATTATTAAAGTAAAGACACCAACAATTTGTCCCATTTTTTCAAAGACATAGCATGTTTCATGCTCAATATCCTCTATCACTAATTTTCGGCTAGGATAAGTCGTACCCCACTGAGTTGGATTGCCCTGCTGGGACATAAACTTTCTAGCATAAGAAAAAATTGACAAAATCGCTGGTAAATCTCCTCTTTTTGCAAGTCGTATCATAACACTTCCCCTATTCTAAAAAGCTGAGAGACTCTCAGCTTTGATACAATCATTATTTAAAATCTTTGACATCACCATCATAATTCGCCCATTCTTGGCTAAAGAATCGATTATCAATTTGATAAGTAGGAGCGGGTTTTGGATTTGAAATAAAAGGATTCACAGCCTTATCAAAGGCTAGCCATCCAAGCCATCCCATATGAATCGTATCCTGCATAAAATAAGGTTTTCCACCATCATTTGAAAAGTCTGCAATATTGGTAAAACCTTGGCTTTCTAATTGATAACGAATTTTTTTCACAGCTTGTTGGTATTTTTCCTGACTCAAACCTGTGTAAGCCATCCACTTAGCATTGACAGGGGGGATGACAAAGATTGGATTCGTTTTTGACTTTGCAAACTGATTCAAGACAAGTTGTAAATCATTATACTCAGGAGATTTGATATACGAAAACTTTGCTTGCGTTCCTTTCAATTTTTTTATGTGTTTCCGCAAGCGATGTCTATAAAACTTATTAGCAATCCCTAAGTTATTATTAGTGGTATTTCTCTGAGCATCTTTTGTTGCAAATTTTTCCAAATCTTGATAAGAAAATTTATCTGGTAGTCGCTTGACCTGAGGCTGTACTAATTTTTCATAATTCTCATTATGTTCGGCAAAAAGGGAGCTAAAAAGAGCGTCTTCGCGCTTATTCAAGCGGCTTATAAGGCGAATGTACTGTTTATCGAAATTTGAAGGTTTCTGATTATTAGCTACTTTTTTTACATTATCCTTCATAGCAACTGTCGGATATAGTTGCAAGAGACGCTTCGCCGCATATTGAGCAGCAATGTCTCCTTCTTGTTGGTGCAAGAAACTAGTTAATTGATCACTATTAAAATATTGTTGAAAAGCTGCAGGGCTGTAGCCTTTTTTTGTAAACCATTGAGGAGAAATCACATAAACAGCTGTTTTGTTTTCTATTTGGGGAAGCATTTGTTGCATCCCAAAATATTGTGTGAGAGATGCCGCTCCACGTTGTCCCAAAAAATATGGACGATAATTCCGCTTGTATTTTTCAGACAAAACAGCCGGGTGCATACTATCAAATCGCAACCATTCACTAGAACCGAAATAAGGAACAAAACGATGTTTTTTATCTGTCAGAGCACGTACCTTTTGTGCTCTTCCCTTAAAACTCCCTGCCGTTAGAGTAACTGCTGAGCGCTTTTCAGATTGATAATCATGTTGCTGCTTCGTTGGATAGAAAAACAGTAAAGCCACGACCATCAAAAAGGCACAAAAAACTGGACCTAAAATGAGCCACAATCGTTTAAGCATTGCGAAGCTCCATCACACCTTCGACAATTTTATTAGCGGTATTCCAATCGTCACGACCAAATTCTGAGACTGGAACATGAATATCAAAATGATTTTCCAATTCAACAATCAATTCAACTGTACCCATGCTATCTAGAACTCCTGCATCAAACAAATCTTCATCCATCATGTCAGATACGTCTTCCATAAACAAATCTTCAATAATTTCTAATACTTCTGCTTTTACGTCCATTAGAGAACTCCTTTTTATTTTTTAAACCATAAATCATTCAAAAATCCTGAGAAGATTAAGAATGAAAACATTACAACGTTAAAAGTGATAAAGATTCCCACTGCTTGCGTCCATTTATTATCCGGCAATAGCGGTAAATTCTTCTTTTTCCGTTCTTTATTGACTGTCTTCTTCTTCCGTAGCCAAGCATCATTCACAACGAGACCTAGACCATGGAAAAGTCCATAAGCAATATAATACCAAGTAACACCATGCCAAAAACCCATGACCAGCATATTGATGATGTAAGCAACACTTGAAGTCGTGTTGCGATTTTTAAAAACTTTATTTCGTATGAGCACTGTAACCAAACGCATGAAAACAAAATCACGGAACCAGAATGATAAACTCATATGCCAACGATTCCAAAATTCTTTCAAATCACGCGAAACAAATGGTTTGTTAAAGTTAATCGGACTTTTGATTCCCATTAAGTTAGAAACTGCAAGTGCAAACATGGAATAGCCTGCAAAATCAAAAAACAAATCTAGACCAAATACATACATCACTCCTAGAGTTGGAAGGTTGAAGATCCCCCCCATTTGAAGAGCATACTGCTTCAAAGGTGGTAAAATCATGGAACCAAAGATATGCGCTAAAATAAACTTATATAGGAAACCCAACATGATATATTGAACGGATGTTTCTAGCATATCCAACAATTCATCACGTTCTGGAATAGTCTCATAGTCTTTGTTAAATCGCTTAAAGCGATCAATTGGTCCACTTGAAAAAGTTGGCATAAAGAGCATGAAACGTAGAAATTCCCATAAATTAAATTCTTTTAGCACTCCATCTCGAAGCTCAATAATCATTCCTACTGAACGGAAAGTTAAGTAGGAAATTCCTAAAAAGCCCAAGAGTGATTGATGACCATAAATAGCTGGCGTTACCTTTACAAAGAAAAGCGGTAGGATAGACAAAGCAATGTGCAAATAGAAAATCCATTTGCTATCTCCCGTTTTTCGATAAATTTTATAAGTCCAAACCCAAAGCATTTGCCAAAGAACATAAAACAGTAGAGCATAGATTTGTGTTAATTTAGGTCCAATTAACATAAATATAATGAAAGCTAAACTAACTAAGGCCTCATAAACGGGAAATCTCTTTTTGAAGAACAAACCAACAAATATAGGCAAAACAGCTAAAATGATATAAACAAAATATTGTGGATCCCCGTACGGTTCCAAATGAGGAATCTGTCTTATGAAATCCATCATCGATTGTTAACCTCACTAATCAAACCTTTAATATCAATCTTCCCATTCGGTGTTAGTGGTAAAGATTCACGATAAAGGAATTTTGAAGGCATCATATAAGACATCATAATATCTTGTAAGTCATCCTTGATAGCTTTTGTGATGTCGATCTCACGCTCAAATTGTTCTTTCACTCCGTCTTTCAAGATAACATAGGCTAAAAGATTTTGTACTTTATGATCTTTGTTATATCGCGGTACAGCCACAGCCGAATCGACATATTTGGATTTGTTCAGATTTTGTGAGACATCTTCCAGCTCAATGCGGAAACCATTAAACTTAATTTGGAAGTCCATGCGACCACCGTAAAGAAGTAAACCTTCGTCAGTCATGGTGCCAACATCTCCTGTATGATAGGCTGGTAGCCCTTCAAATTCAAAGAATGCTTCAGCTGTTTTTTCTGGATTGTTCATATAGCCTTTTGACACAGCGGGTCCAGAAACGATAATTTCACCTTGCTCACCGTTTGGTAACTTGTTTCCATCTTCGTCAATAACAAAGGTTGGTGAATCTAGTTTGGTATAACCAATCGGCAAGCGTTTCATGTTTGCTAGCATATCATCTGTTATGGCAACGGCAGATAAAGCCACCGTTGCTTCTGTCGGACCGTAAGCATTGATAATACGCGCATTTGGGAAACGGTCACGCAATTTTTGTGCTGTTTTAACCGTCAATTCTTCCCCGTCAAAGTAGAAATGCGTAATGCTTGGCATTTTTTCAGCGTTGAAATCTTCCGATAACATCGCCATATCTGCAAAAGACGGTGTTGATGTCCAAATGGCAATCGGCAAATTCAAGATAGTTTCAAATAACTGCTTGAAATCTTGCGTAATGGCAGACGGAACCGCAAAAAGTGTGCCTCCAAGTGCTAAGGTTGGCGCCCAATACATAACCGATAAATCAAAAGAATACGGTGGCTGTGCCAGCATTTGTGGCTGCTCTGGAGTCGCAAATTCCTTATCTGTAATCATCCAGTTAGTGAAACTGAGCAAATTATCGTGCGAGATTTGCACACCCTTTGGCTTTCCAGTCGTTCCTGAAGTGAAGATGATATAGTAATTATCATCCCCTTTAACAGAATGTGTAAGCTGGTAAGACCTTTTTTCTGCAAAAGCTGCTTGAACTGTTGCTAAATCAAGAATTGGTATCGATTTATCTTTCAGTGGAAATTCATTGATCGCAATGATGAGACTAGGTTGTGCCACTTCCACAATTGCTGTCACACGTTCAAGGGCGGAATGACTATCAATCGGGATATAGGCATGACCTGACTTCGTTAAGGCTACAAAAGTCGCCAACATGTCGTATTCTTGCCCACCAAAAACTACTACTGGTGATTTCTCAGGAAGCGCAAGGCTATCAATCTTTGCAGCAAGGGAATCTGAGTCCACTTTCAAATCATGATAAGTATGAACTTCTCCGAGGACATTGTAAACTGGAAAATCTGGTTGAGACTGAGCAAAATACTCAATCGTTTCAATCATATCATTAATTACTGAATTGGTCACAATCTGCTCCTAAAATTCATTGTAGATAAAACCACCTTGACCTTGGCCAAGATAATTAAAGAAATAAAGCAAGGCTAAAAATATCACAAAATAAAGTAGCGTCTGCCCAAAAAATTTAAAAATTATTTTATGTTTTTTCATTATATTCATCACTTTTGTCTTACTTCTAAGATAGACTTAGTATATTTTACCATTTTCTAGCGCAATTTTTCAATACAAAACATTCTTTAATTAATGAATTAAGCTAGAATTAAGGTTTATTTACAACAAACCTAGGGAAATCACAGATGTGCTATCTCAAAAAACTAGAAAAGAAAATGGTTTTAGACTTACATTTTAAAAATATATAAAAATTTTATATATTTTCTTGACTTTGAAAGTGAAAAGCACTATACTATGTATAGAAAAATTATATATAAAAATATTATACATAGGAGGTGACTCATGTATTTTCCAACATCTTCTACCCTGATTGAATTTCTCATTCTAGCGATTTTGGAAAGTGAAGATTCCTATGGCTATGAGATTAGCCAAACGATTAAATTGATTGCCAATATCAAGGAATCAACCTTATATCCTATTTTAAAAAAGTTAGAAAAGAATCGTTACTTAACAACTTATTCTCAAGAATATCAAGGTCGAAAACGAAAGTATTACTCTCTTACTCCAAATGGACGAGAGCAATTAAGTACCCTTAAGGAGGAGTGGAAAGTGTATACAGCAACAGTCAACGGCATTATAGAAGGGAGCGTTCGTCATGACAAGAACTGATTATTTAGCCGCATTAGAGAAATCCTTAAAAATATTACCTGAGGCAGACTATAAAGAAGCGATGGATTATTTTACGGAATACTTTGAAGACGCTGGATCTGAAAATGAAGCACTAGTTATTAAAGAGTTAGGAGATCCTAGAGACGCAGCAGAAGAGATTATTCGCTCGCTTTCAGCACATTTGACAGAAGAGATAAATTCTGATAGTCTAGCAAAACAACCATCTCCGAATATTCATCCTTCACAATATGCTAGCGACACTTATATCTTTGAAGATTACTCAACCGTCTCTGAATTGCATATTGATGTGAGTACTAAAGATATTCAAATTGAGCCTTCACCTGATGCTTTCTTTCATATCAAATACTACAACGGAAAGAGCAGCAACCAGTTAAGCTCGATTGTTCGTGACAAAAAATGGTATATTACAGAAAAAGGAGCAGCAAACTCTAGTGGTTTGAACTGGATTATTCATGTTATGAAAAATGGTCTGGATCGGCATCCAGTTTGCATTCAAATCCCAAGTGGAACTCTTCTCCAATCTTTCTCATGCCAATCTTCTTCGGGAGACGTCAATATCTCTCAACTGCAAACGCAAGAAGGAACGATTGAACTTGCAAGTGGTGATCTATCCATGCGGCATTGTCAATTACAACAGACCGATGTGACCCTTACTAGTGGCGATATCCATCTGGCACATGCCAAATTAACAGATTGTAAAATTACTCTTGTATCAGGTGATCTCGACACGCATTCTTTAAAAATTGCTGGCAAAACCTCTATTCAAACAACAAGCGGAGATGTTACGCTTCATTTGTTGCACCATGATTTTAGCTATGATATTGAAACGGTACATGGAGATATTTCTATTTCTGAGCAGCTCCAGCCAAGCCACCAAATTGTTGGCAACACAATCCGTCATAAAGTATCAACTTCTACAGATTCTCTTGCTATCCAAGCTGTCAGCGGAGACATCAATCTTTATTAGAGGTTTAGCATGAAACAGATTGATTGGTTATTCTTTGATGTTGGCTCAACTTTGGTAAATGAAGAGAAAGCCTATCAAGATCGGATTAAACAGGCTCTTGCTGATACTAATATTTCTTATGCAGCATTTTATCAAACTATGATCCACTATTTTATGGAAAATAAAAAAGGCGATGTAGAAGCTCTGAAATATTATGGTCTGAAACTTCCAGCTTGGAATTCGGATTTAGAGGTGCTTTATCCTGATTGTAAGAATGTGCTGAAAACTCTTCACTCACACTACAAGATTGGTATCCTTGCTAATCAATTACCGAATCTACTGGCAAGATTGAGAAACTTTGGTATTGATTCTTACATAGATCTCATTATTTCTTCTGCCGATGTTGGTCTGGCAAAACCTAATCTAGCCATTTTTAAGCTGGCTCTCCAACAAGCAAACTGCTTGGCTGAACATGCTGTGATGATTGGCGACCGTTTAGACAATGATATTCTTCCAGCTAAACAACTTGGTATGCGAACTATTTGGATCCGGCAGGGTTTTAGTCGCTTGACTCACATAACTAACCCAGCAGAAACTCCAGATTGGACTGTTGATAATTTGGCAGAAATAGGAGATATTTTGAAGAATTAGTAACATAAAAAGCTAGAGCAAGAAACTCTAGTTTTTTAATGTCATTAATTTTATTATAGCATATATTTTCCTTCAAAAATAGAATTGTTTTTTGCTATTGTGCTATATTGAAGCCCAAGGAAGGGGAATTGTTTAAGCAGTTCCTTAGTGTTATTCTTAAATTGTATGATTAGTTTTATTGTGAAGGTCAAACGAAAGAGGTTGGGGCTCCCCAGCCTCTTTTCATGCTATTTCCGACCTCCGCCCATCCCATTTGCATTTTGAGTAGTTAGGCTAGCTGTTGCAGTCGTGGATTGTCCATTGACTGTAATGGTGTAGCTTTTACCGTCTTTAATAGCAGCTGAGCTCGCCAGAACAGATTGGAAATTCTTAGCAGCGGTGTAACTGAGGATTTCTTTTCCTGACGAATCAGAAATCGTCACCTTAGCACCAGCATTCCCAGATACATTCGTAAGGATAGAGGCCTGTTTAGAGTTTGAGCCAAAGCCCATTGCCATGCCATTGCTACCGACCATTACAACGGTGCCACCAGTAATGGTGCCATTGCCATCATAGTCAAGAGCACCATTGCCACCATTTGTGGGACCGTCCACATAAACTTCCCCACCTGAAATGGTCAAATCCCCATTAGAATCCAAACCGTCACCTTGTGCATTAATCTTTATCTTACCACCAGTGATTGTCAGGCTGACACCAGCAGTAGCTTGTCCCGGAGTCTTTTTACTACTATTGCCGTCTGCAGCATTGATACCATCATTATTAGCTGTCAAATCCAAATTCCCACCATTAATGGTCACAGTCTTGCCTTCAAGTGCTTCCTCACTCTTTTCTACCTTAATCGTACCACCGTCAACAAGAGCAATGTTAGAAGCATGAATACCATCATCTCCAGCGTGAATGGTTATCTTGCCAGAATGGATATAGAAATTCCCCAGAGACGTATTTTTATCATTGTCTGCATGAATTGCATCATAAGTAGCAGTCAAATTCATTGTTGCGTCTTTGATATTGATTGCGTCATTAGCTGAAAGGGCGTTTTTATAACCTTTAATCGTATAAGTTCCGCCTGAAATACGCAAATCATCATTAGACTCAATAGCATTCCCATAATTGCCTTCTACCGTCAAACTGCCAGAACCATTGAAAGTGAGATCATCTTTACTGTAAATTGCAGCATCATACTTTGTATTCTTGTGATGGGCAGAATCCGAAATCGTATTCTTACTACCTTTTGCAAGGGTGATAAAAGTCTTATCTGCATTTTCTACGACAATTGCAGCATCTGTTCCAGTCATCCTGACACCATTCAGAACTAGCTGAACCTTATCTTTTTTCTTAGCTTTCACAATGATTTGAACGTTTTCACTTGAACCCGACAAGATATATGTCCCAGCTTTAGTAATTGTCACCGTAGATCCCGACACTTCTGCACCAGAACCAGAAGCCTTAGCAGATGACCCGCTCAGACTAATCTTAGTTGCTTTTGATTCATCATAAGAAGCATCTTGGTCACGCTTGGTAAAATAATTGGACAGTTTAACGGTCGTTACCTTACTGGTGCTAGAGGAATTGGTACTGGTTGAACTACCGTTTTTCGCACCACATGCTCCTAAAGCAACTGTCAATAGAACAAGCGGAATCAAACGTTTGAACTGTTTTCGTTTTGAGGTTGATCTTCTCATGGCTATCCTCCTTTTATAGTTCATTTTCTTTTGTGACATAGCGGCTAATGGCAATCTCTAAATTCCCATTTCGCGTGCGCAAAGCATCCATTAACTCTTTCTCTGTCATTGTACCATTTAATTGGACAATATACTTAATTTTAAACAAACTTCCCATATCAGACGTTTTGACATTTGCTAATTCGATATAATTGGTTGCTTTTTGAAAGATGTCATCAAAGACAGTTTCATAATCCAAACTTTCTGGAATGACAACAGTCACTTGGCGCATAGAATGCTTCATCTGCCCAAAATTCACCGTTTCCAGCAACAACATAACCACCGACATAATGATTGTAAAGACGCTAGCAAAAATAAGATAGCCCATGCCGACAGCAATCCCAATCGTCATAGCAAGGAAAATTGCGAGCAATTCCTTAGCACCACCTGGTGCTGAACGAAAGCGAATCAAGCTGAAAGCTCCCATTACCGCAACCCCTGCTCCCAGACTACCATTGACTAAAAAAATGACAATAGCAATCAAAGTCGGCAGCATAACCAAAGTCATCATAAAGGACTTGCTGTAAATGGTTTTGTACTGATAAACCTTAGCTAATATCAGTCCCAGCACAAGGGCGATACCAATCGCACCAAACATACTGGCTGGATTGATTGTTGTTCCTGTAAAAACGTCATTAAATAACTGATCGAACATGTCTGATTACTCCTTTATAGTCTGTTGTTTTCTTATAGGCGACTCCATATTTTGAGAAAGATTTTGGAAAAACGTGGTAGCAGTCCAGAATCTCTGCCAGCCAGAGTGGATACGCCCCAGGTACTTTAATTTCCATGATAACATGGTTGTCAGGTAGCAGGTTCTTGCCATCTTTTCCTGCTAACAAACTTAATTCTTTCGTTCGATAAGCGACATCATAATCGATGGTAATCCGTACATTTGAATCTTCTAAACCTTTTAAAGAGTAGCGGTTGTAGTAAATATACATCATGGGCTGCACACCTCCATACCGCTTACAGAGCCATTCGATTTCTTTCTTAATCTGTGAATCCTCAAGCTGGCATTCCCCTGCGAGATACTGCTCTGCCGCCAGTAAATCAGTCGAAAGCCGACGTTTATACACAACCTTACGCACTTTTTTCTTGATTTCCAAAAAGGCTTGACTATCAGCCTGAGGGCTAGCGTCATAAGTGCGCACGCGCAATTTTTCCTTGAAATAAGGCTTCTCCAAAGACTCCCGAATCATCTGATAGGTCGGCGTATCATAGTAGAGGTTGCCAATCGTTGAATAGGCATGCTCGTCTTCTGCCATATACGCTTCAAACTCCTTTAGCAAATCTGCCAACGTTTCCTTTGAGATGACATACTTGGTTTCTATCCGTTGAAATTTATCTTTAAATGTTTTTTTAGCCATGAGATTGCTCTCCTTTGTCGTTCTTTATCTACGTAGTTTACGGGCAAATCCTTAAAAGAAAGCTAAAGAAAACTTAAAGAAAACAAAACACTCCCATTTTCTGGAGGTGTTTAATAGATGTCTGTAGAATGAAATAGAAAATAGAAGTTATCACATCTTATTCTTCACTCTTCTCTGCTTTTTCTCTTTTGATAAGAAAAGTACAAATAACGAGAATATCTGCTATCAGCAAAATCCAGTACCACACGGTATCACCGCTTATTGGACCAGAAGAGAAAGTACGTAAAAAATAAAACATCATATACAAGGAAATATCATTATAAAATTCCCAGTTAAAATGATAGCTGCCTACGGGATAAGATCGTTTATGAGAACACTCTGGCACAAAGATCTGTAAGAACAAAAATATTCCCAGTACAGTAAAATAAATCACATTGAATACGTCCCATTTCGCATAAGGATCGACCGAGGAAAAGAATATCATCATGCTCAACAGATAAAACCGCCACCGAAACCAAAATTCGTTATTAAAATGAAATCTTATCATCCCATCACACTTTCTAATCCTCTGCTCTTCCTCTTCTTCGTCTTTAACCTACCGCTCTGACAGAAAAACTTCAAGTAAGATGAAGGAGAAATGTTAGTTGATTTCTGCTACTTTTCCTGCTTATGCTTTAGGCTCTTTGCCCTTGCGACGGGCAAGGATATCCGCATAGTGTTTGCGGCTGTTATTGAGTACGGAAAGGAAGATCGCATAAAAGCTATCGTCTTTGACTTGGTGCAAAATCACCACATAATCCGCCAACTGTTGGTAAGGCGTCCGACCCTCGGACGAATGAAAAATCATCTCATTTAGTATAACATGAATGGGAAATTATAGGAAATTTTCTGGAAAAGAGGAGTGTTTTTTGAAAAAGTTCAATATTTCATTATTATATTAAACCATTCTGGTAAAGTCGTCCGCTCTTCATTCAAGACTTCAAAACCATTGTCTTTTTTTAAATAAATCAGCGTAGGTACACCAGTCACATTATATTTTTCCATAGCTTTCTTTATTTGAGAATTCTTATGAGAATCTTCTGTATTTAAGTAATAAATTTTAAAAGGCGTATGATACAAGTCTGATGTTTCTTTCAAGACCGGAAGAAATTCTCTACAAAACGGGCACGTCTCACGACCAAAATAGAGCAAATTTCCCTTTGTTAATTTATCGTTTAAAACATTTTCTGCATTCGTCTCTTGAAAGCTCTTTACAATTTCTTTGTATAATTTTGTCAATTTTAAATCGTGTTCTACCTCATTTTCACTTGTTGAAATCTGAGAAACACTTGAAACTGTAGAGCTTTCAGAAGCTTGTGATGAAGAGGTGCATGCAGAGAGGAAAAAGAGAGTTGTGCAAATAATAATGAAGTATAGACTCATGCGAATACATTTCATAAAAATTCTCCTTAATCTTTTGGGATTTTTTTTATTATTGTCGTTAAAAGCAGAATTATATATGCTCCCAAAAATAGAATATCACCTATCACATCATCATGTGAGAAATATAAAAAGTACAGTATCAATACAATTGTATAAAAATAGAAATGATATTTCTTATAAAAGTATTTGTCAAAAGAATATTTTTTCTTCATTATTTTCACTCCTTTTTTAACACAGAAATAATAAGTCTATTTCGCTATGCCTTTAAGCATTGATATACTACTGGTCCATACGCCATAAGCAGAGAATACCATGTGGTTGAAAAGCTAAATACACCAAGCCCTAAAGCCCATAAACAATCTCTTTGCGCTGGTGTAAGAGTAGCCGAAGCACTCCCATCTTTCAAACAATATCTTTTGTAAGCATAGCTATTCTTGTTCATATCTCCACATACACCTCGATCCCGGAAAGGAACTACTTCTTCATATTTCATACTATTCGCATAAATAACAGAAGTTGAGGACGGTATAACTGTTGCACCAATCATAAAAGCTGCTGCAATCGTAAGGAAAATTTTATATAATTTTTTCATAGTATATACTTTTTTCTTTATAAAGACAAATATTTTTTAAAAAACAATACTAATTACATCAACACTTATAGTACATTGGTTTCACCTCTATTCTTTTCACAAATATAAATATCCTTACATTAACTAGGTCGGAAGCCATGGAGCTAAAGATACAGCTACCATTATTGCAAAGAACAAATAAAAAAGATATTTTTTCTTCATCACTTTTTCTCCTTTCATCTATATGATATAATATGATGAAAAGGCATTCACAAAATGCCCAGTATTTTCACATTTCATATTTAACACAAGGAGTCGCCTATGCGTTGGGATATTGGCACAGTTTACAAGACGATTCGAAAAGCAAAGGGAATCACCCAGCAAGAGATTTGCGGAGATTGGATTTCTCGCTCCAATCTTTCCAAGTTTGAAAGCAACCAATCCGTTCCCAGCTATGAAACCATGGAATTTCTGCTCCACCAGATTGACATGAGTTTTGGGGAATTTGAATATATTTGTGATTATTATAAACCGCGGACAAGACAAGTGATTATCAATCAAATGTCAAACCACTTATCTATTGTTAATAATACAGAACTTAAAAAAATTGCTCATCTATGCGAAGAACATCTTAAAAAAGTCAAACATGATTTGCCAATCCAAAATATTCTCTCCACAATCAATATTATTATGGAAGTACGAGAGCATAACTTTAGCGATAAAGCAAAACAATTGGCAGAGCAAATTTGGACCGTCTTAGAAAAGCGAGATGTCTGGTACGAAAGTGACTTTCGTCTGTTAGGTGTTATTCTCTTCTTCTTTCCAATTGAAACCATTCAGGAGATTACCGAAAAAATTCTCACCAATCTTGAAAAATATAATGATTATAAAAACATCAAAGGAACTCAAGCCTCTATTTTATTCAATCTTTCCACCGTTTATTTTCTCAATAACCGCCTTGACGATTGCCAGCGTATCACCGAGATGATCTTACCGCTCGCCAAGCAAACAAAACGATACGACAAACTCGGCTTTGCTCAGGTTCGCCTGGGTATTTGCCAAGGAGACGACGTCCTTATCCAGAAGGGGCTCCAGTTGCTTGAGCTGACAGAAGAAACGACCTTGCTCGAAAACTTGAAAGAAGAAGTCAAACAGCATCGTACTTCCCATTTCTCTCATGTTTCACGTGGAACTTCAGCACCTTCAATAGAAACGGAGAAGTAAATGACTTACAACGGATTTGTATTTTTTGATATTGATGGTACTTTAGTAAATAGTCAGGGACAAGTTCCGATAGAAAATAAAAGAGCCATTGCTCAACTACGAGCCAATGGCTTTCTTCCCATTGTCTGTACCGGACGTGGCCGCGGAGAAATGGGAACGGTTCTGGAAGACGCTGGGATTCATTCTGCCATTTTGCTAAACGGAATGGAAATTCTTCATGAGAAGCAATTCCTGTTTGAAGGACGGATTGCACAAACCAGCATTCTCAAACTCCTGCAATTGGCAAAAGAAAATAAGCACGGCATCGGTTTTTATTCACAAGGAGAAATGCGTGTGACAGCACTCAGTTCAACTGTTCAGCAGAATTTCCGTTATTTCCATCAAGACCTGCCCCGAGTTGGACCGACCATTTACCAAAACCAGCCTTGTCAGATGTTGCTCATTTTTAGTGAAGAGCCAGAAAAAGACACCCAGTATCAAACTGAAGTCCCTGAACTGCACTTTTTCCGTAACAGCCCTTACTCAATAGACATCACGCCGCACGGTTGTAATAAAGGCTCTGGGATTCAGCACCTACTGACCTTATTAGCAGACGAAGCACCAACTTACGCATTCGGAGACGGGCTCAATGACCTATCAATGTTTGAAAGAGTGGATTATTCAATTGCAATGGGCAATAGCCAAGCAACCGTCAAAGAAGCAGCCACTTTCATCACGCGCTCTAATGATGAAAATGGCATTCCATACGCCCTTGCTCACTTTGGTTTAATTTAAAAAAGAAGCTCCTGTATTCAAGATACAAGAGCTTTTAGATTAAACTAATTCTTTTTTATTCGGATTGTAGACTAAGAAACCAAGACCGACAAAGAGCAGCAGAACAACTGTCATGAAGGCAACTTGCCCACCGACTTGCCCTGTTATCGAAATTGTTTGACGCAAAGCCGAAACAGAGTAACTCATTGGCAACCAAGGATTGATATTTTGGAAAATCTTGTCCGTCAACGGAAGTGGGTAAGTCCCTGCACTAGAGGCTAGTTGCAACAATAATAAAATCAAGGAAGTGAAAGCACCAAGCTTAGTGTCCCACGTTACCAGAGCCGTCACCACTGCCATGAAGCACATGCTCGTTAAAAGAATGATCCCAAGCGTCGCCCATTCATGATTGGCAGTCAAGCCAATCATGTGCACTGCACCATACACCAATAAACCTGCCAAGAGAGAAATAACGCCATTGACCTGAATACGTGCTTTCAGCCATTCCATACGTGTCTCAGGTTTCTTACCAGAAGGCAACGTGTTAAAAATGATATTGGTTGAAATCGCTGCTACAAAAAGTGCCACAGAAATCATGTATGGAGCCATACCGATACCATTTTTACCAACATGGTCTTTATCTATTTTCTTCGTTGTCAATGGATTTGCGAGAGCTTTAGCATTGGCGTTATTGGTTTTCACCATAGATAATTGATTTTTGGCATCTATCAAACCTGCTGTCAAGGTGTCCACACCCGACACAAGCCTTCCCAAATTAGACGTTATCATTGAACTACCATCCGCCAGCTTCGTAGAACCATCTGCTATTTTACTAGCACCATCAGACAACTTACCTACTCCTGACACTAGTGCCGCAGAATTGCTAACTAATTGATTGGCTCCGTCTGCCAATTTTGCCAAACCCGCATCAATTTGACCATTATTACCAGCTAATTGATTGGCTCCAGAAGCAACCTTTGCCATTCCAGATGTCAATTGACTGTTTTTACTAGCTAAAACCTTAGAACCTGAACTAATTTTTGCCATGCTAGATGTTAGTTGCTCGTTATGACTAGATAAGGTGTTAGCTCCTACCGCGATCTGAGCGACTCCATTAGTATAGTCTGTCACACCTTTCGCAAATCGACTAGCGCCTGTTGCCAAGCTCGTTTGCAATTGGTCAACTCCTGCTGCCACTTGACTAGCACCCGTAGTCGATTGTTGTAATGCCGCAAGAATGCTTTCTTGAGATTCTTGTGCATTCGTTTGGAGACTTGAAAGTGCACCTTTGGCTTGCTCGATGACAGCGATGCCTTGTTGATTGAAGGATTGATTTGGCAAGTTTGTTACTTGTGTCTTAAGCGCTTGAATCGTTGTCAACATATTTGTCGCAGTCGTAGCAGTTTGACTTGGAGCTTGTGAAATAGCGGCATTGATTTCTGCTTGTTCACTAGCACTTAATTTTTGATAAGCTGCTGTAGCAGCTACGTTATTTGTAATCGTAGCCTTATCTGTCGTCGCACTATTAGCAAGTGTATTCGCAGCTGTCTCCATATCATTCAAAGCTGTCATCATGGCCGTTTTCGCCATTGACAGATCAACTCCATTTGAAAGAGTCTTTTGAACGGTTGTTAAAGCTGTTTGCAAAGCTTGTAGTTTTTGAACTTGTTCAGCTGTCATACCAGATTGTTTAACAGTCGCCATCAAAGTGTTCAGACCCGTAGCTAATTGATGCGCACCGCTTGATAATTTTTGAATTTCTTCATTAGAGGCAGTTAATTGATTGACTCCTGCCAATAAGTTTTGTGATTGATCATTTAATTGATTGGCACCACCTGCAAGATTTGCCACACCATTAGTATAGTCGCTAAAGCCATCTGACAATTGTTCTGAACCGTCCGCCAACTGACCAACAGCATTTGTATAGTCTGTCAATCCTTTTGATAATGTAGTTGAACCAGAAGCTAATTGACCGACGCCTGACGTATAGGAAGAAAGTTTTGTAGATAGCGTGCCAATCCCATCTGAAAGCTGACGCACACCAAGTATATAACTTCCCAAGCCTGTCGTTAACGTATTAGCACCATCTGCAAATGTCATGCTAGAGTTAGACAAGGTTTGCAAATTATCTGTCAATGTTTGACTACCGTCTTTTAATTGTTGACTACCAGAAGTGAGACGACTGCTGCCAGAAGCTGCTGCTCCCATGCCTTTCCTTAAATTATTCATATTCTTAAAGAGAGAAGTCGTATACGTATTGGTCACATTGTTAGCGATAGTTTGTTGAAGCCGAGTCATAGCCGAATCACTCATCTTGCTGGCAATAAAGCTACGTCCGCTAGATGTTTGATAATCAATCTGCATCTTTTGTGGCTTATTATCCAGAATACTAGCTGCCTTTTGGGATAAATCACTTGGAAGCGTGATAATCATATAATAATCACCCTTCTCCAAACCTTTCTTTGCCTTTGCTTCAGATACAAAATGAAAATCTAACGCATCATTCTTTTTAAGGCTTTTCACCATATCATCCCCAACAGACAATGTGTTACTGTTAAATCTTGCATGTTGATCTTTATTCACCACCGCTACTGATAATTCCGATACTTTTCCATAAGGATTCCACATTGAACTCAAAAAGATAACATTATAAAGAGCAGGAATCAAGGAAACACCAATCATGACAACAATAAAGATTGGTTTTTTGAAAATTTCTTTCCATTCTCTGAACATTTTTTCTCCTCTATCTTAGACACTCTATATAAAAATTTTAATTTTTGAAATATTTTTATACACATTGTCTAAATATTTGATATAATAGATTATACAGTTTCTACATTTTTTCACAAGAGAAAAAAATCAATTTTAGACACATTGTATAAATTTGTTCAAAAGAGGAAAACTAATATGGCAGAAAGTAACAAGCGCCAAAAAACAAAAATGATTATTGAAAATGCGATGGTCGATCTGCTTAAACACGAATCATTCGATCAGATTAGCACTGTCAAGTTGACAAAAACGGCTGGTATCAGTCGCAGCAGTTTTTATACACACTACAAAGATAAATATGATATGATTGAGCATTATCAACAGAAACTTTTCCATAAGTTAGAATACATTTTTGAGAAGTATGCTCAAGACAAGCGTAGCGCGATTCTAGAAGTTTTTGATTTTCTCACACGCGAATCCCTCCTTTCTGTTTTGTTAACAGAAAACGGAACAAAAGAAATTCAAACATTTTTACGCCATAAATTCCAAATCATGCTGGCTGAAGACCTACAAGAGCGTTTTAGTAGTAAACTACTAAGTCAAGTGGAGAAAGAATACAGCCATGTTTACCTGACAAACGCCTTTTTTGGAGTTTGCCAAATGTGGATTGCTAGAGGGAAAAAAGAAAGCCCTGAACAAATGGCAGATTTTCTTTTAAAAATGTTGGATTAGAAAATAATTCTATTTTGCTACTCGAATAAAGTCATTCAGTGTTAAAATGTGAAAAACTTTAAGACAAAAATGCTCATCACTTTTAAAACTAGAAAAGAGAAAACAAAATTCGTTTTCTCTTTTTTGATCTTTTCAATGAGTCATAAAAAAGAAGTTGGGAAGATTCCCAACTTCGGATAAGTCTTAGCTTAAAGTTGTTTGTTGTAGTATTCAACGACAAGCGCTTCATTGATTTCTGGATTGATTTCGTCGCGTTCTGGCAAGCGAGTCAATGAACCTTCCAATTTTTCAGCGTCGAATGATACGAATGCTGGACGTCCAAGAGTAGCTTCTACTGCTTCAAGAATTGCAGGTACTTTTAATGATTTTTCACGAACTGAAATCACTTGACCTGGAGTTACGCGGTATGATGGGATATCAACGCGTTTTCCATCAACAAGGATATGACCGTGGTTTACGAATTGACGAGCTTGACGACGAGTAGTTGCAAGACCAAGACGGTAAACAACGTTATCCAAGCGACGTTCCAAAAGAAGCATGAAGTTGAAACCAAGGATTCCTTCTTTAATTTTAGTAGCTTGTACGAACAAGTTACGGAATTGTTTTTCACCTACACCATAAGTGAAACGAAGTTTTTGTTTCTCAGCCAATTGCAAACCGTATTCTGACAATTTGCTACGGTTGTTTGGTCCATGTTGACCAGGTACATAGTTACGGCGAGCCAATTCTTTACCTGTACCAGTAAGAGAAAGACCCAAACGACGAGCTTGTTTCCAAGATGGTCCTGTATAACGTGACATATAAATGTCCTCCTATAAAAATAATAATTTGAGGAAATAGTCACTTAGAAAGCCCTGATTCGTGCAGAACATTTTCGCCTAAACAGCCAAGGCTACTTTTATAGCTATGTTCTGTTGACGAGCTTCATGCTCTCCTGCTGCTATTTCACACAAAAGCCATTATATCAAAAAAAATCCTATCTGTAAAGACGGATTTTGTCAGATTATTTCTTTCTATGGAAAGAACCTTTCTTTTTCAATAATTCCTCTATCGCAATTATATTTTGCTGTTCAGATGTTGCTAAAATAGTTTCAAACCCCAGACTTTTAGCAGTGTCTAGATTAACCTGTAGATCATCTATAAACACACATTGACTAGCTTGCAATGTATACTGGGTCAGTAATTTTTGATAGATACTTTTATCTGGTTTTGCACATCCTACTTCGTAAGAAAGGATTTTCCCCGTCAATACTTTTGTCATTGGTAATAAGCCGGCATTTTCAACCGTATAAAAGATCTCACTGGTAGTAGATAAAATATAAATACTATACCCCATCTGAACCCATTCAAAAATTTTCTCTTGTAGCTGATAATAGCTATCTATTACCTCATACCAACGAGTAAAAACAGCTTCAACAGTAGGAGCATACGAACCGTCTAGCAATTTTTGAGCTTTCCGAATGGCTTGTTTCAAGCTTAATTCTCCAATATCCGTCTGAGCCCAAATTCCCGAGTCAAAAACAGCCGTTTTGACATGCTTACGATCTTCTTCATCCTCTACGAAAGCAGCTAAAATCTTAGCAGGGTTCCATTCAATTAAAACATTGCCAAAATCAAAAATTAGATTTTTAATCATTTCTTACTCCAGCCACATTACATTAAAATAAATTTATCTTAATCTAAATACCGAATCAAGTTTTTCTCTGTTAAAATATCCGAATAAGTATAGGATTCGACGTAAGTATTTTCAATCTCACCTGGATTACTACTATTGTTGGTATATTCAACAATAAACAAAGAAGGATAGACTTCAATTAAACGACCTTGCTTATTTTTTTGACGTTTACGACCGTTTTCAAGAGTCATTTCCACCATTTTTCCTTCATGAGCCTTGATTTCTTCTTTAATTTTTCTCATTTTTGCAACATCTGTAAATGCATCACTCATTATCTATTCCTCTCTCTTAGAAATACTTGAAAACTTATTGTACTCTTTTTGGAAAATCAATTCTACCGTACCACGTGCGCCGCTACGATTCTTTTCAATAATTACTTCAACCTTGTTATTTGGAAGTCCTTCAGCTTCTTCACCACCACGTTCATAGTAATCATCTCGATATAAAAATGCAACAATATCTGCATCCTGCTCAATTGAACCAGACTCACGAATATCTGATAAAACAGGCCGTTTGTCTTGGCGTTGCTCCACGCTTCGTGATAATTGGCTCAATGCAATAACCGGCACTTTCAGCTCTTTTGCTAAAATCTTTAATTGACGAGAAATTTCCGAAACCTCTTGCTGGCGATTTTCCCGACCAGTTCCTGTAATCAACTGCAAGTAGTCAATTAAAATCAAACCAAGATTTCCCGTTTCTTGTGCTAATTTTCGAGCACGTGAACGAATCTCTGTGATTCGAATTCCTGGAGTATCGTCAATGTAAATACTAGCTTCTGCTAGATTCCCTTGCGCAATCGCATACTTTCCCCATTCCTCATCCGTTAATTGTCCTGTTCGGATTGAATGCGACTCAATCAAGCCCTCTGCTGCCAACATTCGATCCACCAAGCTCTCAGCCCCCATTTCCAAAGAAAAAATAGCAACTGTCTTATCTAGCTTAGTTCCAATATTTTGTGCAATATTAAGGGCAAAAGCAGTCTTACCAACTGCAGGCCGAGCTGCCACAATGATTAACTCTTCTTCATGTAAGCCCGTAGTCATGTGATCCAAATCTTGGTAACCTGTTGCAATCCCTGTAATATCAGACGTCTGCTGAGATCGCATTTCCAAGCTGCCAAAATTTAGATTCAAAATCTCTTTAATATTTTTAAAACCACTTCGACTAGCATTTTCACTAACATCAATTAACGCTTTTTCCGCGCCAGCAATGATTTCATCTGCAGGACTAGCACCATCATAAGCTAGGTTGATAGAGTCTGTCAAACGTGAAATTAACCGCCGCAAGACAGCCTTTTCTGCTACAATTTTAGCATAATACTCAGCATTGGCAGAAGTCGGCACTGAATTTACCACTTCAACCAAGTAAGACAAACCACCAATGTTTTGCAAATCACCCTGACTGTCTAAAATATTACGAACAGTCGTTGCATCAATGGCATCACCTCGATCTGCCAAATCAATCATCGCTTTAAAAATTAAGCGATTAGCATATTTAAAGAAGTCGCTTGGCTCGATATATTCACGAACAAAAACTAGCTTACTCTCATCAATAAAAATCGCACCTAAAACAGATTGTTCTGCCAAAATATCTTGTGGCTGCGCTCGTAATTCATCAATATCTGCCATAAGACCTCCTCTCTTAAAAAATCATTTTTTCATTAGCCTTCTTTTACACGTAAATTGATAACGCTAGTCACATCTTGATAAATTTTCACTGGCACATCAATCAAGCCAACAGAACGAATAGGATTCTTGACTTGAATCAATCGTTTATCAATCTTAATTCCAAATTGCTTTTGTAATTCTTCAGCAATTTTTTTACTGGTAATAGAACCAAAAGTACGTCCATCTGGCCCTACTTTTTCAGTAAATTCAACAATTGTACTTTCTGCTTCCAGCTTTTCTTTAATGGCTTGTGCTTCAGCTAACATTTCTGCATGCGCTTTTTCTTCTGATTTTTGTTTACCACGAAGTTCACCAATAGCTGCTGCAGTCGCCTCCTTTGCAAGATTTTTTTTAAGCAAAAAGTTCTGTGCATAACCCGTTGGCATCTCTTTAATTTCGCCTTTTTTCCCTTTACCTTTAACATCTGCTAAAAAAATTACTCTCATTCCTTTAACTCCTTATCTTTTAGTACTTCATGCACAATAATTTCATTTAAGTGTTGTACGACTTGTGCAATTGTCTGGTCAGAGATTTGCGCTGCTGCCAAATTAAAATGACCGCCTCCACCCAATTCTTCCATAATCCGCTGTACATTGATTTTACTACGACTGCGAGCAGATATCGATATATTATTTTGTTTGTTTTTGCCGACAACAAAACTAGCTTCAATCCCTGACATTGCTAGCATAGCATCTGCAGCTTTACTAATAACAACTGTATCATGACATTTTTCTTCTGTCCCAGTAGCAACGAGAACATTTGGTAAAATTTTCTTACCGTTTAAAATCAGCTCATTCACTTCACGATATTCATCAAAATCTGTTGCTGAAATATCTTGAATAGCCACACTGTCACTTCCGCGTGTGCGTAGATAACTCGCCACATCAAACGTACGACTAGTTACACGAGAAGAGAATCTTTTCGTATCCAGCATAATCCCAGCCATCAATACACTAGACTGCATTTTGCTCAAGCGTTTTGACTTAGAATTTTGGAATTGAATCAATTCTGTTACCAATTCACAAGCACTGCTTGCTCCACTTTCAATGTAGCTAATAATGGCATTTTCTGGAAAATCCTGGTCTCTTCTATGGTGATCAATGACAATCATTTGATTAAATAAATCATAAAAGTCTTTTGATAAAGTTAATGCTGTTTTTGAATGATCCACCATGATTAGCAAAGAACGATTGGTTACCATTGTCATTGCATCAGCGACTGAAAGAAGATTGGTCTCGCCTTCATCCTGCAACCTATGGACTGCTCGTTCAATGTCTGCCGCCATTTGATGGGGATCATAGACTGCATAGGTTTGTTCAATAATATTGCTAGAAAACACTTGCATTCCCACAGCAGAACCAAGCGCATCCATGTCTAGATTTTTGTGTCCAACTACAAAAACTTGGTCCACACTTTTAATCTTATCTGAAATAGCTGTCATCATAGCTCGTGTGCGAGTACGTGTCCGCTTTACAGATGCAGCTGAGCCACCACCAAAGTAAACAGGATTTTTTAATTCATCATTCTCTTTTACAACAGCTTGATCACCACCACGAACTTCAGCCAGGTTCAAGTTTAACAGAGCTACTTTACCAATCTGTTCATGATTGCTATCTCCATATGAAAATCCCATACTCAAAGTAAGAGGAATTTCCCGCTTTTTCGCCTCTTCCCTAAACTGATCAATCACTGTGAACTTATCTTGCATTAACTGATCCAAAACTGTGTAATCTGTAAAAATATAAAAACGATCCATCCCCACACGACGAGAAAACATAGCGTATTTTTCGGCAAATTCAGCAACAAACTTTGCGATGAAACTATTAATATGACTAATATCTGAATCTGAGACAACATCCTCCAGATCATCATAATTATCAACTGAAACAATGCCGATAACTGGTCTTGTCGTCACGAGTTCTGTAGTTGCTTCATATTCACTAGATGCATCAAAAAAATAAAATACACTTGAAGCATGATCTAAATACACTGAATATTTAGTATCTCCAATCGTTGCATACGAGCCTCCACCTTCCAAAGGTGTTTTAGTTATTTTTTGCAGCAAATCCACATCAAATTCACCGTCTTCATTCGTTAGAATTAGCTCTGCATAAGGATTAAACCATTCCACATTTCCAGATGCTGGATCAACTTTCACAACACCAACTGGCATCCTTTCAAGTAATGATGCCAAACTATTTTCTGCTTGATCGTTTACATACTGGATTTGTTCCACTTCGTTAATTTCATAACTCTTTTGTTGGAAAATCAATAGAAAACTCAAAACAGCTAGCACCAAAAAAAGAGCCAATAACATCAAGATGCTACTACCAAGAACTCGTAACAAAATGGCTAAAATTCCAAAAGAAACAATGCCCATGATTATAAAATGTATTGGAGTAAAACGAAATTTTTTCATCATAAACCTCTTAACCGCCATTTTACCACAAAAGCTCTAAAAAAGCGAGCTTTCCCTAAATAAAACCACACCAATTATATCGTTAAGCATCTAAAATACAAAATCTTTCTACTCCCCTAAGTAAACTTGACAATAAAAATAAGTTATATCCCCTTTATATCAGCTTAAATAACCTATTGCTTTACAATGCTGTCAACTTCAATTTATAAAAAATACTTGCTCAACAGTATGAACAAGTATCTTCATCATTATTTTTTTGTTTTTTCCTGGTTTTTCGAAATACTTCGTGATTTTCCTTCCAAATAGACCATCAGAATTGAAATATCTGCAGGATTGACACCAGAAATCCGACTAGCCTGACCAATAGTTTCTGGATTTATTTTCTTAAACTTTTGACGAGCTTCTGTAGCAATAGAATCAATATCATCCCAATCTATAGTTGCTGGAATGCGTTTTTCTTCCATGCGCTTCATTTTTTCAACCTGATCCAATGCTTTAGAAATATAGCCTTCATATTTAACTTCAGTTTCAATCAATTCAATAATCTTTTCATCTAAAACTTCAGCTGCTGGACCAATAAAATTGATAACATCTTCATACGAAACTTCTGGACGACGCAAAAATTCTTTCGCTGTAACTGCGTCTGTCAATGGTTTAAAGCCTAATTTTTCAACCATTTCATTCGTTTCTTTAATTGGCTTTAATTTAATAGAATTCAAACGCTTCATTTCAGTTTCATATTGATGTTTCTTAATTTCAAAACGCAGCCAGCGCTCATCATCAACCAATCCTACTTTACGTCCAATTTCAGTCAATCGCATATCCGCATTGTCATGACGTAAAATGAGACGATATTCGGCTCGACTAGTCAAAAGACGATACGGCTCTACTGTTCCCTTAGTGACCAAGTCATCAATCATGACCCCAATATAACCATCACTGCGTTTCAAAATCAGTTCCGGTTTTTCTTGAACTTTTAGAGCTGCATTGATCCCTGCAACAATGCCTTGCCCCGCTGCTTCCTCATAACCAGATGTCCCATTTGTTTGCCCAGCTGTAAATAAACCTGAGATTTTCTTAGTTTCTAGAGTAGCACGAAGCTGATGTGGCATAATCATATCATATTCAATCGCATAGCCAGTTCGCATTAATTCAGCATTTTCAAGTCCCTTAATAGAATGCACTAAGTCTTTTTGAACATCCTCTGGCAAGCTCGTTGAAAGCCCCTGAATATAAACTTCTTCTGTATCTCGTCCTTCCGGTTCCAAGAAAAGTTGGTGGCGTTCTTTGTCCGCAAAACGAACAATTTTGTCTTCAATTGACGGGCAGTACCGTGGACCAACCCCCTTCACCATACCTGAAAACATTGGTGCACGATAAAGATTGTTTTGAATAATTTCGTGGCTCATCTCATTAGTATAAGTTAACCAACAAGGAATCTGATCTTTAAGGTAGTCCTCATCACGAGAAATATAAGAAAAATGATTCGCTTTTTCATCTCCAGGCTGAATATCCGTTTCCTCATAATTGATAGAAGAGGCTTTAATACGCGGAGGTGTACCTGTTTTAAAACGTCCAATTTCAAATCCTAAGTCACGTAAGTTATCTGCTAGGCTAATTGCGGCTAAGCTATGATTCGGGCCAGAAGAATACTTCAAATCCCCAATAATAATTTCTCCACGCAGGGCTGTACCAGTTGTTACAACAACTGCCTTTGCAGCAAACTCTTGATGCGTAGCTGTTTTCACACCAATGACTTTCCCATTCTCGACTAGAATCTCATCTATAACGGTTTGACGCAAAGTCAGATTTTCTTGGTGTTGAACCGTCTTACGCATTTCTCTGGAATAGAGTTCTTTATCTGCTTGAGCACGAAGAGCACGAACAGCAGGCCCTTTCCCAGTATTAAGCATCTTCATCTGAATATAAGTTTTATCTATATTCTTAGCCATCTCTCCGCCTAGAGCATCCACTTCCCGTACAACAATTCCCTTAGCAGAACCTCCAATAGAAGGGTTACAAGGCATAAAGGCTAACATTTCAATATTGATTGTCGCAAGTAAAACTTTACAGCCCATCCGGCTGGCAGCCAGAGAAGCTTCAACTCCTGCATGCCCAGCACCAATCACGACAATATCATAACTTTCAGTAAAATTGTGTGTCATCTTTTTTCCTTATTCTTCACCAAAAAAGTCAAACCTCTAGAAGTGCAGGACAAAAGTCCTACAACATCCATGAGCTTTGACCATCATAGTTATTGCTATATCTATTTTAGCAGATTGTTTCAAGATGTCAATTTAAATATACTGTTGAAGCTTTCCATTTTTATAAGCGTTGTCAATTAGGCCTCCACCAAGACACTCTTCTCCATCATAAAATACAACAGCTTGTCCAGGTGTAATAGCACGTTGCAATTCTGCAAAATTGACAGTTGCCTTGTCACCCTTTACAGTAACTGTCACCTTAGAATCTGGCTGACGATAGCGAAACTTAGCAGTACATTCCATAGTAAATTCTTCTGGCATTTCTTTTGTGAAATGAACCTGACTAGCGTCAAGGCTGGTTGACATTAAGTTGTCATGATAAAAACCTTGACCAACATAAAGAATATTTTGACTGAGATCTTTTCCAACAACGAACCAAGGTTCATTATCACCACCATTCTGACCGCCAATTCCAAGACCACCTCGCTGGCCAATAGTATAATACATTAAGCCTGCATGCTGGCCCATATCTCGACCTTCAAAGGTCATCATGCGACCAGGTTGGGCAGGTAAGTATTGGCTCAGAAATTCTTTAAAATTCTTTTCGCCAATGAAGCAAATACCAGTTGAGTCTTTTTTCTTAGCAGTGGCTAAACCTGCTTTTTCAGCAATTGCTCGAACTTCTGGCTTTTCTAGATGCCCCAGAGGAAACATGGTCTTCTGAAGTTGTTCCTGAGACAGTTGACTTAGGAAGTAAGTCTGATCCTTGTTATTGTCCTTACCTCTCAGCATGTGGACTAGGCCATCTTCATCTCTCTTTACCTGAGCATAATGACCAGTTGCAACATAATCTGCTCCCAGTGTCAAGGCATAGTCAAGGAAGGCTTTAAACTTGATTTCCTTGTTACACATGACATCTGGGTTTGGAGTCCTACCAGCTCGGTATTCTGCCAAGAAATATTCAAAAACGCGATCCCAGTACTCCTTTTCAAAGTTGACAGAGTAGTAAGGAATGCCAATTTGATCTGCAACAGCTGCTACATCCTTGTAGTCTTCTGTGGCTGTGCAAACACCAAATTCATCTGTATCGTCCCAGTTTTTCATGAAGATGCCAATCACATCATAACCTTGCTCTTTCAAGAGCAAAGCAGTCACTGATGAATCAACACCTCCGCTCATACCAACAACGACACGAATTTTAGAGTTATCACGCATTGTATTCTCCCATCTTTTCGTTATTTCACGATTGAAGGTCGTGCTGTGCTTTCAACGATTGAAGGTCGCTTGAGCAAGATTTATTATAACATGAAATAAGTTTAAGAACAAATTTCAACAGCCAAATAGTTCTACCTTTACACCGCTGTAAACTAAAAATGTGATAGACAAATTATTGAGATAGTGATTGAAAGATGGAAATTCCTTCAAAAGAGTTTTTCAAAACTTGATATACTAGGTTTCTAGCTTGTCGCTAAAAATGATGGTCCTTTTTGCAATCAACTACTACATTAAAAGCTTACACCTAGAAAAAACAGGCTGAGACATTTTGTCCCAACCTCAATCACTTTTTATATGTATCAATACCAGCCATTTGCTAGCCAGAAAGCTTTAGCAGCTGACCAAGAACCATAACGACCTGATACATAAGTATCTGCTACTTTTTCTTGATTTTCTGCTGATAAGTCACCATTTAAGTAAGACAAGCTCAATTGATATCGGCCATAATATTGGCCATTTCGCGCTGTGTAACTACCACCTGATTCTTTTTGTGCAATCCATTCTTTTGCTGATGCATCTTCAGCACTCAAACCAGATGATGCGGCAGTGGTAGTCATTGCAACTGAATCATTCAACTCTAAGACCTGCCCAACACTAATCAGATGGATATTACTAATCTTATTTTTCTGAGCAATGTGATCAACTGTTGTATTATGTGATGTAGCAATAGCTGAAAGGGTATCTCCAGATTTCACTGTATAGCTATCCGCATTTGCAAATGTAGGAAGAAAAAAGATTGCTGTTACAGCTAAGGTCATTAAACCCACTTTTGTTCGTTTGCTCGTATTATTTAAATTCAATATCATTTAAATTCTCCTTTCCTGTGATAGAACTATCATATACCTTAATTATTACTATTCTTTTTGTTTTCCATTAAAAATATTACAAAGAAATTGAGGAAAGGCTAAAATTCGCCCTCTATTTCTTTGCTTTAAGCTTCTTATAAGAAAACTGGCCTCAAAGCAAGTCTAAATTTAATCCAATTTCCCTTTATCACCTAAAAAGGCAGAAAAATATACTGAACTTTGATATAATGAAGATAATGAATCTATAAGGAGTTATGATGAACTCACTAAAATTTCAATCTGTTTTTGATATTATTGGACCTGTGATGATAGGTCCATCTAGTAGCCATACAGCAGGTGCTGTTCGTATTGGAAAAATTGTTTCATCCATTTTTGATGATAAGCCGACTGAAGTCGAATTTCAACTATTTAATTCTTTTGCAAAAACCTATCGAGGGCATGGTACAGACTTGGCTTTGGTAGCGGGAATTCTGGGAATGAATACAGATGATCCTGAAATTCCAAACAGCCTTGAGATTGCTCATCAGCGAGGCATTAAAATTATCTGGACGATTCAAAAAGATAGTAATGCTCCACATCCAAATACAGCTAAAATCACCATTAAAAATGATCGTAAAACGATTAGTGTTACGGGTATTTCTATTGGTGGCGGGAATATTCAAGTGACTGAGTTAAATGGTTTCTCTGTTTCACTCAGCATGAACACTCCCACAATTATTATCGTTCATCAGGACATCCCTGGAATGATTGCTCATGTTACGGAAGCACTCTCTCGTTACCACATCAATATTGCACAAATGAATGTCACAAGAGAAAAAGCTGGTGAAAAGGCAATTATGATTATCGAGGTGGATAGCCGTAGTTGTGACCAAGCAGTAGAAGAAATCCGCAAAATACCCCACCTCCACAATGTCAATTTCTTCAAGTAGGAGAACTCATGTTTTATTCAATCAAAGAATTAGTAGAACAAGCTGATTTAGACTTTCAAGGTAGTGTAGCCGAACTTATGATTGCTACTGAATACGAGCTGACAGGGCGTAAACGTGACGAAGTTTTACGGTTAATGACCAGAAATCTAGACGTTATGAAAGGTTCTGTCATTATGGGATTGGACGAAAGTAAATCTCGGAGCGGATTGACAGGTGGCGATGCAGCCAAACTTCACAAATATATTCAATCAGGAAAGGCGCTTTCGGATTATACGGTCTTAACAGCAGCCAAAAATGCTATTGCTGTCAATGAATACAATGCGAAAATGGGGCTAGTTTGTGCAACACCAACAGCTGGAAGTGCTGGTTGTTTACCTGCCGTTCTCACATCAGCTATTGAAAAATTAGAACTTACTGAAAAACAACAACTAGACTTTCTATTAACTGCTGGAGCTTTTGGTCTAGTTATCGCTAATAATGCGTCCATTTCAGGAGCTGAAGGTGGTTGTCAAGCTGAAGTTGGCTCAGCAGCAGCCATGAGTGCAGCAGCACTTGTTCTAGCAGCAGGTGGTACAGCATTTCAAGCTAGCCAAGCAATTTGCTTTGTTATTAAAAATATGCTTGGCTTAATCTGTGACCCTGTTGCAGGTTTAGTCGAAGTCCCTTGTGTTAAGCGAAATGCTATGGGAGCCAGTTATGCTTTCATTGCTGCTGATATGGCTTTAGCAGGTATTGAATCTAAAATTCCTGTTGACGAAGTGATTGATGCAATGTATCAAGTTGGGACAAGTATGCCAACTGCCTTTCGCGAGACTGCTGAAGGAGGTTTGGCAGCTACACCTACTGGTCGTAAATTATCCAAAGAAATTTTTGGTGAATAACTTCTTTTACACAAAATATTGGTGTACTAGTTCCCAATTTCAAAATAAACGGAGCTAATTATACTTGAAACACTGCTTTGAGGCTATAGATAGGATAGGGCTTGTCAAGGAAGTTCTATCACTATTCACTTTTTAAACCCAGAAAAGTATTTTCAACAAAAACTCTACTTCCTCCATTCACTATCTTTATCGTTCTCACGAACTACCTCATCTCTTATATATAGACTATGCAAAATTTTAAATATATTTTTTTCGATTTAGATGGAACTCTTGTTGATAGCTCAATAGGAATCAAAAACGCTTTCCATTATGCATTCACTTCATTACATATAAAAACTCCAGAAAGCAAAAAACTAGATACCTTCATTGGACCACCTTTAGAAGTAAGCTTTGCTTCTACTGTCCCAGAAACTGATCTTAATCAAGCTATTTCTTATTTTAGAGAATACTATAAAGATAAAGGTGTGTTTGAAGCTCAACTTTACTATGGTATAAAAGAACTTTTAATAGAATTAGAAAAGTCAGATTACCACATCTACATCACTACTAGTAAAAATGAGTCAATGGCTAATAAAATGGCACAATATCTAAAAATTGATAAGTATTTCAATGGTATTTTTGGTTCACTTCCAAATTCTTACTATAAGGCAGATGTTTTAGCACGCGCTTTAAATCATTCTCACGCCACTCTGGAACAGTCTGTTATTGTTGGAGATACAAAGTTCGATATGATAGGTGGGAAATCTGTTGGCATTAATACTCTAGGAGTTTTATGGGGATTTGGAAAGCAAGATGAATTAACTATCAATGGAGCAGATTTTATCTCAGATTCACCTCAGAATCTTTTAACAACATTGATAAATAAGGCTTGACACAATTTGTAAACTACGTTTACAACGTTACGTACCTGCGTTTATTTGTCTCACACCTTACACCTAACAGAGCGAGATAGACTGAAAGTCACACAAATCCAAAAAAGATGAGTAAATCAAGTACAGATTTACTCATCTTTTAATTAACTCATTTATTGTTATTCCGCTTAATAATTCCAAGCAGATAATCCTTGTGCCTTATATGCACGATAAGCAGCTTGAATTTGGTCATTTACTGTAGCTGTTGAACCCCAACCTGGCATTGTTTGAAAAAGACCACGAGCTCCTGATGGATTGTAAGCATTTACTTGCCCATTTGATTCACGAGCAATGATATGTTCCCAAGTTGATGCTGGAACACCTGTCAATTCTGCCATACGAGCAGCTGCATAAGCTCCTGTAGTACCAGCAGTGTTTCCATTAGGAAGAACCACATTTGAAGAACGGTTTGCTGTAGCTGGTTGTGAATAAGTAGTTGTCGTAGCAGGTGCATTATATGTCGCAGTTTTGTAAGTTGTAGTTGTTGAAACTTTCGAACGCTTTTCTTTATCAAGTTCTAAAATTTGTCCAACTTTAATGAAGTCAGGATTTTCAATTTTATTAAGTTCAACTAGCTTTTCAACTGATGTATTTTTTTCTTTAGCAATTTCTGATAAAGTATCACCCGATTTAACAGTATAAGATTCAGCACTTGCAATAGTTCCTGTTGCAAAAAAAGCAACTGCAGTAAAAATTCCTGATAGCGTTAATTTCATTGTTTTCATGTATATATTAATTTCTCCTTTTTTCGTATAATACTATATTACACGTAAAATATTTCTGTAATCTTAGAATTGTATTACAAAGATTACAGAAATATTGATTTTATACGCAAAAAACGCTTTAAAAGGCGTTTTTTTTGCTAACAATAATATAACTTTTAACTTTTCAAGAAAAATAACATCAGAGCTAAAACAAATATAGTAAAAATAGAGAATGTATCTTCTTTTTTCCACCTCAACTGTCGATAACGACTTCTTCCCAAACCGCCTTGGTAACCTCTTGCCTCCATGGCAGTCGCCAAAGCATCCGCACGTTTAAAACTAGAAGCAAATAACGGAATTAAAATAGGAATGGTTGATTTTACCTTTTGCACAATACTCCCTTCACCAAAATCAACACCACGTGCTCTTTGAGCATTCATAATTCGTGTTGTATCATCCATCAAAGTAGGCACGAAACGTAAACTCATTGATAACATCAAACCTATTTCATGAACAGGTATCTTTAATGCCGCTAAAGGTTGCAATAATGATTCAACTGCATCTGCCAAACTAAGTGGCATTGTTGTTAAAGTCAGGAGAGTAGAAAAAATAATAATTAAAAGAAAGCGGCTAAAAATGATGCCTGACTGAGCTAAACCTACCTCTGTGATTCTTATAAAGCCAAATTGAAATAACACCGAGCCACCAGATGTAAAAATTAGTTGGAATAAAGTCGTAAAAGCAATCAAAAAGACCATAGATTTTAATCCTTTAAGAAAAAATCCTAAAGGAATTTTGGAAAGTCTAACCAATAACATTGTAAAGACAAATAATAGGCTATTCGTTACAATATTATTTGCCAAAAAGATAATTAAAATAAAGAGAAACATTGACAAAAGTTTGCTGCGAGGATCTAATCGATGAATAATTGAGTTCCCAGAAATATATCGTCCTAAAATCATGCTATCCATGTAGTAACTCCTTAAATTCTTTTAATGTAATAGGTAGATATGGAAGAGTTAGCCCTCTATTTTTTAATTCTTGTGCAAACTTTGTAATTTTGGGGACTCCCAGTTGAATACTTTCCATAAACACTACATCTTGAAAGACTTGCCGAGGATCTCCACTTTTTACTACTCTTCCTTTTTCCATTACATAGACAGTATCTGCAAAATTAGCAACATCATCCATCAAATGTGTCACTAAAACAATGGTCATCCCTGCTTTATGTAATTGCTTAAAGAGATTCATCAGTTCTTTACGTCCAGCAGGATCCAAACCTGCTGTTGGCTCATCTAACACAAGAACATCTGGTTCCATTGCTAGAATGCCAGCTATAGCTACTCGCCGCATCTGTCCCCCAGACAATTCAAACGGACTACGTTCAAATAATTCTTCTGATATTCCAACAAGAGCTAAATTTTTACGTGCTAAACGTTCCGCCTCCTCTTTTGATACACCAAAATTTTGTGGTCCAAAAGCAACATCTTTTAAAACAGTCTCATCAAAAATCTGACTTTCGGCAAACTGAAACACCAATCCCACTTTTTTACGTACTTGCTTAATATCTTTGTTTACAGACGTAGAAGTAATTTTGAGTTCATCAATCACTACACTTCCTTCAGTTGGGACTAAAAGCCCATTCAACAATTGTAAAATAGTTGATTTTCCACTACCTGTATGACCAATCAAAGCAGTATATGAGCCATCTTTTATTTCTAAATTGACTTCAAAAAGGGCAGGACCCTCAAAGGGAGTGCCTGCTTGATAAGCATAACTTACATTTTCTAAAGTAATTCCCATAAATTATCCTGCAATTCTTTTTCCGTTAAATAGTGCTCTGGCAATTGAAAACCTAATTTAAACAAAGTTGATTTTACTTGGTTTGTAAAAGGTTCATCTAAACCTAAGTCTTCTAAATCTGTTCGTGAGAAAAGTTCACTCGGTGTACTAGTTGATTCTACCTGTCCTTCTTTCATCACCAAAACTCGATCACTAAGGGCTACTTCATCCAAATCATGTGTAATAGAAATAACAGTCATACCATGCTGATCTTTAATCTTTTTAACTGTCTGAATCAACTCTAAACGCCCTTCTGGATCCAACATACTAGTTGCTTCATCTAAAATAATAATATCTGGGCGCAAAGCAACCACACCAGCAATGGCTACGCGCTGCTTTTGACCACCAGAAAGTCTTGCTGGTTCACGTTCTTTAAAATCTTGCATTCCAACAATGCTTAATGCTTCATGAACTCTATCAAACATCGTTTGGTAATCAACCCCTTGATTTTCCAAACCAAAAGCAACATCATCCTCAACAGTTGCCCCCACAAATTGATTATCTGGATTTTGAAAAACCATTCCAATATGCTGACGCTTCTCCCAAACATTTTCAAGAGTTAATTTATCTCCATCAATGAATATCTCACCGCTTTCTGCTTCCAATAAACCATCTATTAAACGAACTGTTGTAGACTTACCACTGCCATTGTGCCCAACAATAGATAGCCATTCTCCTTGTTTCACGTGAAACGTAACATCTTTAAGAATATAATTATTTGCATGATTATCGTATTTGTACTTTAAATGCTGAACTTCAATGATATTTTTCATATTATCTAAATGTATCTTTAAAAAGATAGGCACTTCCTTTGAAATAGTCATAACCGGAATAAATCGTAAAAATTAATGCAATATATAGTAAAATTTGCCCTAGCCATGTCCAATGCAGTAACAGAAAAATAATGGAAAACATCTGTGTAAATGTTTTAATTTTTCCCGGCATAGCTGCAGCTAAGACTGTCCCCCCCGTTTCAACCAATAATAATCGCAAACCTGTAACAGCTAACTCTCGGCAAATGATAACTGCAACAACCCAAGCAGGTGCCATATTCATTTCAATCAACATAATAAAAGCCGACATTACTAATAACTTATCTGCCATTGGATCAGCAAATTTCCCGAAGTTCGTTACAACATTCCATTTACGAGCTAAATAGCCATCCAAGTAATCTGTAATACTAGCTACTGCAAAAATAACTGCTGCAAAAACATGCATTCTAATAGAATGACCTAAGGACAATACTAAAATAAAAATCGGAATCAAAGCAATCCGTAACAAAGTCAAAGCATTGGGAATATTTTCTTTTTTCATTTTTATTTCCTTAATATTTTACTATAAGTGTAATCGTACCAGTCAAGCTTGTCAAGCCTGATGTATCAATTTGTTGATTATCAATTGTAATGGTTACACCTTTCACCACACCAAGAGTAATTGTTGAAGTGGTTCCAGGAGAAATGACAGTTGATACGGTTTCTTTTTCGGGGCTTAATGTAACCCCCCCTTCCAAGTCTGTACCTGTAACACTTATCCAACTGCTTGTACCACTAACAGATAATTTTAAGTTGACAGTATTTGTAACACCTGTCAACGTCGCTGTCAATTTATCACCATTTCCAGATACAATCAAATTTGTTTTTGAACTACTAGATGATTCACTAGAAGTAGACGAACTAGAAGAATTAGTTGTCTGTTTATTTACAATACTATAACTTGACGAAGGGGTTGTTTGTAATGAATTGTGTTGAACATATTTCCAAACATAATAACTAACAAACGATAGAATAGCTAGTGCTAAAATAGTCAAATAGAACAATGGTAAAAAGGAAGTTCGCTGTTTTCTTGTTCTTCGACTTCTAAAATTCTCTTCCTCATCAACATCTACTTCATCATAAGCAATCATACTCCCTTCTTCATAAGCATCAAGAATAATCCGTTCATCTAAATCAACAGCCCAAGCATATTTTCTTAGAAAAGAACGAGCATAAAAAGGACTAGGGAGACGATCAAAATCATCAGCTTCCATAGCTTCCAGTAGCTCTAACTGAATATCTGTTTTCTTTTGTAAATCTTCTAAGTTCATCCCTTGATTGATACGAGCTAATCTTAGGACTTCACCAATTGTTTTTTTTCTCATACGCTCTAGCCTTCTTTCTATTAAACACTATTTTACCAAATTTCGCTAAAACATGAAATCATTTTGGAAAAATAGTAAAGTCAACCATTTCACAAGAATCAATAAAATGATGCCCTATTTCTACTATGTCGACTAAACTGATTGTCTGTAATATTTTGGGTAAATCAAATAAATTCTCACCCTCTACAAAAGTTTCATATTGAGTTGCAATATATTCTAATGAATTAAGCCCATGCAAAAAATCACCAAACATTTCACTTTTTATGGTATCAAGATGTTCTTCTGTCACATCAGGATCGTTTTCAAAATTCCAAATTACCGAACGAAATTGGTGAGAGAGAGCAACTGGTTCACTAGTATCCATCGTCAGCATCACAAAGTGAAAATCTTTTTCAACCTCAACTTCTAATGATAGTGAGTTATCGATTTTTCCAAGTTCATAAAGTGATTGAAATCTTTTAGATGTCCAACCAAACATCATTGCAAACAGCAGCTTTAGGCTAATCTTATAACGAAATAAATTAATTCCTACTAAGGATTGATTCCCACGTAATCCAATTGCGAGTTTAGAACTCGCCACTTCCATTCGCACACTTCCTGTAGAAATAACGGGATTTAATGTAAGTGGAAAGCGTTGAATAAAATCTTGTTTAGCAAAAGACTCTAAACATTCCTGCTGCTCTTGAATAACAGTAATGGTCTTTTCTAATTCAAAATCGCCAATCAACAGTAAGCTCATATTAGATGGACAATAAAAACTTTCAAAATTTTTATCCAAATCTTCAACTGTTATTTCTGTAACTGATTCAATGCTTCCTGCAATATCTTCTGCCAACGGAGTATCTGGATAAAGGTTTGCTAAAGTGTGAAAGTACAAACAATAATCTGGATTATCCTTATACATATCAATTTCTTGCTGAATAATTTCTTGTTCACGTTGAACAGATTCTTCTGTAAAATACGCATTTCCTAGTAAACTTTGCAACAAACTCACACTTTCTAACACATTGTCTGTCGCTGAAAAAAGATAGCTAGTCTTAGTAAAACTTGTAAAAGCGTTGCTCTCTGCACCTAATTCAACAAATTGTTGTAAAATATCTTGACCATGTTCATCTTCAAATAATTTATGTTCTAAAAAATGAGCAACTCCTGCAGGATATTGAACAACTTGATTAGCGCCATGCGGAATAAAACGAGTATCAATTGACCCAAAATTTACAGTCATAATCCCATAGACTTCATTAAATTCTTGTTTAGGTAAAAAAAATACTCTTAGACCATTTTGTAAAGTAGATTGATAGACTACTTCTCCAACTGCAGGATAATCCTTCCTCTCTATTTTTAAAGGTTGCATTAGTTTCCTTCCATAAAATAAACTGCCTGTAAACTAAGTTGTCTTGCAACAACAATAATATCTTCTCGACTAACTGCATCTAAAGTATTTAACAAAATATCAATTGGCATAAATTTTGTCTGAAAAACAGATGCCATATAAGCTCGTTCCATCAATGTATTTTGCTTATCTAAGGAACAAAGAATAGTATTTCGTAGCATTTTTTTAGTCTGATTTAAATCTTCATCTGTAAAGCGACCCTTTTTTAAATCTCCAATTTGTCTATAAATGAGACTTACTGTTTTGGTTCGATTTTTTTTATCAATTCCAGCATAGATACGCATCATACCTGAAAAAATATCAATAGTGCTAGAAATTGTATAAGCTAAGCTTTCTTTTTCGCGAACATTAACAAATAATTTTGAATGAGCAAAACCACCTAAAAGTCCATTCAATACAATCAGAGGGATATGATATTTATCTCCATATTGAATTGAAAAATGATAGCCTAATTCAATTATGGATTGATGAGCATCATTTTGTTCCAAACCTTCTTTTAAAATACTAGAAAATTCTTGATGATATTGTGGTTGTAAAATAAGTTGACGAGGTTGTAAAGCAAAACTTTTCAAATGCTCACAGACTTCAATCTCATTAAATTCACCTATAAAAAATATATCAATCTTGTCATTTTGAAGCATTTTTTGAAAAATGGCAAAACTACTTTCTGACGTTTCTTTTTTTACAAGATCTAATGTAGCAAAAGAAGGAATCTGCATCTCCGGTTTTGTATAAAATAATTTATTCAATTTTTGATGGGCATAATAAAAGTGATCTTCAATTTCAGCCCTTAAATCATTGAGTACATTCTTCTTTTCAACTTCAAAAATAACCTGATTAAAAGATTCTCCATCTACTAAAGGTTTTAACAAGCTATCTTTCAAAAAATCAAGTATCTCTCCTGTTAATGTATTTTTACGACTTAAAAATGTGTCACTAATAAAAGAGATATCTAAGTCTACATAATGAGTTAACCCTCTTCGTGATAACCTTGTTGAAAAGTTTGCACCATAAAGATTTGCTAATCGCTCACGAAAAATTTGTGGCGTGGGATAAATTTCATTAGCTGTTTCAAGCATATTTGCCAACAGTACACGCCCTGCAATCATATTCATAGACATTGGAGCTGAAAATCTCATCTTTATTCGATTGGTTTTAAATTTTTTGGATGGTATAAAATGGAAATCCACTCCAGAAACTAGCTCCATAGCGTTCCTCATATTCTTTTAATACTGACTTCTATTATATCACGAAACAGTGGCCAATTTCTCATTCAAACATTACTCTTTTTAACTTAAAACGTTTTCTTCAAAATATAATTTAATTATTTTGATATCATCTTTTCTTTCAATTATGATATAATGACAAAGATTGAGGTAAATTATGAAATACAAATTATTTGATGAGTATATTACTCTACAAGCGTTACTAAAAGAAGTTGGAATCATTCAAAGTGGTGGTGCTATTAAAAGTTTTCTTCAAAAAAATAAAGTTTATTTTAATGGAGAACTAGAAACACGACGCGGAAAAAAAATTCATATTGGTGACATCATTACTCTTCCAAATCAAAAATTAGAAATACTTCTGACTGTACCAAATCAAGAAGAACGAGCTGAACACGATAAGGAGCTTTTAGAAAAAAAGCGAGTTGCCTCTCTTGTAAAAGAAATGAACAAAGATATCAAAAAAGCCAAGTCAACAACAGCCAATCTAAAAGCCAATAAATATGAGAAAAAAGCTCTAATTCGCTTTCCAGGTCTTTAATATGTGGTTAAAAAACTTACAAATTCAATATTTTCGCAATTATAAATTAACTGAAATAGATTTTCACCCTGGTCTCAATATTTTTTTAGGGGAAAACGCTCAAGGAAAAACAAATATTTTAGAAGCTATCTATTTTCTTGCGTTGACACGAAGTCATCGAACTCGTTCAGATAAAGATTTAATTTATTTTTCTAACGATTCTTTAAAAATTTCTGGACAACTTGCCAAAGAAACTGGGAATATCTCTTTAGAAATTGACTTGACCCCTAAAGGAAGAACTACAAAGGTTAATCATTTAAAACAAAGTAAATTATCCGATTATGTTGGAAATATGAATGTTGTTCTATTTGCTCCAGAAGATTTACAACTGATTAAAGGGACACCAGCTCTTAGACGGAAATTTATCGACATAGAATTAGGGCAAATTAAACCAATCTATTTATCTGATTTATCACAATATCATCATGTTTTAAAACAACGAAATGCTTATCTAAAGGCAGCCAAAAAAATAGATGAGACTTTTTTAACTGTCTTGGATGATCAGCTAGTAGAGTTTGGTTGCCGTGTTATGCAACATCGAACAGAGTTTCTCAAAAAACTAGAACACTTTGGTCAACAAAAACATTTAGAGCTTTCAAGTAATTTAGAAAACTTAACCATTAAGTATTGCTCTTCTATTCCACTTTCAGATCCCAATAAATTGAAAGAATCTTTCCAAATTGCATTAAGACAAAGCCGTAGTAGAGATTTATTTAAAAAAAATACTGGAATTGGTCCTCATCGAGATGATATCGCTTTTTATATTAATAACATGAATGCCACTTTTGGCAGTCAAGGACAACATCGAAGTATGGTCCTATCTCTTAAGTTGGCAGAGATTGAACTTATGGAAACTGTGACCAAAGAAAAACCAATTCTTCTACTTGACGATGTTATGAGCGAACTTGACAACAATCGTCAATTGAATTTGCTTGAAACTATCTCTCAAAATATACAAACATTTATCACAACAACAACTTTAGAACATCTGAAACATTTGCCTTCTGATATTAAAATTTTCTCAATTCATGATGGACATTTTATGGAAAATCAAGTGTAAAGTAACTGTTGTTATAGTTTACAAGGATGTCAATCTCGTTATAAAAACTCTGTACTCTGTATAGTTTGACAAATAATTATTGGAAGGGTTTAGCTCTGTTGTGGATAGGACTAAGTCCTTTTCTACCATTTGTTAATACCAATATTTTCAATAAAAATTATTTTTGAAACAATGGTAAATCTAGAGCCCTTGTCTTTTTTCTTACTATGATAGACCCAAAGCACACACAAAAACAACACCTTATTCATGAATAAGGTGTTAGAATGAACATACATAAGATTTTGTATCAAATCGTAATCGTAAAACTTATTCTGCGTAATATGTCATACTGCTAAAACGATACATGGAAATGATTGTATGTAGTCGTGTTGAAGTGCCTGGTAACTATCTTTTTCAGTTCTTATGGAAATCTGCGATATGACAGAGATTGCTATAACTAGCAGAAACAGTGTTATAAATGCACTTAAATCCTTCTAACAGTATTTCGCAATGCGTTCCTTGACCATCAAATCTCCAGATTCATAATGTCGTAAGTCAATATTGATAAAAGCCTTATTTTGATCAGCAGATTAAACACAACAAATGTCGCCTTATCTCCCCCCAATAATAGATATAGCAGTTGTTTCACTGATACCAGTAATTGAGATATGCAAGCAAAGGTTGCACAACTTGTATCATATATTTCAGGTTAGAGAGCTCCACATAGTATCACTGACTATGTGAAATTTTGTCTTATTTCAGTTTATAAATCCATCTTTTAGCAGCATCAATTAATTTTATAAGAAAACACCCCAATTCTTAGATGTTGTATCCAACTTTTGGAGTGCAGTTTTCTTATAATTTATTGTACAGAATAGTTTGGAGCTTCATTTGTAATTTGTACATCATGTGGGTGACTTTCTTTCAAACCAGCTCCACTCATTTCAATAAATTGCGCCTTATCATGTAATTCTTGGATATTAGCTGCTCCACAGTAACCCATACCAGAACGAATCCCACCAATCATTTGGAAGACAATATCTGCCGCTGCACCTTTATAAGCTACACGACCTTCAATACCTTCTGGAACTAGCTTGTTCGCCTCATTGACAGAACCCTGGAAATAACGATCGCTGGATCCTTTCTTCATAGCAGCAATGGACCCCATCCCACGATATGTTTTAAACTTACGGCCTTGGAAAATTTCTGTTTCACCTGGTGCCTCATCTGTACCAGCAAACATTGAACCAAGCATCACTGCATTTCCTCCTGCAGCAAGTGCTTTCACGATATCTCCGGAATACTGAATCCCACCATCTGCAATAATTGTTTTCCTGTATTCACGCGCCACTTGTGCCGCATCATAAATTGCAGTCACTTGAGGTACACCAACTCCAGCAATGACGCGAGTTGTACAAATTGAACCTGGACCAATCCCGACTTTTACAACATCAACTCCGGCATCATATAATGCACGTGCACCTTCTGCTGTAGCAATATTTCCTGCAATCAATGTTCGTTCCGGAAAATGTGTACGAATCTCAGCAATCTTCCGAAGGACGCCTGCTGAATGTCCATGTGCTGTATCAATGACAATAGCATCTGCACCTGCTTCAAATAAAGCTTCTGCACGCTCAAATGTATCAGAAGTAACACCTACAGCACCTGCAACTAAAAGGCGACCATACTCATCTTTAGCTGCATTTGGAAATTCAATCACTTTTTCAATATCTTTAATTGTAATTAAACCAGACAAACGACCATACTCATCTACTAATGGTAATTTTTCAATACGATGTTCATGAAGTATCTGTTCTGCTGTTTCTAAATCTGTCCCAACAGGAGAAGTAACTAAATTTTTACTCGTCATATGTGCTGAAATAGGTTGAGTATAATCCGTAATAAATCGCATATCACGATTCGTAATAATCCCAACTAATTTACGGTTTTCAAGCGTTTCAACAACAGGAACTCCACTGATACGATAACGCTCCATCAATTCTTCTGCATCTGATACTGTATGAGTAGGTGTCAAGAAGAATGGATCGATAATAACCCCATTTTCTGATCGCTTGACTTTCCGAACTTCATCTGCTTGTTGCTCAATAGACATATTTTTGTGAATAACACCAAGACCTCCAGCACGAGCAATAGCAATGGCCATTTTACTCTCTGTAACAGTATCCATTGCTGCAGTGATAATTGGAATATTGAGTGTCAAATTTTGAGCCAATTTTGTTTGTAAATTAGCATCATTTGGCAAAACATGACTCTCAGCAGGGATGAGTAATACATCATCAAAAGTAAAACCTTTTTTCAAAAATTTAGCGTCCCAGTTAGACATCCACAAATTCCTCTTTTCTTTATTTATTGAGCATAGCTCGTATTTATTGTTAATATGATACCATTCTATCTGTATTTGTCAATCTCTATTTTATAAAAAGTAAAAACCATCACGTTAGGTGATAGTTTTGCTTATTTTTATTGAAAATAGTTAATCCCCATAGCAGACTTTACCTCAAAAAGTGTTTGACTAGCCACTTGCCGTGCTCTATCACTACCTTTTTGTAACATGGTATAGACTTCTCCCATATCTTTTGAAAATTCAACACGACGTTCACGAATTGGACCTAATTCACGCTCTAAAATTTCTAATAAATAGCGTTTTGTTTTCACGTCTCCCAGTCCACCTTGTTGATAGTGTTCTTTCATTATTGTAATTTCTCGCATATCTTCTGGACGACCAAATACATCTAAATAATGAAAAACCATATTACCGTCAATTTTACCAGGATCTTCAATCTTGATATGGTCAGGATCCGTATACATGCTCATCACTTTCTTTTGTAGAGTATCCATATCATCAGATAAATAAATACCATTATTTAAAGATTTCGACATTTTTGCATTGCCGTCAAGCCCTGGCAAACGCCCTGCTGCTTCATTTTGAGGATAAAGTCCCTGAGGTTCTACCAAGACATCACAATCATAAGTATGATTAAAAGAACGGACAATTTCACGAGTCTGTTCAATCATTGGTTTTTGATCATTACCTACTGGAACATAATTCGCTTTAAAAGCAGTGATATCTGCTGCTTGTGCAATTGGATAAACTAAAAAACCAGTCGGAATACTTTCACCAAATGCTTTTTGAGCAATCTCTGACTTGACAGTTGGGTTACGTTCTAAACGAGCTAGTGATACCAGATTCATATAATACATTGACAGTTCTGACAACTCTGGGATTTGACTTTGAATAAAAATAGTTGTCTTTTCAGGATCTAAGCCAACAGCTAAATAGTCTAATGCCACATTCCCAATTGACTCTACAATTGTCTTAGGATCCTTAGCGTGATCCGTCAAAGCTTGTTGATCAGCTAAAAATACAAATAATTCATATTCCCCTTTATCTTGTAATAAAACACGATTTCGCAAACTTCCTACATAATGACCAATATGTAACTTTCCTGTTGGGCGATCTCCTGTTAAAATAATAGGTTTTGACATCACATTCTCCTTGAATTTTCTTGATAATATTATACCATTTTCAAGAAAAAAGTGTAGGGGCTATTTTGTCACTTCTTAAAATTAGTCGACAAGTGAATTTCCTGCCTTCATACGCCAATTATAATCAGATAAAATAATATCTTTCAAAGAATAAAATGCTTGCCAATTTAGAAATTCTTTTGCTTTGGAGGCGTTTGCTAATACACTTGCTGGGTCTCCAGCACGACGTGCTACAATTTCATAAGGGATTTTTTGATGTAAAATTTGTTCTGCAGTATTGTATATCTCCTTGACAGTGTAACCATGTTCAGTTCCTAGATTGAAAATCTGTGAAGTTGACGAATCTGTAAACAAATAATCAAATCCCTTTACATGTGCTTGTGCTAAATCTAAAACATGAATATAGTCTCGAACACATGAACCATCTTGTGTTTCATAATCATCTCCAAAAATTTTTAAACTATCATTTTGTCCAAGAGCTGTTTTATTAATGTTAGGGATAATATGTGTCGGATTTTTAACTCTTAAACCATTTGAAGCATCCATAGCAGCACCTGCAACATTAAAATACCGAAAAATGACATATTTCCAATTATAGCGATTGGCCATCCAATAAATCATGCGTTCTCCCATCAATTTTGTCTCAGCATAAGGATTTATCGGATTTAATAATGTATCTTCATTTGCGGGTTTATCTATACAATTGTTACCATAAACTGAAGCTGTAGAAGAAAATATAATTTTATCAATCCCTACTTCTGATAATACTTTTAACACATGATTCATTCCTGCCACATTTGCAGCAAAATATTTACTTGGATTCTCAACACTTTCGCTAACAACAATTTCACCTGCACAATGTAAAACAGCATCTATTGGGTGATTTTCTAAATAATCTTTTAAAGCAACTTCATCATAAACATCAAGTTGTTTAAAATGTGCTCTTTTATCTACAGCCTCTCTTGAACCTGTTACTAAATTATCTAAAACATGCACATCGTAATCAACATCTAAAAGTGCTTTGACAGTGTGTGAGCCAATATATCCAGCTCCTCCTGTCACTAAAATTGATTTCATTATTTTCTCCTCGATTTTTATGTCAATGCAAAACTATCTTTTACTAAATATTGATATGTTTCAACTAAACTACCAATTCTATCTCCAATAAGAATACCATCAAATCCAATAGTTAAAATCTGTTCAACATCTTCACAATTTACACCACCACCAAAAATCAACTGATATGTAAATCTAAACTTTACACTTAAATTATCCAAATAGTTTTTTAAATCTTGAAAATTTTCTTCGACTTTTGTAAATGAATAATCCTTTTCTCCTTTTAATGTTGCACTTAACATTTCATAAGCTATGATAATATGATTATCTTGAAGGTTTAAACCGTCTAAATATGTTGCACATTCAAAAATAGGATTTTCATGATTTCCTACACAAATAATAGGAGTAATCTCTGTCTGTAAAGCATTGTCAATCTTTGAACGAATAATTCTTACTGTCTCATTTAAATATTTTTGCCTTTCTAGATGACCTACAAAAGCATAATTTATGTTGTAATGTTTTAAATGTTGAGGTGATAAATCTCCTACACTCTTTCCCTTCATTGACAAATTTTGAACTGCAATATCAAAATGATATTTATCATAATCTGGTATAATAGGAGCTATAATCAATTGATACTGCTTGCTTATTGGTTTATTGAACTTCTCTAATAATTCTAACTGTTGTTCAATAGACATCTGATTTTTTAAATTAAACACAACTAACACTTTATTATTCCTTTACAATTCTTTTGAAATATAATCTTCCACTGTCTGTTTGTAAAGTTCAAATTGAGGATTTTTTACAACATTATGAAAAGATAGTGTTTTTCTTTTCTTTAAGCCACAAAATTCCATAGTTTTATGAAACGAAATCAAAATATCATCCACATCTTTCCCATTAAAAAATGCAGTTGAATTGTTAAATGCTTCTTCTGGTGCATTCCAAGTTGTGGATAAGATATACTCCTTCTCTTTCATCAAACCACCTTGACCATAAATATCTGCAAACGAATAAAATTGACCATATTCAAAAACTTTATCCATATATAATTTTAACTTCCCTGGTACATTAAACCAATAAATAGGAAATTGAAAAATAATCAAATCTGCCCACAAAAATTTATTTCTTTCGTCTATTACATTGTAGTCCTCAACTGACGATAATTGAACATCATGTTTGTGTCGTAAATTTTCCAACATAATGTTATACAAACTAAAATTTAATTCTCCTTTACAGAAATCATGTTTTTGATAACCATTTATTAGTAAAATTCTCATTTTTTCCTCCTAAAAACTTTATAAATTTATTATACATGAATTTATTTTTCATACTTCACTCTATTCTAAAATGTAATATTTTATCCCTGAATCATTTGAAAAAAGTCAAATTTTCTAGTAAAATGAAACTAATTACAGAATTAGGAGAAAAACATTGCTTACAGTATCAGATGTCTCACTACGATTTAGTGATCGAAAATTATTTGATGATGTCAATATCAAATTTACAAAAGGAAATACCTATGGTTTAATTGGTGCTAATGGTGCCGGAAAATCAACGTTTTTAAAAATCCTGGCTGGGGATATCGAACCAACTACTGGAAGCATCTCACTCGGGCCTGATGAACGTCTTTCAGTCCTTCGACAAAATCACTTTGACTATGAAGAAAATCGAGTGATTGACGTAGTTATCATGGGAAACGAGCATCTTTATAATATTATGAAAGAAAAAGATACCATTTATATGAAACCTGATTTTTCTGATGAAGATGGTGTCCGAGCAGCTGAGTTAGAAGGTGAATTTGCTGAATTAGGCGGCTGGGAAGCTGAAACCGAAGCTTCTCAATTGCTACAAAATCTTCATATTCCTGAAACCCTCCACTACCAAAATATGAACGAATTATCAAATGGAGATAAAGTAAAAGTTCTCCTTGCTAAAGCTCTATTTGGTAAACCAGATGTTCTATTACTAGATGAACCAACAAATGGCCTTGACATTCAATCCATCTCTTGGTTAGAAGATTTTTTGATTGATTTTGAAAATACTGTTATTGTTGTATCTCACGATCGTCACTTTCTTAATAAAGTATGTACCCATATGGCTGATTTAGACTTCGGTAAAATCAAACTTTATGTTGGTAATTATGACTTCTGGAAAGAATCTAGTGAATTAGCTGCTAAACTCTTAGCAGACCGAAATGCTAAAGCTGAAGAAAAAATAAAGCAACTACAAGAATTCGTTGCTCGCTTCTCTGCTAATGCTTCCAAATCAAAGCAAGCAACTTCTCGTAAAAAAATGCTGGACAAAATTGAATTGGAAGAAATTGTCCCATCCAGCCGCAAATATCCATTTATTAATTTCAAAGCAGAACGTGAAATTGGAAATGACCTCTTAACAGTCGAAAACCTTTCTGTCAAGATTGATGGTGATATTATTCTTGATAATATCAACTTCATTCTGCGTCCTGGAGATAAGACAGCCTTGATTGGACAAAACGACCTTCAAACAACTGCTTTGATTCGAGCTATTATGGGAGATATTGACTATGAAGGAACTGTAAAATGGGGTGTTACAACTAGTCAATCTTATCTACCAAAAGACACTAGCAAAGACTTTGCTAGTGGGGAATCTATTCTTGACTGGCTCCGTCAATTTGCAAGTAAAGAAGAAGATGACAATACTTTCCTTCGAGGGTTCTTAGGGCGTATGCTTTTCTCTGGTGATGAAGTTAACAAATCTGTCAATGTTTTATCAGGTGGGGAAAAGGTTCGTGTCATGTTATCAAAACTCATGCTTCTCAAATCAAACGTTTTGATATTAGATGATCCAACCAATCACTTAGACTTAGAATCTATTTCTAGCCTAAATGATGGTCTGAAAAATTTTAAAGAATCTATTATTTTTGCTAGTCATGATCATGAATTTATCCAAACACTTGCTAATCACATTATTGTTCTTTCTAAAAAGGGTGTCATTGACCGAATTGATGAAACCTATGATGAATTTTTAGAAAATCAAGAAGTACAAGAAAAAGTCAAGAACCTTTGGAAAAATTAAACCTTTTCGACAGTAGGAGCTGATAAAAGATTCAGTTCCTTAATTTTTAGCATTTTATTATTTATCATAACCTATGAAAAAAATCAAAAAACTTCTTAAACCTTATTATCTATTTGCATTTTTTATCCCATTTTTTATCCTGTTTTTAACTTACTTTATAAATGGAATTTATTGGAAAAGTGACACTTCTCCACTTTTGGGAGATGGTTTTCATCAGTATGTCATTTTCGATGTTACTTTAAGAAATATTTTGCATGGTACAGACAGTATTTTTTATACATTTACAAGTGGACTTGGATTAAATTTTTATACTTTATCTAGCTATTATCTTGGAAGTTTTTTATCACCTTTAGTTTACTTTTTCAATTTAAAAAATATGCCAGATGCAGTATATTTATTTACTCTGATAAAGTTTGGTTCGATGGGATTGACTTGTTTCATAAGCATTAAAAATATATTCAAAAAAATTTGTCCTTATTATATTTTAATACTGTCAACATCCTATTCTTTAATGAGTTTTGCAGTTAGTCAACTTGAAATAAAAACTTGGTTAGATATTTTCATTATTATTCCACTAATTTTACTTGGTTTACACCAATTGATTGTTCAAAAAAAACGTATTCTTTACTTTACATCTTTGTCAATCCTTTTTATTCAAAATTATTATTTTGGATACATGATGGTCATTTTTCTAACTCTATGGTATTTTGTTCAAATTTCATGGGATTTTAAAACTAGAATTAAATCTTTTCTAGATTTTACAGTTGTATCAATCCTATCTGGAATAACAAGTCTCATCATGATTTTACCAACCTTTTTAGATTTAAAAACGCATGGTGAAAAATTGACAAAGGTGACAACTTTACTAACTGAAAAAAGCTGGTACTTAAATATTTTTGCTAAAAATTTTATTGGTTCGTTTGACACCACTAAATATGGATCTATTCCAATGATATATGTTGGCCTCATTCCATTATTGTTAGCAGTTCTATTTTTTACATTACAATCTATTAAGTTTCACGTGAAACTTGCTTACTTTATTTTAATTACGATTTTAGTATCTAGTTTTTATTTACAACCATTAGATTTATTTTGGCAAGGAATGCATGCTCCAAATATGTTTCTACATCGTTATTCTTGGACATTTTCCATTGTTATTATCTTCTTAGCTGCAGAAAGTTTAGAACGTCTAAAGGAATTTAAACTAACAAATATTCTAGTTAGTTTTTCTATCTTAGGATTTGGGTTTATTTCTACTTTTATTTTTAAGAAACATTACAAATTTTTAGGTTCTGTTAATTTTATCTTAACATTAGAATTTTTAGTCGTTTATCTTTTAATTTTTTGGGCTTATACAAAAAAATATATCCCTTCTAAAATATTTACAGTTTCTACTTTATTATTTGTTTGTTTTGAACTCAGTTTAAATAGCTTTTATCAAATTGAAGGAATTGCAAAGGAATGGATCTTTGCAAGTAGGAATGCTTATGAACAAGATTTAACATCTATTGATTCGCTTGTTAAATATAGTAAAAAGAAAAACTTAAATTTCTTTAGAACTGAAAAATTGGCTATTCAAACTGGAAATGATAGCATGAAGTACAATTATAATGGTATCTCTCAATTTTCTTCTGTTCGTAATACTGTGGCTAGTTCTATTCTTGATAAACTCGGTTTTAAATCATCTGGAACAAATTTAAATTTACGTTATCAAAATAATAGTATTATTATGGATAGCTTATTAGGAGTAAAATATAATATTTCAACAAATAATCCTCAGAAATATGGTTTTTCGTCTATTAAGACTAAAGATAATTTAACGCTCTATGAAAATAGAAATGCTAATTCATTAGCATTTCTAACAAATTCAATTTACAAAGATGTAAAGTTTAACCATTTAACGTTAGATAATCAAACTCATTTTCTCAATCAACTGTCTGGATTAAATTTAAAATACTATCATAGATTGTTTTCTCTAAAGACTCATAATGTCAAACAAGTTGGAAATAGAATAGTTGCAGAAGTAGATAAAAATGGTCATGATTCTTTTGCCAGTGTTACTTATACTTTAGAAGTTCCAGCAAATAGTCAAGTTTATTTAACTTTACCAAACTTAACTTTCTCAAATGACAACCAAAAATCAGTTGACATAACTGTAAACAACAATCAAAAAATGCATTATGGTACTAATAATGTCTTTCCTTTTTTTAATCTTGGATACTTTAATCAAAAGCAAACCATAACTGTAAAAGTAACTTTTCCATATAATTCAAAAGTTTCGTTTGATAGTCCTGAATTTTATACTCTTGACACAAATCGTTTTCAACAAGCAATAAACAAGATTCAACAACAAAAAGTATCAGTAACAACAAAACATAATACAATAACAGCATATTATCAAGCTCAACGAAATAGTTCTTTATTCTTCACCATTCCTTATGATAAAGGTTGGTCTGCAACGCAAAATGGGAAAACAATCAAAATTTCAAGAGCGCAGAATGGCTTTATGAAGGTTAATGTAAAAAAAGGAGAGGGAAAAATTAAATTGACATTTATCCCGAATGGTCTAAAAGAAGGTAGTATAGCATTTTTATCTGGAATCTCATTCTTTATTACTTATAATAAGATACGAAAGAAAAAATTGTTATAATTAAAAACCCAAACTGAACAAAAAGACAGTTTGGGTTTTATTATATATTACTAATATAAAAAAGCATTCTTTATGAATGCTTCGTAGCTCCGGCAGTAGGACTCGAACCTACGACATCATGATTAACAGTCATGCGCTACTACCAACTGAGCTATGCCGGATAATATAGTCCGTACGGGATTCGAACCCGTGTTACCGCCGTGAAAAGGCGGTGTCTTAACCCCTTGACCAACGGACCATATATGCTCTTTCACAGAACATATACTATTATACCAGTTTGGAAAACTTTGTCAATAGTTTTTATTTAAAAATTTAGTTTTTATTCATCCTTTTGACTCCTCTAAAATAGTTTTCAACTTTCCAATTTTCATTCGAGTAATTGGGCAACGGTGATCTTCATAAAAAATAATTTCTTTCATTTTTTTGTCATAACTCTTAATATTTCCAATATTAACTAAATAAGATTTATGAGGTGAAAAGAAACGCTGTGTCTCCTTGTCTTTTTCTTGAATATCTGCAATAGTACCATAAAATTCTTTAAAAAAGTTTTTACCTACAATTCTTAATTTATGAGAAGAACCTGTCGTTTCAATATATAAAATATCATTAAATGGCATTCTAACTTCTCCACCACGAAAACTATATTCAAAATAATCAACCATATCTTTATTTTCAATCAACGTTGCTTTTGTATACTCGATACTATCTTTTATATGTTTTTTAAAAGCAACATCATTCAAATTTTTATCAACAAAATCTAGTGCAGAAACTTTATATTTAAAAGTCATAGTAGCAAATTCTGATTTCGTTGTAACAAAAACAATAATAGCATACGGATTATGATGACGTATAAATTTTGCTATTTCTAAACCTTTTGTCTCTTCCCCTTTAATATCAATATCTAAAAAGTATAATTGATTTACTTCATCATTCTCAATATATTCTTTAAATTCTCTTATTTTTCCAGTTACTTTAACTTTGATAGAAATTCCCATTTCTTTTGCAATCTCTGCCAAAGTTGTTTCCATTCTTACTTGATGTGAAATTTCATCTTCTAATACTAATACTTTCATTATAAACCTTCTTTCCTTACTCTCATTGCTTGTATAAAATATTCATCTTCGATTTTAGTATCCAGAATAATTCCTTCATAGTTATTAATAATTTCTTTAATATTACTTAAACCTAAACCGCGTCCCACACCCTTTGTTGAAAAATCAGTTTGGTATATTTCTTCCAAATCTAGAGGTCTTTTCTTACGTGAATTTTGAATAACTAAGATCGTTTCTGTATCCAGATCTACTAAAGAAACATTCATCGTTTTTTGATAACTCTCTGCCGCTCCCTCTATTGCATTATTTAAAAGGACACTTGTCATTCTAACCAAATCTAACAATTTAATTGGCAAAGGTTTAACAAAATCTTTTACTTCAAATGTTAATTCTATATTGTAATCTCGTGCCTTAAACAATGTTTGCGTCATAACACTTCTAAGTGCTGAATCTCCAACATTATTTAAATCAAAATACGTATATTTATCAGAACGAAGCTGTAAATTAGCATTTACGAGAACCTCCTGATAGATTCGCTCCACTTCTTTTATATCACCTGTATGAATAGCTGATTGAAAACTTGCCAACATCCCACCATAATCATGACGAAAACCTCGAATTTCATTATACAGATTAACAATTTCATCTGTATATTTTTGTAATTGCAGTTGTTCCTGTTCTTTTTGCTTAATTTGTTCTTCTTTTTCATATTTTTCGCGAATAGATTGTAAGTAGAACAAAATTGACATAAACATTAAAAAGCAAATTGTAGCAATCATACTAGAAAAACTATTTAAATTTTTCATGTTACTAAGCCAATGCGATATATTTAATAAAAGATGAATAAATAATAGATAAAAATTTAATTGTACAATATTTTCTTTAAAATCTATCTTTTTAAAATATTTAAAATTAAACTTAAAATAATCAATTGCTTTTAAAATGAAAACTAAAGAAATAATATTAATAAAAATATAGAACAATCCCCAATATCTATCAACAAACTTATCACCTGTAACAGAAGAAATAATAACTGAAAAGAAGGTTTCAGAACCTGATACAGCTAAAGATAAAAATAGTGCTAAAAATAAAGACGAATGTTTTTTAACTTTTTTTACTTTAACAAAGTATAAATAAAAAAATAATGGTTGAATAAAAAACATTATATATCTAACCGAATAATGTATTATTGTAGTAAAATCAGTCAAAAATACAATTCCTAAACATAATAAAGTAAAGTGAATATTCACTTTATTCACTCTACTTATCTTCTTATAACAATATACAACAGAAATAGCTTCTATAATGGAGAATATAACCCAATATATAAATTCTATTTTCACCATACTTACTCCTGAACATTTATTTACCAAAAAGTTTAGAAAAATCAAATCCCATTCTGATTCGACTATCCCCACCAATAACTTTATCTAACTGTTCATCATTTAACTCTTTAAATTTCACAACTTCCTTTTTTACTACCTCTTTTTTAGCAAACAACTTTTTCATAATTTCTCCTTAATATTTTTTGTAAGAAACCTTACAAGAAAATTATACAAAATCTTGATAACTAAATTAAAAAAATCTCTAAACGATACATTTTTACATCTCAAAAGACTTTTTGCACAGATAAGAAAAAGGCACGCCTCTTTCGTGCCTAAAACTTATATGATCCCAGCAGGATTCGAACCTGCGACCGTTCGCTTAGAAGGCGAATGCTCTATCCAGCTGAGCTATGAGACCAATGCTCTATCATTTTAACAAAAAAAGCCTATAACGTCAAGATTACTTGTGATAAGGACTTCCTTGTTGAATCATAAACGCTCGATAAATTTGTTCTACTAAAACCAATCGCATTAATTGATGAGGAAGAGTCAATTTTCCAAAACTCATTAATAAATTAGCTCTTTTTTTAACAGCAGTAGATAAACCAAGGCTTCCTCCAATTACAAAAGTAATATCTGAGATTCCACGAATAGTTATATCACTTAATATCTTACTAAATTTTTCTGATGGAAATTGTTGACCTTCAATAGCTAAAACAATCACAAATTCTTTATCAGCTAGTTTTGATAAAATACGAGCTCCTTCTTTATCAAGAATTTGTTGATTTTCTAAGTGGCTTGCTTTATCTGGTGTTTTTTCATCTGGAAGTTCAATTATATCAAACTTAGTAAAGCGGTTCAGCCGTTTAGTATACTCTGAAATTCCATCTTTAAGGTATTTTTCTTTTAGTTTTCCAACAGTTACAAGTTTTATTTTCATATTTTTATTTTACCATATCCACAATTATTTCACATCTTATTCACATAATAACAAATTAAATATTCTTTCAAAAACCTTATAAATCACTAAGAAACTCACAGTTTTTAAAAGTTTTCCACAATTTGTGGAAAAACTTAATATTTAAGTTATAATTAAGATAAATTATTTATACTTTCAGTAATTGAAATAACTAGGAGGAAAATATGAAAAACTCTTCAAATTTCACAAAAAAATTCTTATGGCTTTTCATGGTCTTAGCTATAGGTTTTATTGGTGGTTTATTAGGAAATGTAACTTCTTCAAAATTAAATAAAAACAACACAACTACCACTAAGGTTAACCATGTTACTACATCTTATAAAAATACCAATTCTACAACACAGGCGGTCAATAAAGTAAAGGATGCTGTTGTTTCTGTTATTACCTATGCTAATAATAAATCTCAAAATAGCATTTTTGGAAATGATGACTTTAATAGTAACAATAATAACTCACAAAGAGTAGCAAGCGAAGGTTCAGGGGTTATTTATAAAAAAGACAGTAAGTATGCCTATCTTGTAACTAATACTCATGTTATTAATGGTGCTAGTAAAGTGGATATTCGTTTAGCGGATGGTAACAAAGTTCCAGGAGAAATCGTAGGCTCAGATACTTACTCAGATATTTCTGTCGTCCGTATTAGTGCAAGCAAAGTCAAGTCAGTTGCTGAATTTGGTGATTCTAGTAAATTAACTGTTGGAGAAACTGCTATTGCTATTGGTAGCCCACTTGGATCAAATTATGCAAATACTGTTACTCAAGGAATTATTTCTAGCTTAAATCGTAATGTGTCTTTAAAATCTGAAGATGGTCAAACTATCTCTACTCAGGCTATTCAAACAGATACAGCGATTAATCCTGGGAATTCTGGTGGTCCACTTGTAAATATCCAAGGGCAAGTTATTGGTATTACTTCAAGTAAAATTGCTAGTAATCGTGGAACATCTGTAGAGGGATTAGGTTTTGCTATTCCATCTAATGATGTCACCAACATCATCAGCCAATTGGAATCAAACGGAGCAGTTACGCGACCAGCTTTAGGAATTCAAATGATTGATATTAGTAATCTATCTAGTTCTGATTTATCACGTTTGAAACTTCCAGCAAAAGTGACTGCAGGAGTTGTTGTTCGTTCAGCTCAGTCTGGAATGCCTGCAGCAGGAAAACTTCAAAAATATGATGTTATTACAAAGATAGATGGAAAAGACATTTCCTCAGCAAATGATTTACAATCTGCTTTATACAAACATTCAATTGGTGATGATATAAAAATTACATTTTATCGTAATGGAAAAGAAACAACCACCACCATTAAACTTACAAAATCTACAAAAGATTTAAATTCAAATAATTGATACTTTAATAACACACCTTTACAGAATTGTAAAGGTGTGTTATTCTATAGGAACATGGAAAAATATCAATACATTACACTTAATGACATACAAACCAATCCTTATCAACCAAGAAAAGAATTTTCAGAAGACAAAATTACTGAACTTGCTAATTCTATAAAAGAACATGGAATTATTCAGCCCATCATTGTACGAAAATCTCCAATAATTGGTTATGAATTACTAGCTGGTGAAAGACGTTTTAGAGCTGCTAAATTAGCAGGTTTAACTAATATACCAGCTATTATAAAAGAATTAACAGATGATGAAATGATAACGCAAGCTATCATTGAAAATTTACAAAGAGAAGACCTCAATCCTATAGAAGAAGCACAATCTTATCAATATTTAATTGACAAGGGATTGACACACAAAGAAATCGCTCTAACAATAGGAAAATCTCGCCCTTACATTACAAATTCTGTTCGTTTATTAAATTTACCATCCAATATCATTGAAGCAGTAAAAGAAGGAAATATCTCTCAAGGACATGCTCGCCTGCTTATCAATCTCTCAGAAAAAGAGCAAAATCACTGGTTTGAAAAAATTCTATCTCAAGAACTTTCAGTTAGAAAACTAGAAAAACAATTGCACCCAAAACGAACAAAAACTGTAACAAAAAATAAAAATCAACTTTTTATCAAAGAAGAAGAAGAAAGGTTAAAAAGGATATTTGGTACAGATATTTCACTCCGATTTTCCAAGCAGTCTCAATCTGGAAAAATCTGTATTCACTTTTCAAATCAAGAAGAATATCAAAGAATTATTGACAGCTTTACATAAAGCTGTTATTTTTATTTTTAAAATTCACAGAATTATCCACTATATTCTTATAAGAAAACCTTGGTAAATCACAAAAGAATCGTTTTATCAACAATCTGTGGAAAACTCAGAAAAACATTGTGAATTTATTTCCACAGATTGTGGAAAACTTTGGTGTTTTATGGTAAACTATTTTCTATAGACTACTAAATAAGACTTAAAAATAATTGGTAAAGGAGGTTTTTTATGACACAAGAATCTCGTTTTTGGGCGCGTGTTTTAGAATTAGCTCAAAAACAAATTAAAAAAAATACATATGACTATTTTGTTTCAGGAGCTCAGTTAATTAAAATTGAAAATTTTCAAGCTACCATACTTCTTGATAGTCCAGTCAAACAATTATTTTGGGATCAAAACTTAGCAGACGTCATCATTACTGCAGGTTTTGAAATTTTCAATAATCAAATTACAGTCCAGTATATCTTTCAAGAAGAAAGTAACGAAGTTACTCAGTCAACAAATACAAACCAGTCAGAGGTTAAAATAAGTCTTCCTCCTATTGAAACTGGATTAAAAGCAAAATATACATTTGATAATTTTGTCCAAGGTGATGGGAACGTTTGGGCTCTATCAGCTGCACTAGCTGTTTCTGAAAATTTGGCAACAACTTATAATCCATTATTTATCTATGGTGGACCAGGATTAGGAAAAACTCACCTACTAAATGCAATTGGAAATCAAATTTTAGAAAACATTCCAGATGCCAGAGTGAAATATATCCCTGCTGAGACCTTTATCAATGACTTTTTGGAACATCTTCGGTTGGGAGAAATGGAAAGCTTTAAGAGAACTTATCGAAGCCTTGACCTCTTATTGATTGATGATATTCAGTCTTTGGGAGGAAAGAAAGTTTCCACTCAAGAAGAATTTTTTAATACTTTTAATGCTTTGCATGGGGAAAATAAACAAATTGTGCTAACAAGTGACCGTAGTCCTGACCATCTGGATAATCTTGAAGAACGTTTGGTCACGCGCTTTAAATGGGGATTAACTCAAAATATTACCCCACCAGATTTCGAAACAAGAGTTGCCATTTTACGCAATAAAATAGAAGATTTGGATTATATTTTTCCAAATGATACCTTAGAATATCTAGCAGGTCAATTTGATTCAAATGTTCGCGATTTAGAAGGTGCCTTAAATGATATTTCTCTCATGGCTAGAGTAAAAAATCTTAAAGAAATTACAATTGATGTTGCTGCTGAAGCTATTCGAGCTCGAAAACAAGATGCAAATCAAATGTTGGTTATTCCAATTGATAAAATTCAAACAGAAGTTGGAAATTTCTATGGAGTCAGTGTTAAAGAAATGAAGGGAAGTCGCCGAGTTCAAAATATTGTCCTTGCTAGACAGGTAGCTATGTATTTAACACGTGAATTAACTGATAATTCCCTTCCAAAAATTGGAAGAGAATTCGGTGGCAAGGATCATACAACAGTTATACATGCTCATGGGAAAATAAAAACAATGCTCGAAACAGATGATAATCTTCGTTTAGAAATAGAAAACATAAAAAATAAAATCAGATGATTGTGGATAATTTGAGAAAAAAGCTAAAGTTATTCACAATTTATAAACAAGTTCATTTTGGTACTCTGTCACTAATTTTAAAACTTATCCACACATTTCACATAAACTACTATTACTATTAACCTAATAATTATAAAATAATAAAAGGAGCTTCTATGATTAACTTTTCAATTAATAAAAATTTATTTTTACAAGCTTTAAATACCACCAAAAGAGCTATTAGCCACAAAAATGCTATTCCAATCCTTTCCACAGTAAAAATTGATGTCACAAGCGAAGGGATTACATTGATTGGTTCTAACGGACAAATTTCTATTGAGAATTTTATTTCAATTAAAAACGAAAATGCAGGACTTTTAATAACTTCTTCAGGGTCCATTTTACTTGAAGCAACATTTTTTATTAATGTTGTATCAAGTCTTCCTGATATAATATTTGATTTTAAAGAAATTGAACAAAAGCAAATTGTTTTAACAAGTGGCAAATCAGAAATCACCTTAAAAGGAAAAGATGCAGATCAATATCCTCGTATTCAAGAAATTTCAGTAAGTACCCCTCTAGTGCTTGAAACAAGTGTTCTTAAAAAGATTATTAACGAGACAGCTTTTGCAGCTAGTATCCAAGAAAGTCGTCCAATTTTAACGGGAGTTCATTTTGTTTTAACGGAAAATAAAAATTTAAAAACAGTTGCAACAGATTCTCACCGCATGAGCCAAAAGAAGATTATTTTGGAAGAAAATGGGGATAACTTTGATGTTGTTATTCCTAGTCGTTCTCTACGCGAATTTTCAGCTGTTTTTACGGATGATATTGAAACAGTAGAGATTTACTTCACAAATAATCAATTACTCTTTAGAAGCGAAAATATTAGCTTTTATACTCGACTTTTAGAAGGAAATTATCCTGATACGGACCGTTTAATTCCAACAGAGTTTACTAGTGTCATAACTTTTGATAAAAATAACCTTCGTTATGCAATGGAACGTGCGCGTCTTCTTTCAAATGCAACTCAAAATGGAACAGTTAAATTAGAAATTATAAATGGCGTAGTTAGTGCTCATGTTAATTCTCCTGAAGTTGGTCGTGTGAACGAAGAAATTGATACTGAAAGTATTTCAGGCCAAGATTTAACTATTAGTTTTAATCCAACTTATTTAATTGATTCTTTAAAAGCTATTGATAGTGAAAAGGTTACAATCAGCTTTATTTCAGCAGTTCGCCCATTCACTTTGTTACCAAGTGATGACACAGAAAACTTTATTCAATTGATTACACCAGTGAGAACAAACTAATGTATGATGTAGGAAATTTTGTTGAGATGAAAAAGCCACATGCCTGTACAATAAAGTCTACAGGTAAAAAAGCAAATCGTTGGGAAATTATTCGAGTGGGGGCAGATATTAAAATCCGCTGTACAAATTGTCAACATCTTGTAATGTTGAGCCGATATGAATTTGAACGAAGACTAAAAAAGGTGCTAGGACATTAATGTTTTAGCACCTTTTTTAGTCTTATTTTAATTTTTCAAATTTATCATCTGTAATTTCTTTAAATCCTTTACCTGTTAGGAGAGTTTTACTGGCTTTCATACTAACTTTTTTGGATTTTCTCGTATTCTTATCTGTATACATTCCGGGCAAAGTTGCTAATTTATCAAAATCCACTTTGTTAAAGTTAATTTCTACAGTTTCTTTAACTCCGTTCTTTTCATAAGTAACTTTTTCTTTAATTCCTTTGATATTTTGATACCTTTGAGAAGCTTTATCAATTTTATCTTTTACATCTTCTTTTTTAGTGGCCCCTAAAGATTTGTAAGATAAAAATGACTTAGTAGTTTGTTTTGTGACAACATCATTCTTATAATAATAGGTTAGACGCAAGTCATATTGTAAATTTTGATCAATTCTTTGAAATGACATCTTTTTTTCCTGAGTTCCACATGCAATAAGAGTGATGAGTGCAAACAATGAAACAAAACCGACCAATAATGGTTTTAAATATCTTTTTTTCATAGTATTACCTCCTATACCTTAATAAAATTATAATATTTTTATAAGGAAAAAACAACATTTTGTTAAAATGATTCAGTTATAAGTAAAATAATTGTAAATATGATATAATTGTTTATTGAATTGAAAAGATGAAAGGAAGAGCTAAATGGCTTTAACAGCAGGAATTGTAGGATTACCTAATGTTGGAAAATCCACTTTATTTAATGCAATTACAAAAGCAGGAGCAGAGGCAGCTAATTATCCCTTTGCAACGATTGATCCTAATGTTGGACGGGTAGAAGTTCCAGATGTTCGGTTGGATAAATTAACAGAACTCATCAAACCACAGAAAAAGGTAGCAACGACTTTTGAATTTACAGATATTGCAGGGATTGTAAAGGGAGCTTCAAAAGGAGAAGGGCTTGGAAATCAATTTTTGGCTAATATTAGGGAAGTAGATGCCATTGTTCATGTAGTTCGTGCTTTTGACGATGAGAATGTTATGCGTGAACAAGGACGTGAATCTGATTTTGTAGATCCAATGGCTGATATTGAGACGATTAATTTAGAGTTGATTTTAGCAGATTTAGAAAGTATCAACAAACGGTATGCACGTGTAGAAAAAATTGCTCGAACGCAAAAAGATAAAGATTCAGTAGCAGAGTTTCAAGTTTTACAAAAAATTAAGCCAGTCTTAGAAAATGGGTTATCAGCTCGTACCATTGAATTTGATGAAGAAGAACAAAAAATTGTTAAAAGATTATTTTTATTGACCACAAAACCTGTTCTTTATGTTGCAAATGTTAGTGAAGACGAAGTAGCAGATCCAGATAATATCAAATATGTTCAGCAAATTCGTAAATTTGCAGTAACTGAAAATGCAGAGGTAGTGGTTATATCAGCACGTGCTGAGGAAGAAATTTCTGAGTTAGATGATGAAGATAAAATTGAATTTCTGGAGGCTATGGGCTTGAATGAATCTGGAGTTGACAAATTAACTAGAGCAGCCTATCATTTATTAGGACTTGGCACTTACTTTACAGCTGGTGAGAAAGAAGTACGGGCTTGGACCTTTAAACGTGGTATGAAAGCACCACAAGCAGCTGGAATTATCCACTCAGACTTTGAGAAAGGCTTCATTCGTGCTGTAACTATGTCTTATGATGATTTAGTAAAATATGGGAGTGAAAAGGGAGTCAAGGAAGCAGGACGGCTGCGTGAAGAAGGAAAAGAATATATTGTTCAAGATGGCGATATTATGGAATTTAGATTTAATGTGTAAAGTATTGTAAATTAATATGAATGAGGTTGGAAAAATGATTCCAGCCCTTTTGGTATTTTTAGAGGTAAAAAATGGTAAAGATGATTGTAGGATTAGGAAATCCTGGAGAGAAATATTTTGAAACAAGACATAATGTAGGGTTTATGCTCATTGACAAAATGTGTAAAGAACAAAATTTAAAGTTTACAACTGATAAAATTTTTCAGGCAGAAATTACTTCTACATTTTTAAATGAAGAAAAAGTATATTTTGTTAAACCAACAACTTTTATGAATGAAAGTGGAAAAGCTGTTCATGCTCTTTTATCTTACTATGGTCTAAATAGTGAAGATTTATTAGTTATTTATGATGATTTAGATATGGAAGTAGGGAAAATTCGATTAAGAGCAAAAGGTTCTGCTGGTGGTCATAATGGCATTAAATCAATTATTAAACATATTGGAACTCAAGAATTTAAACGAATAAAAATAGGTATTGGTCGTCCTCAAAATAAGACAACAATTATTCACTATGTATTAGGAAAATTTGTAAAAGAAGATTATGTTACAATTTTGAACACACTTGACAGAGTTGACAATGCTGTAAAATATTATTTACAATTTAAGAATTTTGAACAAACAATGCAACAATATAATGGATAAAGAGATGGATATTATTGAGTTATTTAATCAAAATAAACAGATAGCTGATTGGCAAAGAAACCTAAATAAGTCAACTAGACAACTATTGATGGGGTTATCATTTTCAACTAAAATTATTACAATGGCATCTTGTGTAGAGAGTAATCATAAAATTCTTATTTTAACATCTACTTATAGTGAGGCAGAGAAACTTTCTAGTGATTTGATTGGCTTGGTAGGGGAAGAAAAGGTTTATACATTTCTTGCAGATGATACTCCCTTATCTGAGTTTATCTTTTTTTCTCAAGAAAAGATTTTTTCTCGTTTAGAAGCTCTAGATTTTTTATTAAATTCTCAAAAATCAGGGTTTTTGATAGTTAATGTGGCTGCTAGTCAACTTTTTTTACCTAATCCTGTTAATTTTAATTCGGCTTATATCAATCTAAAAATAGGGCAAGAATATGATCTAAATGATTTGATTTTTCAATTGTCAAATTCAGGTTATAAGCGAGTGTTACAAGTATTGAATCAAGGGGAATTTAGTCTTCGAGGTGACATTTTAGATATTTTTGAACGTTCTAGTCAAATGCCTTTTAGGATTGAATTTTTTGGTGATGAAGTTGATAGTATTCGTTTATTTGATCCAGAAAGCCAAGTCTCTATTCAAAATGTAGAAAGTGTGTGTATTCATCCTGCCACAGATGTTCTATTTACTACAGTAGACTATAAAAATGCACAGAAAAAAATAGAAACTCAGATAGAAAAAACTGTAGATTCAACATTAAAATCTTATTTGGAAGAAATTTTAGATAGTATAAAAAAACAAATCCAACATGCTGATGTAAGAAAACTATTATCTATTTTTTATCAAAATAAATGGACAATTCTTGACTATCTTCCAAAACATAGCCCTATTTTCTTTGATGATTTTCAAAAAATTATAAATAAACATACTCAGTTTCAATTAGAAGCAGCAGATTTATTGACAGAAAATTTACAAAACGGTAAATCTGTTGTAAAACAATCTTATTTTGCAGATGTCTATTCAGTATTTAGAAAATATAAACCAGCTACCTTCTTTTCAAATTTTCATAAAGGATTTGGAAATTTAAAATTTGACTCTCTTTATCAATTTAATCAGTATCCTATGCAGGAGTTTTTTAGTCAATTCCAACTTTTAAAAGAAGAAATCAGTCGTTATAAAAAATCTAATTATACAGTCATTTTACAATCGAATTCTTCATTAACTTTTCAAAGTTTACATAAAGCTTTACAAGAATATAATATTCCACTTGATTATGTCAATGATAATAAAATCCATGAACATGCTATTCAATTAGTGAAAGGATCTTTAATTCAAGGCTTTAATTTTGTAGATGAAAAAATTGTGTTGATTACTGAGTATGATATTTTGCAAAAAAAAGTAAAACGGAAAGTTCGAAGACAGAATCTCTCTAATGCTGAACGTCTGAAAAATTATAATGAGCTAGAAAAGGGAGATTATGTTGTTCATAATGTTCATGGAATTGGTCGATATTTAGGAATTGAAACAATTGAAATTTCAGGAATTCACCGTGACTATCTTACTATTCAGTATCAAAATGCAGATCGTATTTCAATTCCTGTTGATCAGATTCATTTACTTTCTAAATATGTTGCGAGTGGTGGTAAAGAGCCTAAAATCAATAAATTAAATGATGGACGGTTTCAAAAAACTAAACAGAGAGTGCAACATCAAGTTGAAGATATTGCTGAGGACTTAATCAAACTCTATGCAGAGAGAAGTCAGTTAAAAGGGTTTGCTTTTTCTAGTGATGATTCATATCAACAAGAATTTGATAATGCTTTTCCTTATATAGAAACAGAAGATCAACTACGTTCCATAAAGGAAGTTAAAAAGGATATGGAAAGTGACTATCCTATGGATCGTCTTTTAGTTGGGGATGTTGGTTTTGGAAAGACTGAAGTAGCTATGAGAGCTGCTTTTAAAGCAGTAAATGATCATAAACAAGTGGCAATTTTAGTTCCTACTACTGTTTTGGCACAACAGCACTATACGAATTTTAAGGAACGTTTCAATGATTTTCCTATCAATATTGAAGTATTAAGTCGCTTTAAAAGTAAATCTGAACAAAAAATAATTTTAGAAAAATTAAAAAAAGATCAAGTGGATATTATTATTGGAACGCATCGTCTTTTGTCAAAAGATGTTGCATTTGCTGATTTAGGACTTATTGTTATTGACGAAGAACAACGTTTTGGGGTTAAACATAAAGAAAAATTAAAAGAATTGAAAACGAAAGTCGATGTTTTAACTTTGACGGCTACTCCAATACCTCGTACACTCCATATGTCTATGCTAGGTATACGTGATTTATCAGTTATTGAAACTCCTCCAACAAACCGCTATCCAATTCAAACTTATGTTTTAGAAAGTAATTCAACAGTTATTAGAGATGCAGTTTTAAGAGAAATGGATAGAGGAGGTCAGATTTACTATCTTTACAATAAGGTTGACACAATGGAGCAAAAAGTTTCAGAATTGAAAACATTGCTTCCAGAGGCTTCTATTGGATATGTGCATGGTCAAATGAGTGAAATCCTTCTTGAAAGTACTTTACTTGATTTTATCAATGGTGAATATGATCTTTTAGTTACAACAACAATTATTGAAACTGGTGTTGATATTCCTAATGTTAATACTCTTTTTATTGAAAATGCAGATCATATGGGGTTGTCAACCTTATATCAATTACGAGGACGTATTGGTCGTAGCAATCGTATTGCTTATGCTTATCTCATGTATCATCCTGATAAGTCTTTAACAGAAATTTCTCAAAAACGTTTAGAAACTATAAAAGGTTTTACAGAATTGGGTTCTGGTTTTAAAATTGCTATGCGTGATTTATCCATTCGTGGTGCAGGAAATATTTTAGGAAGTTCACAGTCTGGCTTTATTGATTCTGTTGGATTTGAAATGTATTCTCAATTGCTGGAGGAAGCTATTGCTAAGAGACAAGGAAAAGAGATAAAAAGGAAAAAAGGAAATGCTGAAATTAATTTACAAATTGATGCCTATCTTCCTACAGATTATATTGCTGATGAAAGACAAAAAATTGAAATTTACAAACGGATTCATGAGATTGACAGTCGTGTAAATTATGAAGAATTACAGAATGAGTTGATTGATCGTTTTGGAGAATATCCAGATGTTGTTGCCTTTCTATTGGAAATTGGCCTTATAAAATTTTATTTAGATCAAGTTTTTGTGCAACTCATTGAGAGAAAACAACAATCTGTAGTGGTTCAGTTTGAAAAAGTTTCTCAACGTTTTTTCTTAACTCAAGATTATTTTAAAGCTCTTTCTGTAACAGATTTAAAAGCAAGAATAACAGAAGATAAAGGCTTGATTGAAGTGATATTTGATGTAAGGAATAAAAAAGATTATAAAATTTTAGAAGAAGTCATGAAATTTTCAAAAAAATTAATTGAGATTAAAAACAAAAAGAAGGATTACTAACTTTACAATTTTGTAAAGTTATGTTTTCATCTATAATATTTTCTTAAAAAATGGTAAAATAATAAATTGAGGTAGCTTTATGAGATTAGATAAATATTTAAAAGTATCCCGTATTATAAAACGTCGTCCTATTGCTAAAGAAGTGGCGGATAAGGGAAGAATTAAAGTAAATGGAATTTTAGCGAAAAGTTCAACAGATTTAAAAATCAATGATGAAATAGAAATTCGTTTTGGAAATAAAAATTTGCTAGTTCGAGTTTTAGAAATGAAAGACAGTACTAAAAAAGAAGATGCTGCTAAAATGTATGAAATTATAAAAGAGACAAGGGTAGAAGTAGATGGTTAGAAATATTGTTCAATTAAATAATCGCTATATACAAGATGAAAATCAACATCGTCGTTATTTAGAGCAAGAAAAAAGAAAGAAGAATCGCTTTATGGGTTGGGTATTGATTTTAGTTATCTTATTGTTTATTTTACCAACATTTAATTTGGTTCAAAGTTATCAAAATTTATTAAAACATCGAGCACAATTGACACATTTACAAAAGAAATATGAGGAAATAAGCAACGAAAAAGAATCTCAAAAAGCTTTTGCTAATAAATTAAAAAATGAGGAGTATGCTGCAAAGTATGCTCGTGCTAAATATTATTATTCTAAAAAAGGGGAATATATTTATACAATTCCAGGATTGTTACCACAATAAAAATGGAAAAATTATTACAAACAATTGAGCAATTTTTGGATTTTTCAGATGAAAAGTTAGAAGAGTTATCTAAAAAAAATCAGGCTATAAAGTTAGAGATGATCAAAAAAGAAGGGAGAGAACATGCGTAAGTTACTATTTTTATTATTGTTGCCAGCATTCTTTACTGCAAAAATAGTGGTAAGTACAGAACAAGATGTTAAATTAACTGCAAAGCAACAGTATGAAATCACTAGTACAGTATACAGTAACTATTACACTGATCTTCCAACAAATCCAAATGTTTATGAGCAAATTCCAACTTATACATCATTAAAATTGGAAAAAGTAGCTGGGAATTTAACTCCGAATACATCAATTAAACTTTCTGAATTACAGGTCAATGAACAAGGTATTCCAGTATTTAAGCTTGCTGATGGAAAATTCGTTCCTGCTGATAAACGAATGATTTATGATGATGTTGTTCAATCAAGCACAGCTGTTTCTCAAACAATGTGGCTCAAGCCGTCATTTGTAGTTTATAATCAAGCTTTTGTAACCGGAACAAAGGAAATTAAGACAAATCTGCTGCCTTATCATTCAGTAAAAATTACTCAACTTGCTGAAACAATATCTGGAAAATATGCCTATGTTGAAGGAAAAGGTTGGATTGATATGAAATATTTGTCTGATACAGATAATCGTATGGATAAAGTTCAAGAAATCTTAACAAGTAAGTATAATAAGGCAGACTATTCTATCTATGTGAAACAATTAGGTTCTGGAAAAACGGCTGGTATCAACCCAGATTTGGAAATGTATTCTGCTAGTGTAGCAAAACTTCCTATTCTTTATTACGCTCAAAAGCAATTGAATGAGGGAAAATATAGTCTATCTTCTGGCTTAAAATATATTCCAGCAGTAAATGATTATTTAGGAGCTTATAATACAGAAGGTAGTGGAAGCATTTCTAAAAAAGCAGATAATAATCATTACAGTATTCAAGATTTGATTAATCATATTGCAAAAGAATCAGATAATGCAGCTACAAATATTTTAGGATACTATATTACCAATCAATCAGATAGTACTTATCAAACAACTATTGAACAAATTGCTGGGAAAAAATGGGATATAGAAAAACGTAATGCTTCAGCAAAGATGGCAGGAAATGTGATGGAAGCTATCTATGAACAAAATGGTGATATTATAAATGCATTATCGCAAACAAATTTTGATACACAGCGCATTTCTAAAAATATAAATGTAAAAGTGGCTCATAAAATTGGGGATGCTTATGATTTTAAGCATGATGTTGCTATTGTTTATGCAACCTCTCCTTTTATCTTATCTATTTTTACAAATAATTCTGATTATGATACCATTTCTCAAATCGCAGATGACATTTATGAGGTTTTGAAATGATAGAACAACGATTTTTTCAGTTGGTGCAAAAAAAAGGCTATTTTAAACATCATAGAAAAATTTTACTTGCTATTTCTGGTGGACGAGATTCTATGACCTTACTTGACTGGCTTTATAAATATCGTAAAAAATTAGCAATAGAAATTTGTCTTGCTCATGTTAATCATGGACTGAGAGAAGAATCAGATTTTGAAGAACAAGAATTAAAAAAAATAGCAAAGAAACTTGGTGTAAATATTTTTACATCGAGTTTTTCTGGACCTTTTTCAGAACAAAAAGCACGTGCTTTTCGGTACAGTTTTTTCAAAAAAATTATGAAAGAGGAACAGTGCACAGCCTTAGTAACAGCACATCATGCTGATGATCAAGCAGAAACAATTTTTATGAGAATTTTGCGTGGTAGTCGTTTATTTCATATTTCAGGAATAAAGGAAAAACAAAGATTTGCGAATGGAGAATTGATAAGACCATTGCTGTCTTTTCAAAAATCAGATTTCCCTACTATTTTTCACTTTGAAGATTGGACAAATCAAGAAAATCATTACTTGCGCAATCGGATTCGAAACGATTATTTCCCAATTTTGGAAAAAGAAAATCCACAACTAAAAAAACATTTAATAGAATTTGGAATAGAGATTTCTCAAATGCAAGATGCATTAGTATATTTAACGAAGAATATTGAATTAACAAATGTAAAGGAATTCCAATATCAACCTTATTGTGTACAAAGTTTTTTGCTACAGACTTATTTAAAGAAATTTCCTGATTTACAGATAAGTAAAGCACAGTTTTCTGATATTTTAACAATCTTAAACAAACATTCTAATTATCAACAACTACTTAAAGCGGATTATGAGCTATATAAAAATTATAATTATTTTGAGATTCGTAAAATCAGTCCACAGTCTGATTTAAAAGTGGATTCAATTTTGTTAAAATATAACGATATTGTGGAATATGGTAATTATCGCTTTTCTTTTGGAAAAGAACTTCGTGGTACAGAAATTCAAGAAGTATTTGTTTCACGTGAAACAGAAATTATACTTCGACGCAGAAGAGAACAAGATAAAATATTCTTGAATCAACATTATAAAAAACTTCGTCGGTATTTTATTGATCAAAAAATTCCTATAGATCAAAGAAAAAATGCTGTTATTATTGAACAAAATGGGGAAATCATAGCAATTGCTGGAATCGTAACAAGTAATTTGAGTAAGAGTCAAAAAAATGATATAATGTATAACAAACTTTATATTCAAAATTTAGATAGGTAAAAAAGATGCTAGAACAAAACATTAAGAAAGTTTTGGTTTCACATGATGAGATCGTAACAGCAGCTCAAAAGCTAGGGGCTCAATTAACTGGTGATTATGCAGGGAAAAATCCTATTTTTGTTGGAATTCTTAAGGGTTCTGTTCCATTTATGGCAGAATTGATAAAGCATGTTGATACTCATATTGAAATGGATTTTATGTTAGTATCAAGTTATCATGGTGGAACTTCTAGTAGTGGTGTTATCCATATTATAAAAGATATTGATCAAGATGTTGCTGGACGTCATATTCTTTTTGTTGAAGATATTATTGATACAGGGAAAACGTTGAAGAGTCTTTGTGAACTATTTAAAGAAAAAAAAGCTGCGTCTGTTAAAATTGCCACACTTTTAGATAAACCCGAAGGCCGAAAAGTTGATATTGAAGCGGATTATACATGTTTTACGATTCCAAATGAATTTGTAGTGGGTTATGGTTTGGATTTTGATGAAAATTATCGGAATCTCCCATATGTGGGTGTTTTAAAAGAAGAAGTTTATACAAAATAAAAAGGTATATTGATAGATAAATGAAAAATAAACAAAATAATGGTTTTATAAAAAATCCTTTCCTATACATTTTAATCATTGTCGTTGTTATTACAGGTTTTCAGTATTTTTCAGCTGGAAGTTCTGTGGGTCGCAGCCAACAAATTAACTATACCGAACTAGTTAAACAAATTAAAAATGGCAATGTAAAGGATATTAGCTATCAACCAAATGGTAGTGTTATTGAAGTTACAGGTACATATAGGAAAGCCAAGAAAGTAAAAGATAATACAGGGATTCAGTTTTTTACGCCTTCTTCTACATCTGTAAGTCGCTTTACTAGTGTTATTCTACCTTCAGATTTAACAGTAGCTGAATTGCAAAAATTAGCATCAGCTAAAGGAACTGAAATTACCATTAAACGTGAAAGTTCAAGTGGTGTTTGGATTCAAGTTCTGACAACTCTTGTTCCATTTGCAATTTTTGCTTTCTTCTTGTTTTCTATGATGAATCAAGGTGGAGGCGGTGGAGCGCGCGGAGCTATGAGTTTTGGACGTAATAAAGCTCGTGCGACAAACAAAGAAGATATAAAAGTGCGCTTTTCTGATGTTGCAGGTGCAGAAGAAGAAAAACAAGAACTAGTTGAAGTTGTTGAATTTTTAAAAGATCCTAAGCGTTATACAAAATTGGGAGCTCGTATACCAGCTGGTGTCCTTCTTGAGGGCCCTCCTGGAACTGGTAAAACCCTTCTTGCTAAAGCTGTAGCTGGTGAAGCAGGTGTTCCATTTTTTAGTATCTCAGGTTCTGATTTTGTTGAAATGTTTGTTGGTGTTGGTGCTAGCCGCGTTCGCTCACTTTTTGAAGATGCCAAAAAGGCAGCCCCAGCTATTATTTTTATTGATGAAATCGATGCTGTCGGTCGCCAACGTGGTGTTGGTCTTGGTGGAGGTAATGATGAACGTGAACAAACTCTTAACCAACTCTTGATTGAGATGGATGGTTTTGAGGGGAATGAAGGGATTATCGTCATAGCTGCTACTAACCGAAGTGATGTTTTGGATCCAGCTCTTTTGCGTCCTGGTCGTTTTGATCGTAAGGTTCTTGTTGGTCAACCAGATGTAAAAGGTCGCGAAGCGATTCTTCGTGTTCATGCTAGGAATAAACCCCTTGCTGAAGATGTAGATTTAAAATTGGTTGCTCAACAAACTCCTGGTTTTGTTGGTGCTGACTTGGAAAATGTCTTAAATGAAGCGGCTCTTGTTGCAGCACGTCGGAATAAAAAAGTTATTGATGCTTCTGATATTGATGAAGCAGAGGACCGAGTTATCGCAGGACCGTCTAAAAAAGATAAGACAGTTTCACAACGTGATCGTCAAATTGTTGCTTATCATGAAGCAGGACATACAATTGTTGGGCTTGTTTTATCAAATGCACGTGTTGTACACAAGGTAACTATTGTACCTCGTGGTCGTGCAGGTGGATATATGATTGCTCTCCCAAAAGAAGATCAAACTCTTTTATCTAAAGAAGATATGAAGGAACAACTTGCAGGATTGATGGGAGGACGTGTTGCTGAGGAAATTATTTTCAATGTCCAAACTACAGGTGCTTCAAATGACTTTGAACAAGCTACACAGATGGCGCGTGCTATGGTAACAGAGTATGGTATGAGTGAAAAACTTGGCCCAGTTCAATATGAAGGAAACCATGCGATGTTTGGTGCTGCAAGTACACAAAAATCAATTTCCGAGCAGACTGCATATGAAATTGATGAAGAAGTTCGTAATTTGCTTAATGAAGCGCGTAACAAAGCAGCTGAAATTATCCAATCAAATCGTGATAAACATAAGGTAATTGCAGAAGCTCTTCTTAAGTATGAAACACTTGATAGTCATCAAATTAAATCGTTATATGAAACGGGCGAAATGCCTGAGGAGCCAAATACAAGCTCTTCACATGCTTTGAGCTATGATGAGGTGAAGTCACAAATGGAAGAACAAAAATCAGAATAAGTGGCACAAACTTTATTACTTTTTGATTCAAAATCAGAGTCGATATTTGTTTCTATTTCTTATTTTTATATAATAGTTAGTGCAATTGAATACTATACTGCCAAGTTTTAAGCAGCATATTTAGTAAATCACTGTGGATTAGTTATTTCTTTAATCGTAAATGATTTTGGAAATACTCTATCCACAGTTTTTTTGTGTTAATTGATAATGAGTTTGATAAATATAAATATTTTACCTTGAAATTCTTAATATTTTTTCATGTGAAAATATTAAATCGTTACTTAATTTACCCCTTTATTCATCAGAATATTTATTAAATTATTTTCATATTGTATAAGATAAAGACAAAGAAAATATATTCATATTTTACTCTTAAACACTTTTCAGACCTTAATAGTGAATTGTTTAAGTATGGTAGCAAGAAAAAATTGAAGAGAATAACATGTTATATTAGACGGTTTAAGAAACATCAAATTACTTGGTAAATCCTAATACTAAATATTGAGATATTATTTTTCCTTAGCTTCATCAAGTTGTTTTCAAAGATGTTGATGATATCCATGTGTTGCTAAAATTTTCCTTTGCTTAATAGAATTGAATAGAAATGTTAAACATCCTCAATTTAGCTATAATTTCACTTAAGACAACATTAATAACTGATATCATCCTCAATAGTTGTGATAGTTGTGACACAGCAACTTTCTTTTAATGCGTATAGAAAGTACTTTCACAAAAATTTTAATATTAAAATATATTAAAAGTAAAATCTATTCTATACCAATCCCTATATAACTTTAAGTGTTTGTTGTATAATAAGGGAAAAATCATATGAGAGAGGAGGGATTTTCTTACTGATCGGTTTAAAAACAGAACAGTAAATGATTGAAGGGGAGAGAAGTTTTTAATCAGTTTCTTAATTTCTTTTTGTTTGTATTTTAATCTGAAGGATTAAAAATTTTCGGCAAAAAAGAAAGCGCTTTATTTTTGGTTTGAAAGGAGAAAAAATGAATTGGTCTTTTTTCAATTGGAAAAAACAAGATAAAATTCGTAAATTAGTGGTTGGGGCAACTTTCATAGTAATAGGAATAGCTATTTTTTTAGCTTTGTCAGGCTTGAAACAGGTAAATACAGTGCTTGCGAATACTAAAAAAGTTGAATCAGGGATAAATAATTCTATAGCAGATTTGCTAAAAGAAACTAATGTTATTCCACGTGATTACTATGCTAGACAATTGGAAAATGTTCAGACGATCTTTGAAAAAGAGAATGTTGTAACAAATGATTCAAATAATCAGAGAATTGACCTTTCAGGGGAATTAGATAAATTAAAACAGCTTCAAACTGCAACAATTCATATAGAATTTAAAGCAGATGCTAATGCGCCACGATTTTATAATCTTTTTTCCGTATCTAGTGATAAGGTTAAGAATGAATATTTTACAATGGCAGTTTACAATAATACTGCTATCGTAGAGGGTCGAGATAAAGATGGAAAACAATTCTACAATAGTTATAATGATGCACCCTTAAAAATTAAATCAGGCCAGTGGAATTCTGTCACTTTTACAGTTGATGGACCAAATTCGGATCATCCAAATGGACAAGTTAGGCTCTATGTCAATGGTGTTCTGTCTCGAACAAGTAAATTATCAGGACGTTTTATCAAAGATATGCCAGATGTTAATCATGTTCAGATTGGTAAGACTAATAGAGCGAGAAGTATGATGTGGGGTTCCAACTTGCACGTTAGAAATCTCACGGTTTATAATCGTGCTTTGACGTCAGAGGAAGTTCAAAAACGTAGTCAACTTTTTAAGCGATCAGATCTTGAGAAAAGGCTACCCGAGGGAGCTCTTTTAACTGAAAAGACAGATGTCTTTAAAAGCGGATATAACAATCAACCCAATAGTGAAGGCATCAATAGTTATCGTATTCCTGCCCTTCTCAGAACGGATAAAGGCACTTTGATAGCTGGTGCTGATCAAAGACGGTTACACCACGCTGACTATGGCGATATTGGTATGGTAGTGCGTCGTAGTGAGGATAATGGAAAAACTTGGGGGGATAAGAAGGTCTTGTCCAATCTAAGGGACAATCCTGATGCAAAGGATCCTGTTGCACCATCTCCTCTCAATATTGACATGACTCTAGTTCAAGATCCAACGACGAAGAGAATCTTCGCAATTTATGATATGTTCCCAGAGGGGAAGGGAATTTTTGGAATGCCTAAAAATAATGAAAAAGCTTATGAACAGGTAGGGGATAAGACTTATCAAATCTTGTATAAACAAGGAGAATTTGGGCATTACACTATTCGTGAGAATGGCGAAGTTTATGATGCTAATAATCAGAAAACAGACTATCGTGTTGTAGTCAATCCTACAAAAGCAGATTATAGAGATAAAGGAGATATTTACAAAGGTCAGGAATTGGTTGGAAATATTTATTTTGCCCAGAGTAAGAAAAATCCATTTAGAATAGCTTATACAAGTTATCTGTGGATGTCCTACAGTGATGATGATGGAAAAACGTGGTCTGCACCAAGAGATATTACATCAGGGGTTCGTAAGGACTGGATGAAATTCCTTGGAACAGGTCCTGGAACAGGCATTGTGCTGCGTACAGGAAAGCACAAGGGGCGTATCTTGATACCAGTTTATACAACCAATAACGTATCACATTTGAATGGTTCTCAATCTTCTCGTTTGATTTATTCAGATGACCATGGAGAAACTTGGCATGCTGGCGAAGCAGTTAATGACAATCGGCAAGTAGGAGGTCAGAAGATACATTCTTCTACCATGAATAATAGGAATGCTCAAAATACAGAATCAACAGTTGTTCAACTGAATAATGGAGATATCAAACTCTTTATGCGTGGCCTAACAGGAGATCTTCAGGTTGCTACAAGTAAAGATGGTGGTGCAACTTGGGAAAAGGAAATTAAACGCTATCCTCAGGTTAAAGATGTCTATGTTCAAATGTCTGCCATTCATACCATGCATGATGGTATAGAATATGTTGTCCTCAGTAATGCAGGTGGACCAGAACGTACGAATGGCTTGGTGCACTTGGCGCGTGTTGAGAAAAATGGTGAGTTGACTTGGTTGAAACACAATTTGATTCAAAAAGGAGAATTCGCTTATAACTCTCTTCAAGACCTAGGAAACGGAGAGTATGGATTATTTTATGAACATCGTGAGAATGGGCAAAATCCCTATACTTTATCTTATAAGAAATTTAACTGGGATTTTTTGAGTAAAGATTTAATTTCTCCTAAAGAAGTCAAAGTGAAAAAAGCTGTGGATAGGGGAAAAGGAGTTGTTGGCTTGGAGTTTGATTCAGAAGTTTTAGTCAATCAGGCACCAACTCTCGAATTGACTAATGGGAAAATAGCAACTTTCATAACCCAGTACGACAGCAAAACTTTGCTATTTAAGGTTGATAAGGGAGCTATTGGTCAAAAAATCACTGGTTTAGCATCAGGAAGTATTGAAAGTATACACAACCTCCCTGTGAATCTGACAGGTGCTAGCATTCCTGGAGGAGTAAACGGCGGTGAAGGAACTGTAAATGAAGTACCAGAATACAAAGAGAAAAAATCTACTAAAAAACCTGCCACAGAGAAAAAGCAGGCTAATAAAGTCTTGACAAATCATCATAACCTTCCATCTACAGGTAGCACAACTAATGTGCCAGTACTGTTTTTAGGTATTGCAACGATAATCTTAGGATTGTTGACAATGATAAATAAAAGAAAACAGTAAAACTAGCTTCTAATTATAGTCTTTTTGGTTTGCTTTGAGGTTGTCGTTAGAGACTGATAAAGTCAGAAACAAGTATAGGGGCTAAAATATCCAGAATAAATAAGTAGATATCAGACAATATATTGAGAAGATCAGTTTG